>CAYVTD010000001.1:0-137350 GCA_964454445.1 uncultured Hyphomicrobiales bacterium
TGTGATTGATTATGGATACGCCGCAAGAAAGATTGGAATACTTTATAAGCAAGTTTTTTCAGAGCAAGACTGACTTTGCAAGGGCTCTTGGCATTACCCTTCCTAATTTGAATAAATACCTTGGAAAGGAAGGTAGTATTGGAGTATAAAAATAAGAAGCCAGAAGCAGAAGTCAGAATAATGATGAAAGGAATTAAAATGAAAATAAAATTCAATATCAACGATTCTGCCTTCTGTCTCCTTTACCCTGTCTTCAATCTCTTTTCTTCTGTCTTCTGTTTCCTGACTTCTAAATTAATGTAGAAAAATTTAAGGATGTGTCAAAAATGAGAATCATTAATCTTCAAGAAGTTGACACTTCAAAGAAAATTGAAATAGGATTTATGCCTAATCCTCTCATCCCGACAATTGCGATTATTTTATGAAAATAATCTCCTCCATAAATCCAACTGATACCCAAAAAAGATTCCAAATTCGAGCTTATCTTATAAGGTATTTTTTTCAAAAAATTATTTGAATTATATTATAAAATAATTATATATTTTAATAGTTTAAAAAGGAATTCAGTTATTAATCGAAGTATAAAAGCAATAAATAGTGAAAAAAATCATACTAAAAAAAGCAAGTGAACCGCAAATAAAGCGAATAGGGTATAAAATTGATTATGCCAGCGCTTTGAATGCGGCACAATATGAAGCAGTGATGCATATTAATGGTGCCTCTTTGGTTATTGCAGGTGCAGGAACAGGCAAGACAAGGACTTTGATATATCGTTTAGCCCGACTTGTCGAGGATGGAGTGCCACCCGAATCTATTCTTTTGCTTACTTTCACCCGCAAGGCATCTGCTGAAATGCTTCGCAGAGCCTCGATTTTGCTCGATGGCAGATGCGAACGTGTTTCTGGCGGCACTTTCCATTCTTTTGCACTTCTAACTCTTCGCAACAAAGCGGAAGCCCTTGGGTATGAAACAACATTTAATGTAATCGACCAATCTGATAGCCACGATGTTCTTAACTTGCTTCGCACTAGATTAAAATTTGATAAAACTAAACGTCGCTTCCCAAGAAAAGAAACGCTGCTTCGTATTTTTAACTTGTCTGTCAATCGCTGCGTGGCTGTGGAAGATGTCCTTGAAAAAGATTTTCCTTTTTTTCTTGATGAATTCGATAAAATTAATCTTTTATTAAAAAATTATGAGAGTTATAAAAAACAACATAATTTAATGGATTACGACGATTTGCTTGTAAACTTGCTTGCTTTGTTGCAAAACAATGATACTATCCGCAAGGAACTGAACAAAAAGTATAACTACGTGATGGTTGATGAATATCAAGACACGAACCGGCTCCAACACGAAATTATTATGCATCTCGGCGGTGATAATCAAAACATTATGGCTGTTGGCGATGATGCCCAGAGCATTTATTCGTTTCGAGGCGCCGATTTTCTAAATATTATGACTTTTCCCGATGCTTTCGAAACTTGCAAGATATTCAGAATCGAAGAGAATTATCGCAGCACTCAGCCCATTTTAGATATGACAAATCTTATCATTGCATCGGCAGCTTATAAATATGAAAAAGAGCTTTTTACGAGGAAAGTTTCAGGTGAAAAACCAATGATAATCTCTGCTATGAACGAACAACAACAGTCTCTTTTCGTTGTCCAGCAGATTCTCGAGCTTCGCGAACAGAGCATTGACCTCGAAGACATTGCGGTTCTGTTTAGGAGTGGTTTTCTTTCTTTCGATCTCGAGATTGAGCTTTCGAAAGCAAATATTCCATATAGAAAATTTGGCGGTATGAAGTTTATGGAAACTGCTCATATTAAAGATTTGCTATCATATTTCAAGATAATGTATAATGAGTATGATGCAATAAGTTGGACAAGAGTTTTGTTGCTTGTCGAAGGCATTGGCTCGCGGACAGCGATGCGAATAGTAGATGCCATTAGCGAAAAAAAACTTGGTTTGGACGGGAACGTCAACGCCACTCTTATTCCCAAGAACCGCGAAAGGATTGTCGCTTTGTTCAATATGCTCTTCTCGCTCAAAAGCAGCAAAAAAAGCATTGCCGAAAAAGCTAAAATTCTGCTTGAATATTACAAACCGTTGCTTGAAAAAAAATACGATGATTGGCAAAAGCGTCAGAAAGACCTCAATATGTTCTTGGAAATAGCCGAGCGCTACCGCTCGATGAACGATTTTTTAAATGATATGGCCATCGAACCACCTGTTGAATCTGTTGCCGATTTGGGAGAAGAAAGCAAAGAAGAAGAATTTTTAACAATTTCCACAATCCATTCTGCTAAAGGTTTGGAATGGAAGGTAGTTCTCATCATTTGGGCGCTCGACGGCAGGTTTCCTGCTAGCAAATCCGCTGAAAGCATTGATACTCTCGAAGAAGAAAGGCGATTGTTTTATGTTGCTTGCACACGTGCAAAAGAACGCCTTTACATAACTTATCCTACCAATATTTACGACCGAGAGCAGGGTGTTGTGTTATCCAAGCCGAGCCGCTTTTTAGATACTATTGGCGAAGACACTGCCGACAGGTATATGCTTGAGGAATTTGAACAAAATGAAAATTAAATGTGCTCTTACAACTGAATTAACAAGACCATTCTTTGCTTGTTTCGGATTATATCGACAGTAATGGTGTCGCCGGGCTTAAGTTCTTTCAACCTAAACATATACTCATAGATATTGCCGACAGGTTTGCCGTTGATGGCAGTAATAATGTCACCTTTTTTCATTCCGCCGTTACCAGCAGGTGTGCCTTCTCTTACACCGTCCACGCCAAGCCCGTTTTCTTGGATATTAGTAAAATCAGGCATTATTCCAAGTGTAACTTTGAAACGTCTGTAATGTCCAAAACTTGCTTTTGGTCCTGCTTCTTGGAAACTAAGTAGCCCATTTCGCTTATCGAGCTCGAGTGCAACATCATAAATGAAATCGCTAACAGTTTTTTGTCCTTCGTAGTTAATCTTGTCGGGGGTATCTTGCGGCAGATGATAATCGGGATGCGCCCCTGTTGTAAAAAACAAAACCGGTATGTTTATCGAATAAAAACTGGCATGGTCAGACGGTCCGTAACCCTCTTTTAAAAAATTAAGTTTTAAACCATCATTATGCTTCAGACCGTTGAAAATCGATTCATATTCTTGTGCAGTGCCATAGCCATACACATTAAGCTGTGCGCTGTCTTTGCTTAATCTGCCAACCATATCGATATTTATCATTGCATAAATCTTTTCTTTTGCAACAGGCAAGCTATCAACGAAATATCTCGAGCCAAGCAAACCCTTTTCTTCTGCCCCAAATGCAACAAAAATAATACTTCTTTTTAACATAGTTTTATTTGCTGCAAATTTCTCGGCGAGTTCCAACAAAGTAGCAACACCAGAAGCATTATCGTCTGCTCCATAATGCACGGCTATTGTATCCGGATTGCGAGAGCCAGAACCTTCGCCGCCATAGCCAAGATGGTCGTAATGGGCGCCAATAATGATATAGCTGTCAGGTTCTTTATTTCCTTTGAGATAAGCAACAACATTTTTTGTCGTAACCATTTCCCGCTCGAGATTGCTGTTAGCTTCAACTTTGACATTTGTTTCGAAAGAAGCAGGCTTTCGCTTGTCGTTTAAAGCTTTTTCCAAATCGGCAATATTCTTTTTCGAATTTCCTTTTGTCCCATCGGCATTCACAGCCGAGTTCAATATCTCATCAGCCACAGCACGTTTTATATGAAGAATGGGAATGCCTGCCGCCGCAAGCACCCTGTCAGAATTAATGGAAGCAAGCGAATCGTCTTTGTCGAACGATGGACCAGATACGAAAAGAATGCCCAAAGCCTTGGCATCTTTGGCTATTAGTGCCTTATTGTGTATATCGCTATATTCCAAAAATTTACTATCGTGGTTGTCAGGTTCGGGATCGCCACGAAGCATAAACAGCCATTTGCCTTCCGGATTTATGCCTGCATAATCGTCCCATTGCAAGCTATCTTTGTTTATTTTAAAGCCATAACCAACAAAAACAACATTTCCTGTGCCACCACCTTCGCTGGAGATTGCGTAAGGAAGAAAATCCTTATTTAATTCCATCGACTTGCCATTAAATTTTAAAAGATTATTCTTGCCGGGAACTGCCCGCTTTAGCACTTGAAAAGGTTGATAATAATCATCGTAAAAGGATTTTAAGCCGTTAAATTTGAAATCATCTTTGATATATTCTGAAGCGAGAACATCACCTTTTGTGCCGGGCAAGCGCCCTTCGAACTCTTCGGAGGCTAGAGTGCTAATGTGATTTTTTAGTTCAGGAATTGTTATTTCTTCTTGGGATTTCGCAATAAAGAAAGTAAACAGAAAGAAAGGAAATATATACTTAAACATCGGTATTACCAGTAAATAATAAAAAAAAAATATTTATTTTTAATATTGCTTTAAACGATTTTTTTCTTGATTAATTGCTATAATTGTACGTTAAAACTGATAGTTTTGTCTTGGATTGAACAGAGCTATTTCTTTGCTTACTGAGATTATCCCCCAACCACCTTATAAATAAGGAAGCTTTCTACTTTCTTTCGTTTAAAAACATCTAAATATCCTTTTTTTTATAGAATACCATCAACACTAAATCTAATTCCTTATTGTCTCTATGATTTTAAAAATTTTTTCTTATGATGATGCTGAAGAATCTAATATATCTATTTCTTTTTGGTTTTCTACATATATTTTCTTTAGGCAGTGTAAAAGCACAGATTAACTTTAAAGATTATACTAATGTCAGACAATATTCGGTGCCAATTGATGTAATAATAGACAGTTCGTCTGCTCTTTCTGTTACACTTCGCTGGGTGCCAGATACTGCAGATTATCGTTATGAAATAGCACGAAAAATAAAAGGTGAAACCAAATGGCAACAAATAGCTAAACTTGCTCCCGGAATAGATAGTATTGTCGATAAAAACATTCAAAGAGGTATAAACTATGAATATCAAGTCCATAGGATATTCAAAATCATCGTTAATGGCAAGGATTCAACACATTTTGACGGCTATGGATATGTTAATGTGGGATTTGACCTGTCTCCTGAAGAATATCGAGGCAATTTGCTTCTTCTTGTCGATGAAACTCAAGCAAAAGCATTAGATTTTGAAATTCAAAGATTTATAAGCGATTTGCGCGGCGATGGCTGGCTCGCAACGCTACGTTATGCTCCACGTGCAGAAAAATTTAATTCAATAGCAGTTACGCAGACAAAAGAAATTATCAATAAGGTTCAAAAAGAGCTAAAAAAGCGTAACGATACTTTGCGGACAGTAATTTTCTTTGGCAGGATAGCCGTCCCTTATTCCGGGAAAATGGCAGCTGACGGGCACCAACCAGACCATTATGGCGCTTGGCCCGCCGATGCTTACTACACAATTTTTTCGGATAAATGGACTGATACACTTGTCGATATAAGAACCGCAGATAGAGAAGAGAACAAAAATATCCCGCACGATGGGAAATTCGATCAAACAATGATGCCTGCTGACGTCAATTTAGAGTCCGGGCGCATCGACTTTTTTAATTTGCCGGTTATGGACAGTAGCGAGACCGGGCTTCTAAGGAATTATCTCAATAAAAACTATAATTTCAGGCATAATATAATCACTGCAAAAAGCGAAGCAATTATTGACGATAACTTTGGAATGTATTCATCTGAGGCGTTTTCTGCAATGGCTTGGTCTGATTTTACCGCAATGTTTGGCAAAGAGAACGTAAATATCGCAAAATACCTCGAAATTCCACCAGAAAAACGTGTCTTGTGGGCTTATGGCAGTGGCTCGGGCTATTATACTCAAGCATCGTGGGTCTGCAATTCAGAAAGTTTTAACATTCAGCCCGTTCAATCGGTTTTTAATATACTCTTCGGGTCGTATTTTGGCGACTGGGACAGCGAAGACAATCTTTTGCGCTGCGCTATCGGTTCGAATCCATCCGTGCTTTGTTGCATTTGGTCGGGCAGACCTTTTTGGCATTTGCACCACATTGGCTTGGGCGAAACTATTGGCTATTCTACCAGGCTATCGCAGAATAATTCCTGGCAGGAATATCCCTCCTCAGGAAAATATGCTTATAGAATGGTACATATTGATTTGATGGGCGACCCTACTTTAAAAATGTATTATCCACTTGAACCAACGAATTTTAAAAGTGAATTAAAATTTGAAAACAATCAAAAGTATATCGAGTTAAATTGGGAAGAGCCAAGCGAAAACAACGAAGGATATTACATTTATAAAGCCTCCTCTTACGATGAAAAGTTCATAAGAATTAATGAAGAAATAACAAAAGCAAAAAGCTACAAAGATTATGATGTTTCTTATGGAAACAACATTTATATGCTTCGATCTGTCCGCCGGGAAAGTGTCCCGACAGGCTCTTTTTTTAATCTGAGTCAAGGAGCTTTTGCGTCGGTGTTTATCAATCCTTTGCTTCAATACAAAGGGGAGAAAAAGCTAATGGCATATCCCAACCCAGCCACCAATTTCGTTTCGTTTGCTTATTCAGTTGATAAAGAATCTGAAGTTGAGTTGTCTGTTTTCGATGTCCGAGGTAATTTCCTGATAACAGTATTTAAAACAAATTTAAACGAAGGGATTTACAATTTCGATTGGGATATGACCGATAGCAATGGCAACAGGGTTTCTTCCGGCAATTATTATGCTGTTTTTCGAATTGCTGATAAATATTATAATGAAAAATTCAGTATTGCAAAATGATAAAATTTCTTTCAATAATTTATATTTTATTAGTATTAATAGTTTGTTTTTCGTATATTTATATACAGCATAAAGTACTAATTTTCAAAAAAGAATAGAAAAAAAATTATAAGGATAGTTAATACTATGAAGTTAAAGCTTCTTAGGGTTGTATTATTTGTAGTTATGTTGTCTTTTTCCAGCGTCAAAGCGCAAATAACAATGCCCGATTATGGCTACGGTTCAAGGGGAATCCTCTGTTCGCAGAAGTTTTTTGATATGATGCTCTTGCAAAAATCGGAGATCATATTGAGCGATGTAATCAAGAATTTTCCCGAATCGAATGCCACAGATAAAGCAGCTCTTTTAAAAGCTAAGATAGACATAGCCTCGGGAAACTATGCCTTAGCCGACCAACAGCTAGATAATTTCATACGAACAAGGGCAAACTCGCCTTTAGTGCCATCAGCAATGCTAATGCGTGCATTTATGACCTATAATTGGCAAAAGTTCGATAGGGCTGAAGAGCTCTTTAAAATCGCTGCTAATGCAGCCGAAGAGAATTTTAAGTTGCGCAACGATTCCATTTATTTAAAACACTCTTCCACAGCTTGGTTTTGGCGGGCAATTTCCCTTACTCAGCAAGGTAAGTATCAAGAATCACAACCGATTTTCAAGCAGTGTTTTGAACAATTTCCCAAAGATGACTTTGCCGACGATGCCCTCTTTATGCTCGGTCAGCTCGAGGAATTAAACCGTCGTTACGATAAAGCCATTGAATATTATTCAAAATGCGTTGGCTTGTTTCCATACTCGAATGTATATATAGCCGCCAGAACTCGTGAAGTAAACAACCGTTTGATTTTGCGGGAGTCGGCGAAGGCTCTTGTGTTAATCGAAAAAACGCAATATATCCTTGACAAAATAATGGAAAACGATTCGGTGGGCAAGCTTTACGAACCCCAAAGTTTTGCTGATGATGCTTCCGAGGAACTACATTATCTTAGCGGCGAAGCAAACAATCTTGAACAAAGATACGATCGCGCCTTGTCAATTTTCGATTCATTTCTTAAGACTTATTATCAATCAGATTTTACTGATTTTGTTCTTCTCGGGGCAGGTTGGGCTAGTCTCAATCTCGGTGAAAACGAAAGAGCGCTTACATATTACGATGATATTATTCAAAAAAATGATTCCGAATCGAAAGAATACTCCTTAGCTCAGCTTTTCCACACTGTTGCCTTAAAGCGAATGGGCGAACGGGAACAGGCAAAAAAAGAGCTTTCGGCTCTTGCCGTCCAGCCGACTTATCCTTATCTAGGTTTAGCATTGCTCGAACTTGGTCAGCTTTATTATGAAAATGAAGATTTTGAAAATGCAGCAAGAACCCTCGAACGTGCCGAGCGGGAAGCAAGAGATGCTGTGGTATCTATCAGGGTAAATATCTTGTTGGGAGCTACTTATGTAGAGCTTAGGAAATGGGCTAACGCTGTTACTCAATATAATGCCGCCGAAATCCTCGCACTTAAAAGTTCAGAGATTTTTATGCCCAATAAAGAATGGTATCTTGCCGAGGCTCGCTTAAAGCAAGGTATTGCCCTGGTTAAAAGTTACAACAATATGGAGGCAATACCCATTCTTTCCGAATTTATTGCTGAAAACTCGAAAGACCCTCGTGTCGATGAGGCACTTTTTTGGCAGGGTGAGGCTTATTATCGAGCAAACATGCTACAAAATGCCATCGAAATATACAATAAACTTCTCAATATGTTCCCACAGAGCAAAAGGCACGAAGAAACACTTTATTCTCTTGGTTGGTCGCATTTCCGTTTAAAAGATTTTGAAAAATCATCTGCCATATTTGATAAATTAATCAAGGAATACCCCAAATCTGTATATGGAATCGAAGTTCTGACGCGCCAGGCAGATGGCTATTATTATCTGAAACGTTTTAGCAATGCCGCCGATGCTTATAGGAAAGCTGCCCGATTTGCTCCAAACACTCCCGAGGGTCAGTATAGCGCCTATCAGCTATGCCATGCCCTCTATCGGCTCGGCTCTTACGAGCAGGCAATTGAAGAACTAATGAGTTTTGTCAGGAACTACAGCCAATCTTCATATTCTCCTTATGCTATATATCTTATCGGCTGGATTCGTTTTCAGCAAAGAAAATATGACGAGGCAATTGAAAATTTCAATTTTTTAATTCAAGCTTATCCAAAAAGCGAACTCGTTGTAAGAGCTTATTATTCAATAGCTGATGCTCTTTACAATAAAGGTGATTATCGCAAAGCCATCGATGCTTACCAAAACATTGTCGAAATGTTCCCAAGCAGTCCATTTGCCCCTGAAGCAATGAAAGGTGTGCATTTTTGTTATCTTGCCCTTGGCGAAAAAGACAAAGCAATGGAAATCATCGAAAATCTTATTAATACATATCCAAGCTCACCGATTGCCGAAGATCTCGCCTTGAAAAAAATCGAACTATTCTATTCCGGAAGAAGCTATAATGATGCAGTCCAGGAAAACGAAAGATTTATTAAACAATTCCCCAAAAGCGATAAGATACCTCAAGCAATGTTTTGGAAAGGCAAAAGTTACATAAAACTTGCCGAACCAGACAAGGCGGAAGCAACATTCAAAGAAATAAGAGCAAAATATCCCGATAGCGACTACGCCCCTTTGAGTATGCTAGAAAATGCACTGATGCAAAAAGATTTGGGCAATATTGAAAAATCAGATTCATTGTTTTTATCAATAGAAAAATATTATCCTGAGCATCAGATTGCTCCCCAAGCATCTTTCGAACGAGCCTTGATTCCTCTTGGTCTTGGCGATACGTCAAAGGCATTGTCGATTTTCAGATATACAGCAAGGACATATCCTCAAAGCGAATATGCCGACCAAAGCAATTATAGGCTTGCTATGCATTATCGGGCAAGGAGTCAGTACGATTCCTCGATGGTTTATTTTGAAAAACTTGTCCGCAGCAACGAATCACCTTTCATTGCCGCAGAAGCGCAGTATCGTATCGGCGAATTGTGGATGAGACAAGACAGTTGCACGAAAGCAATATCAGTATTTAAATTGCTCAAAGAGCGATTCCTTGGCTACGAAGATTGGTATTCGCTATCATTGCTCAGTATGGGCGAATGTCTCGAAAAACAAGAAAATCCAGCTGCAGCAATGGAGATTTATCGCGAAATCATTGCTCTTCGTCCCGACGACGATTTTGGTATAACAGCATCTAGAAGATTAAAACATCTCGAAAGAAAAAGATGAAAAAAATATTAGATTATTTATTGTTAGCATTATTGCTTTTTTTCCTACGACTGCCAATTATGGCTCAGGAAGAAACAAAAACCGGACCTATTGAGTTCCCGGAATTTATCATTGAGGGCAAAGAGCGAATCGATGTGCCTTCCGGCTCGAAGCTTTACCCGAACAAGCCCGTTCCATTGACGAAAAACGAACTCGATTCGCTCAATCCATTACGAAAACAGCCAACTGACCTGCTGCCCCAGAAAAAATTTCCCCGTTCGCTTGCAAGCTATAATAAAAAATCCGGGTATGTCAAGGGCGAATTTGGTATGTTTGTTACTCCATCACTCGAAGCCTCATATAGCGGCAACTTTGATGAATATTCGTTTTTTGGTAGTGGATCGTTTGAGTCGAGCAACGGTGATGCGAAAAATTCCGACTATTCCAAAGCTGGATTGAGGTTGATTACTGATTATCTTGCGCCTGATAAATATCTTGTTTTCGGCGGTAGCAATACGAAAGCTAAGATAATTTTTGATACAAAAAGCTATAATCTTTATGGTGCATCAGATCCAGCTGCCAGAAATCAATCGAGATTATTGCTCAGTGTTGATTCCGATGGCAGATACGAAGGCTATGGTTTCAGCACAGGTGCTGGCTTCCGAACTCTCCAAATATCCGACAAGCTGCAAGGCAATAAATCAAACGCCTTCGACAATGGTTTCTATGGTTATCTTGACGTGAATAAACCTTTCGGTAGTATCCTTGCCGGTGCAAGTGCAGAAATAAATTTTGGCTCTATTATGGGCAAAGGAGTTTTGTTCGCACAAGCAAATGTAAATGCCTCATTTGATTTTGGAAAAGATCTAAGTGTCCGGGCTATGGCTGGCTTGCAGGCATCAGAAAGTCAGGCAGGCGTTACAAAAGGTGGGTTGAAAGCTGAAGGCTCGCTCGAATACCGATTCGATCACAACTTTACTTTCCATGCAGGCATTTTATCTGGTCTCGAGAAAAACTCTTATTATGATAATGCTCAGTTCAATCCATATATTTCAACAACTTCCATCGTTGAGTTTCCTTATAATGTTTTTCTTTTAAAGGGCTTTTTGTATTATCATCCAAACGAGGTTTTATCGCTTAGCGGCGGAATAAAATTTGGCGTAATGGACGACACTCCTGTTTTCGTATCGCTCGATAGTGCCGTGTTTCGTACCAGCTATCAGAGCGTTACCCAAGCAAGCATAATTTTCGAAGGGATGTTCGAAGCGACAACGATTGACAATATTGTTTGTAATATCTTTATCAATTTTACCAATATGGCAGACAACAACAAAAGCCGACCTTATCAACCAAAATTAAGACTGTCAAGTTCATATAAAAGACAGTGGTTTGACAGTTTTGGCACAATTATTGGTTTAGATTATGTTGGAGAAAGATATGCAGATATAGACAATAAAAAGTCGCTCGATGCTTATATTGATGTAAAGCTGAAGTTTAATTATAACATTTTTGAAGATTTGCAAGGGTTCTTAAACATAGATAATTTATTAAATTCCGATGTTTATATATGGGACTATTACAAAGAAAGAAGCATTTATATATCTGCAGGCGTTTTCTGGAAGTTTTGATTATTGGAAACTTTATTAAGAAATACTGTAAATTGATGTAAAGTATTATTATGGGAATCTTTGACGAAAACAAACTGAAGCCAGAAGAGCTTCAAAGCGGTTTCGAAGCAGGCGCTGTCGACGACGATAGCTTTATGGTCGGTCCCGACGACGATTATTATGGCGAAATGCCTCCTGATATCCAGGCAAGCGGCGGCAATGTCGAAGCAGCATTGAATACTTATATGGGTGAAAGCAATGTAGAGACCCAAGTTTTTTCTGCCGATTCAGCAGAAGATATAACAACGGCTGATAAGAGTTTTGATGATCAATCTGACAATGTTGGCTCTGCCTGGGACTCTTTTGATGATGAAAAAGATAATTCTTATGCCATCTCTGAGGAAATGGATACTCTTCAAAAAGAAGAATCGCTCCCTCTTGAAAACGAAAATTTTGACCAAAGTGATAATGAGATTAAAGAAAGCGAACCTATACCTGACGAAACAGAACTTGAATTTACACAGAATGAAACATCACTTGATACTCTAGCCATTGACAACACTATTTTCGACGATATTCCCACACGAATACAAGACAAACCTGTCGTGTTGGCAACAGAAGAAATGCAAATGGAAGATCTTGTCGATGACGAGTTAAAGAAATTACTCCATATGGAACTTGCTGAAAGCAAACAAAGACGCGAAAAATTGCAGGCGTCAAAGCCTAATGTTGATTTTAAACCAAAGACAGATGAAGAAATAAAAAAAGAACTCGAATCTTTTGAATCCATTGACGATATTGACGGAGCTAGTGAATTTGATTTGAGCTTGATTTCTGCCGAGCATCCTTCTCAATATAGCGCACAATCCGATAACAAAGAAAAGATTCCCGTGAAAGACATAGCTCCCGGAAAAGAACCTGTAAAAGAAGTTATTGCCGTACCTACAATTGACCATAAAGAAAGAAAAGTACCCAAAGAAACAACTGTCAGCGAAGAAAAAAAACGGAAATTACCTTTGCTAATTTTTGGATTAATTGCTGCCTCCCTACTTCTTTTAGGGTTAATCGGATTTGGTTTGTATTCATATTTATATACGCCTGAAAGTAAGAAAAACATAGCAAAAACAGATACTTTAAAGAAAGATTCTCGGCACGTTGCTAAAAATATCCCTTTAAAAAAGAAATTAGATCACAAGGAAGCAAAGCACGATACAATAGCAAAAGCCCAAACTACAGCACCAAAACCGGCTCCACCGATTGAAGAAAAAATCACTGCTAATACCGAAACAAAAAAAATCGAAAAGAAAACAGAACCAGAATTTATTGAGAAACAGAAACCAACAACTCCAAAAACTGTTGATATTACACCAAAACCAGTTCCTAAACCAAAAGAAAATATTCAAAAACCCGTAGTAATTGTTCCGCAACCAAAAATCGTTGAAAAGACGAAACCTGTTGAAAACTTTGCCGAAAACAAAGACACTAAAGCGCCTGAATCATCGTTTAAACAATCGGAAGGTATGTATATTGTTCAAGTTTATGCATCGCCATCTGAATCAGATGCCAATATGTGGCTCGAACGATTAAAGAATAAAAATGTAGATAATCCTTTTATCTCTACTCAAAAAATTAGAGATAAAATCTGGTATAGAGTTAGATTCGGTTCATTCACCACGAAGGACGAGGCTTTCGAAGCAGCAATGAAGCTTGGCTTTTCTCAATCTTGGGTTGACCGTGTACGATAAATATTTTCGGGGGAAACTATGTACACACCATTTAAAGACGAAAGCTCACCGATAAACATAAAATTACCTTGGGACACAAATACAGCCCGCGGTTTCGGTGTAGCTATTATTATAACGGCATTAGTTCTGCTCATGATGCCATATATGTATATCGAAGGTCCTAAGAGTTCATATATGGTAAAGCAATCAATGCCAATAGAGCTAATTAATTTTGGCCCCGGTGACGGCACAGGACTAAGTTCCGGAAATCTTTCTGAAGAAGGCAGATTGCACAAAGGGCAAAAACCACTTAGCGAACTGCACGATGCCTCTATCGCTGCAAAAACGCAAAAATCGTCTTCTTCGTCAGAAGAGGATATCAATCTTACAAATAAGCTAAATCCAGTAACTGCTCTTAAGGGAGATACAAAAAACGATGGCAATAAGTCCGGCACAGGTACCCGTGATATTGGCTCTCCAGATGGCGATCCTGATTATGCAGGGCTTGGGTCGAAAGGCTTCGGACCAGGCAAAGGACTCGGACTCGGTGATATTGATTGGGGCGGCGGCGGCAATCGGGTCGTCCTTAGAAAAATTATGCCTAAATACCCGCCTAATACACAAAATAATGCAAGAATCCAAATACGATTTACTGTTTCGCAAGAAGGCAATGTAATCGAAATGTATCCATTGATGAAGGGCGACCCCGCTCTGGAAAAATCAGCTATGGAAGCTTTGAGAAATTGGAAATTCAATCCATTGAAAGTGGATAAAGTGATGGAAGGCATTATCACCTTTACTTTCCGATTGAGTTAGCAATGTTTACCGGATTATTTGCCTTTCTCGGTGGATTGCCAATTATTATCAAATTAATACTTGGATTTCTTGTGTTATCCTTAATCTTTTCCATATTTAAACGACTGATGAAAACAGCCATCTATATTGCCATTTTTATTATCCTGATAATTGTAATTTTGAAACTTTTATGTGTTCTGCCTTAATTATTTTTCTTATATTTGCTTTTTCTGTTCTAGTCGAATAAAAAAATATGGAGAAATATGTCTTATAGCATTAGTATAATAGGAACAGGTTACGTTGGCTTGGTAACAGGAACAAGTTTTGCCGCCACAGGCAACAAGGTGCTTTGCATTGACAATAACGAAAAGAAAATAATGATGCTTGATGAAGGCAAAACACCAATTTACGAGCCCGGTCTGGATTATATAATGAATAGGAATATCAAAGACGGACGCCTGCGCTTTTCGACTAATCTCGCAGCTGCTGTCGAACATGCCTCAATCATTTTTCTTTGCCTGCCAACACCACCAAACGAGGACGGCTCTGCTGATCTGCACCATGTTTTAGACGTGGCAAAAGATATCGCTAACATAATAAAAGAAAAAGATATAAACGAAAGAAAAATCATTGTAAACAAAAGCACCGTGCCTGTCGGCACTGCCGAAAAAGTTACAAAAATTTTCTCAGATATTATCCCTGACAAAGATATCTTTGTTGTGAGCAATCCAGAGTTTTTGCGTGAAGGTTTTGCTGTTGAAGACTCTATGAAACCCGAAAGAGTAGTCATTGGCACAAGCAGTCAATATGCCAAAGATGTTATGCAAAACCTCTATAAGCCATTTGTCCGCAGTGGCAATCCGATATTAATAATGGACGAAAAAAGTGCAGAAGTAACAAAATATGCGGCTAATTCGTTTCTTGCAATAAAAATCTCGTATATGAACGATCTTTCAGCTTATTGCGAAAAAGTTGGTGCTGACATAGAAAAGATTCGGATAGGTATCGGCTCGGACTCAAGGATTGGCAAGCGTTTTCTTTTTGCAGGACTAGGGTATGGTGGTTCCTGTTTTCCAAAGGATGTTCGCGCTCTTATCCATAGTTCCGAAGAAGTTGGCGTTACCCTTAGCCTGGTCAAAGCTGCCTGGAAGGTCAATTTGCAGCAACAAGAAAGATTCCTCAAAAAGATATATTCCCGATACAATGGCAATATCGAAGGGAAAACATTTGCAATTTGGGGGCTTGCCTTCAAACCAAATACTGACGACATACGCGAAGCACCAGCTTTTCGCGTCATAGATTTTTTCCTCGAGAATGGTGCTTATGCGAAGGTGTATGACCCTGAGGCTATCGAAAATACCAAAGCTCGCTTTCGCAATAGAATCATTTATGCCGACGATCCGCTTGATTGTCTATCAGGAACAGATGCATTGATTATCGTAACAGAATGGAATGTATTTCGCAATCCTGACTTGCAAAAAATCAGAGAATTGCTTGCAGAACCTATCATTTTCGATGGAAGAAACTTATTTAATCCCGACTTAATGGAGCAACTAGGCTTCGAATATTACTCTATCGGAAGAAAAGACATCGGCTCAGTCTAACGTTGTAGTATTCGCCCGACAGCCTTGCCCTTTTTCTAACTATTCATAGTAAGAATAAAATCTCTGTTGGTCTTCGTTCCTTTCAAGCGACTGAGCAAGAATTCCATTGCATCAACGGGCGAAAACTCGTTCAGCACTTTACGAAGCACCCAGATACGGTTTAGCTCGTCGGATTTCATAAGCAGTTCTTCGCGGCGGGTGCCAGAGCGATTCACGTCCATTGCCGGATAAACTCTTCTATCAGAAAGTCGCCTGTCGAGAACAAGCTCCATATTACCCGTACCTTTGAACTCTTCAAAAATAACTTCGTCCATACGGCTGCCGGTCTCTATCAGAGCCGTAGCAATAATTGTAAGAGAACCGCCTTCCTCGACGTTTCTTGCTGCACCAAAAAACCGTTTCGGCTTGTGCAAGGCATTAGCATCAACTCCACCGGAGAGTATCTTGCCCGAATGAGGCACAACAGTGTTGTGAGCCCTTGCCAGGCGTGTAATTGAATCGAGCAATATGACAACATCCATTTTTGCTTCGACCAGGCGCTTTGCCTTTTCGAGTACCATATCGGCAACTTGTACGTGGCGATCCGGCGGCTCGTCGAAAGTCGATGAAACAACTTCCGCGTTGACAGATCGCTCCATATCTGTTACCTCTTCAGGGCGTTCGTCAATCAGCAATACGATTAATTTCACATCAGGTTGATTTTTTGCTATGGCATTGGCCATCTGCTGCAGCAAAATTGTCTTTCCAGATTTAGGCGGCGACACAATTAGCCCGCGCTGACCTTTGCCAACCGGACATAGCATATTAACAATACGCATTGAATATTCGCTTGGGCTAAGCTCGAGATTGAGTTTCTCTGTTGGATAAAGCGGAGTAAGGTTGTCGAAAATGGTGCGTTCGCGAATATCTTGTGGCGGTCCATAGTTGACTGTATCCACTTTCAACAAAGCAAAAAACCTCTCTCCTTCTTTTGGAGGTCTAACCTGACCACGAACAGTATCGCCAGTTCTAAGCACAAATTTCTTAATCTGTGATGGCGAAACATAGATATCGTCTGGCGATGGCAGATAGTTGTAGTTGACTGAACGAAGAAAACCATATCCATCGGGAAGAACTTCGAGGACACCACCGGAAGCAATCAATCCTTCGATTTGCTTTTCTTTAGGGGCGGCTGATGCTTCAGCTTCAACAATTCTTACAATTAGCTCTTGCTTCCTTAAATGTTGGAAATCGACGATACCAAGCTGCTTTGCCAACGTGGTAAGCTCAGCAATTTTTTTGGTTTTTAGCTCGGCAATATCAATAAGGGTGGGCGTTTGGGCGCCGTTTGCAGTGACACCGTTGGCTGGTGAAGAGCTAACAGGAGTATTGTTCCCAGCAGCAACATCGCCATCATCAAAAATCAAATCGGGTACATCTTCCGGCTTGATATCTTGTCTATATTCTTGTTTGTAGTCTTTCTTCTTTTCGTATTTCCTAATGTGTTTCCTGTCAGAGTTCTTGTCAAACTTTTTTCCCATAGTTTTACTCCAATAATTTTTTATATTAATAATTTATTTTTTAAAATATTATTTACTTTTGAAAATATGATGTGGAATTTCGATTATAAGGACACTTTTCGACAATGTTACTTATTACAATGTGTCAATGAGATTAAGCAAGTAAGCGAAATAATTGTGAATTTTTTTGAGAAATTTTTGCCGCTTTTCAGTTAATAAACTAATAATAATGAACGGCGAGAAAATTATAAATGCAAATTAATCTAAAAAAATCATAATTACAAGAATTTTTTTTAATTTGTAAAAAATTATTGATATTTTTTTAAATAATCATTTTGGCGTTTCAGAAATATACTAATATTATTACTGCAAAATTCAATCGATGGATTGCCTTGGGATTGATTTTCTTTTTTGCGGCTATGACAACTGTTTATGTTTATAATGTTGTTAAAATCAATGCCCTCTTGATAGAGATTGGCTCTCTTGAGCAACAAAACAATGATTTGCGATTTGAAAACGAAGTACTCAATACTCAGCTTAATCGTTTACAATCTCCAGATAGAATTATCAAAATTGCTATCGAAAAGTTTAAAATGGAAAAACCAACAGAGCCGCCAAAGCAATTACCTTAAAAATATGCGAGAAAACGATATTACTCAAAATGACGAATTAGGCTCAACTTCAGAAAGAAAATTCTGGAAATTGCTCGCTATTATATCCCTCATATTCATTGGTTTGATGGCTGTTGTAGTTAAATTATTTATTGTTCAGATTATTGATGCAGACAAATACCAGAAAATCGCCAAAGAACAGCAGGAGAAACCTGTAACAATTCGCGGTAAAAGAGGCGAAATTTTCGACAGCCAAGGGCGCTTACTTTCTTCAACGATTAATAGCTATAGTTTTGCTATTAGACCTGGATTGATGAGAAAAGCTAATAAAACTGATACTATCAAAGCAATACTGAAAAAATACTTTAGTATTAGTGATTCTGCGTTCGATTCGAGATTTTTAAATAATAAATCTAAATTTGTCTGGGTGAAAAGAGCCTTGCCTATCGAAGATTATACTGCTTTCGTATCATTGAATGTTCAAGGTTTAATTAAACTCCCCGAGCCAAAAAGACATTATTTCTATCCAGAAGCAGGCGCACAAATAATCGGCTCGACTAACATTGATAATATTGGCAGAAATGGTATCGAACAGACTTATGACAAGCTTTTACGCGGAGATAGCATCAATATCATTATGCTTAAAGATGCTTATGGCAAACGACGACCAACAATTGAGAGCTTTTGGGAGCTTAATAATGCAGGAACCTCTATTGCACTAACTATTGATATTGAACTGCAAAGAATTGTCGAGGAAGAACTAAGAATTGGTGTCCTTGATAATAAAGCAAATTCAGGTACTGCTATTGCCATCAATCCAAAAACAGGCGAGATACTCGCTATGGCTTCTTATCCCAGTTATGATCCTAACAATGTCTATCAGCAATCGACCGAGAATATGCGGATAAGGGCAATTACAGATACTTACGAACCCGGTTCGACTTTTAAAATGATAACTGCTGCTGCTGCCTTAGAGGAAGGAGCCATCACCCCTGTAGATACTGTTGACGGAAAGCAGGGTCAGTTGAATATCGGCGCTTTCACAATAACCGACGACCATCCTGTTGGTAAAATTACATTTGCAGAGGCAATGGAGCGCTCGAGCAACGTCGTTTTTGCGACTGTTGCCAACAAATTGGAGAAAAACATTCTGCGTAAATACATTCGCGATTTTGGCTTTGGTAATAAGCTCGGTTTTGACGTAACAGGCGAGGTCCCAGGCAAATTAAAAAATGCTTCCGATTTCGATCCTACAACAAAATATACTATGGGTTATGGCTATGGGCTTGCAGTTACTCCGCTCCAGATTGCTATGGCTTATTGTGCCGTTGCAAATGGTGGAAAATTAATGAAACCATATATTTTGAAAAATACTTATGACGAATCGGGTAAAATTGATCAAGTTTTCAAGCCGACATTTATCAGAAAAGTCATTAGCAAGGAAACTGTAGATACTCTTACATCGATGCTTTGCAAAGTGGTCGAGGGCAAACACGGTACTGCTTCTGCAGCAAAAATCAACAAGCTGCGAATAGCCGGGAAAACCGGCACATCAAGAAAATACGTTGATGGTAAATATGGCTCAGGAGCTTATGTTGCTTCTTTTGTCGGTTTTTTTCCTGCCGATAATCCTGAAATTACTATTCTCGTGCTCATAGACAACCCGAAAACATCTATTTACGGGGGCATTGTGGCGGCTCCTGTTTTCAAACGCATAGCTCTGAAAGCGATCAGCACATGTCCTTATCTTTTTGAAAATACTACTTTTTTGCCCAACGCTGATAGCTTTGCCAAAGATTCTTCGATTATTCCATCGCTGATAGGAATGAACAGCATAGAAGCAACTGTTTTGCTTGAGAAAATCGGTTTAAAATCAAACATACAAACTCATTCAAAACCAAGCCTTATCATCGCACAGACACCTCCGCCATATACAAAAATTGCGAAATCGGCAATAATCAACGTAAAAACACTAAAGCCCAATGCAAAGTATGAAGATATTAAACAAATTGATTTAAAAGGCTTGTCTTCGCGGAGGGCAATTTCAATTGTCCAAGCTGCTGGTTGTTACCTCAAGCTTGCCGGTAGTGGCACCGTCGTCTCTTATTCTTGGAAAAAAGAGATAAAAGGCGCATGGATTTGCATCATTCATTGCAAGTAATTTTTTATAACATTCCGATTTTTTTTTGTTAATTCCTCACTTTATCTTATCTTGAAGGTTTTTATAATTAATTGTTCATAAAAGCTTAGGGAAAAATGAAAAAAATCGTATTACTTGCCACTTTATTCCTTGCAATATTGCTTGGATACAATACATCAAACGGATGTACAAACGTGCTTGTTTCTTCGGGTGCCTCCAGCGATGGCTCTGTAATGATAACATACCACGCCGACGCAGGCGGCTTTATGGAACCGCTCCGATTCCACACTCATATGGATTATGGACCCGGTACCATGCTCGACATCTATGAATGGGATAGCGGAAAACTGCTCGGAAGCATCCCGCAAGTTGCTCATACATATAGTGTAATAGGAAATATGAACGAACATCAGGTTTCCGTTGGCGAAACTACTTTCACAGGTCTCGAATTTTTAAGAGACTCGACAGGCTTAATCGACTATGGTTCGATGATGTATCTTGCCCTGCTTCGTGCCAAAACAGCCCGTGAGGGCATTGATGTTATGGTCGATTTGGTAACAAAATATGGCTATTATAGCACCGGTGAATCCATTTCCATTGCTGATAAAAAGGAAGCTTGGATATTTGAAATAATCGGAAAAGGACCTGGAAATAAGGGAGCTATTTGGGTCGCACGACGTGTTCCTGAAGGCTATATCTGCGTACACGCCAATCAGGCTCGCATTCGCGAAGTGCCATTGAACGACCCTGAGAATTGCTTATATGCACCTGACATTATTTCCTTTGCAAAAGAAAAAGGTATATACAAAGAGCGAAATGGCAAATTTAGCTTTGCAGATACCTATTGCCCGCTTGATCCTGGGAGCTTGCTTTATTGCGAAGGACGTGTTTGGACTGTTTTTAAAAAGGCAGCCCCTTCGCAGAATTTTTCAGATGATTACTGGCGTGCTGTTGAAGGCGCCGAGCCATATCCATTATTCATAAAGCCGGATAAAAAGCTTTCAGTTGCTGATGTTATGAGCATTATCCGCGACCATTTTGACGGCACACCTTACGATATGACCAAAGGATTAGCCGCCGAACCTTATGGCAACCCCTGCCGATGGAAACCGCTCGAATGGCAAATTGATGGCGATACTGTCAATAGCTATGGCTGGGAAAGGCCTATTTCCACGCAACAAACCGCTTTTTCGTTTGTTTCGCAGATGCGCAAAAATATGCCTGACGAGATTGGTGGAGTTTTTTGGTATGCTGTCGATGATAACTTTTCTTCTGTCTATATACCACTTTATTGCTGTATGACGCGTCCACCGGAATCATATATAGGACATAGCATAGCCGATTTTTCGTTGGAATCTGCTTTCTGGGTCTTCAATCTTGTTGCAAATCTTGCTTACACCAAGTATTCTTTTGCTATTAAAGATATTCAAATTGTCCAGTCGGAGTTTGAAAACAAATTCCATAGCTTGCAACCCGCAGTGGAAAAAACAGCAACCGAGCTAATGAAAACCAACCGTGAGCTTGCTGTCGAATATTTAACGGATTATTCTTGTTCGCAGGCAGAACTCGTTATGACACGTTGGAAATCGCTCTGGAGATATATGGTAATGAAATACAACGACGGATTTATCAACGACGTAAATGTCGAGCATGGCAGACATCCAAAAAGCTCTTATTATAGCCAGGAGTTTTACAAGAGAGTGTTGCAAGAGCGCCCAGGTTACTATGATGTGAAATGGAAAAAGAAGAATTCAACGCCTTAATACCCTTTTATTATTTGCAATTATTTTATATTCACTCATTAATGGATTATTAATGAAATTTATCACTTGGAACATAAATGGCTACCGCGCAGTTAGCGGACAAAATCCGAAGACAAAATATGGCGAAAAAATTCAAAAAAACACTCTTTTTGACTTTATCAAGCAAGAGAATCCAGATATTATTTGTCTTCAGGAAATCAAGGCAGACCTCGAACAAATCAAAGAAGAACTCCGAACTCCCCCTGGATATGAAAGTTATTACAACTGTGCCACAAGCAAAAAGGGGTATAGCGGAGTGGCTGTTTTTTCAAAAAAGAAGCCATCGAAAATAACTAATGGTATTGGAATCGAGCGATTTGATGTCGAAGGACGCGTTATCGAAGCAAAATATGAGTCATTTACTATGTTTAATATTTATTTCCCCAAGGGATATGCTGAAAATGAGCGACTCGATTACAAGCTCGACTTTTATGATTCAGTATCAGAGATTTTCGCAAAAAAAATCGCATCCGGCGAGTCAATTATCGTTACCGGCGATTTCAATACCGCTCACAAAGAAATCGATCTAGCTCGACCTAAGGAAAACATAAACACATCTGGTTTTATTCCTATCGAGCGCCAAAAACTCGACAAGTTTGTTGAAATCGGATTAATTGACTCATTTCGCGAATTTGAGAAGGAAAATGGGCATTATACTTGGTGGAGCCAACGCGGCAGGGCAAGGGAAAACAATATCGGCTGGCGACTCGATTATTTCTTTGTATCAGCAGATTTAAAGAATAAATTAACTAGCGTTAAGATATTGCCCGGACAGGACGGCTCTGACCACTGCCCAGTCGTGATGCAGATTAACTTTTAGGAATTAGCTATTTTAAAGGTAGAGAAAAGAATACCCCCCTTGCTTGCAAGGGGGGTAGAGGGGGATAACCAAAAAACTAACTCATTAGCCTTTCAGCAAGGTAAATGTAAACTTGCTGCCTTTCCCGGGCTTGCTTTCTACCCATATCTCTCCGTTCATTATATTAATAAATTCCTTGCACAATATCAATCCCAATCCGGTCCCCTGCTCGCCTTCTGTGCCTAAAGTATTGTTTTTTTTATCTATTGAAAACAAATTTTCAAGTGAGTCAGGCTCAATACCTTCTCCTTGATCAATCACTGATATTTCTATATGTAATTCCTTCTTCACAGATTCCAATCGTATCTCAGTACCACGCTCAGAAAACTTGATTGCATTTTGAACCAAATTACTAATTACTGTATTTAGCAGATTCCTATCTGCAAATACCACAAGATCCTTGCTTATGTCATTAACAACTTTAATATTTTTCAATGCTAAAGATGGAGTTAATTGCTGCAATGTTTCTTTGCTAATTAGCCATAAATGAAGATTCTCAGCGTTAACGGTCAAACGCCCCGTCTGACTGCGGCTCCATTCCAATAGATTTCTTAGCAATTTGTGCAAATTCACAGCAGATTTATTTATCAAATTTGTCATTTCCTTGATTTCAGACAATTTAAGTTTATAAAAATCATCGGTAAGCTCTTCCAATAAACCAAGAAATCCATTAAAAGGCGATGTCAAATCGTGAGCAATTATATCAAAAAACTTATTCTTTTGCTCCAATGCGGCTTTCATTTCTTGTTCAGATTTCGACAATTGCTCGTTTACTTCAGCTTGTCTATTCGATTCATAACTTAGCTTTTCGTTTGTCTGACGTAATTTATCAATGAGCATTTCCATATCTTGCTCTATCTGCTTCTGCTTACTAATATTATGTTCAAAACTATATAAATATCTCGTCTTGCCATCTACACTCATCATCGAATTGCCTAAGAGTAAAACAGGTATCTTTTTACCTGCACTATTAATTATCTCCAACTCACCTTCCCAGATTCTGTCTGCTTCCACACAGGATATTGTCTCTTTTGCCAATATTTTGAGTGAAGAATGGGTATAAAAATCTTCTTCATTGATTTTGTTCGGCTTTGTATGCTCTATTCCAAGCAATTTCGCACGAGCCTCATTTAAATATATTAATCTGCCATCAACATTCCTCACTGAAACTGCCAAAGGTGCCGTATCGGCAAGTTTTTTGAACAACGATAACTCGTTTTCCATCTGCTTTCGTTTGGTTATATCAATCAAATAGCCACGTATGCCTACAACAATATCGTCTTCCTTGACCATTTCTCCCTGTATTAATATATCAAGCTCCTCGCCATTCCGTTTTTTTGCCTTGTATTCGCTGTTCTTAAACACTTTATCATTAAAAATTTGCTGAAAATTCATTACTGCTCTGCCAACGTCTTCAGCAGATATTAAATCTGTAAAATGAACCTTTCCTGCGGCTACTTCTTCAGCGGTATAGCCAAACAAATCACAGCCGTACTTATTCGTTTGAATAATATAACCTTGTTTGTTTGTCTCAAAAACTGTTATTGGAATGTTTTCTAGGAAATTGTTGCGAGCTTTTAAATAGTCATTTTGATTTTTGGCTGGGATACTATTGATTTCACTATCTTCCATAATCCTTCTCATTTCATCATCCTTGCGATTTGAGCTTAATTCACCTTAATTACACACCTCCCTTGTTCCGTTATGACACAGAAATTAAGATAAAATTGTATGAAATGGAAGTAAAAAAAAATAATTCTCTAGATTATACTATTAGAATACCAAAAATTTCATTATGTGGAGTATTTAAATCAATAAATCGGAAGTTTAAGTTAATTTCTTGATTTAAAAGGTTAAAAATTTTCAAACTTTCTGCATCAAAAGATAAAAAGTAGTCAATGGATTTTTCACAATCTGCTTGTGCAAAAAGCTTAGTATCATAAGGTATCAATTTCACCTGTTTCGGAATGTTGTTTGCCAACAGCGTGAATTCCAAAAGTTTTGTAGAGTAGATTAGTTGCATACTCTTCAAGGAAATTTTTTGGGGTTTGTATTTTTATAATGCTAAATTCCTCAGTTTGCAAATGAATATTAGCTTTATCTTTTCCATTAAATCTAAATATCCTAATCTCTATTTGACCTAGTTTATCCATGCTTACTTTATCAATACATAATTTAATCTTAATAAACGTTTAAATTTTTGTCAAATTGCCGTATTTAATCATTATCTTTAACAAAACAAAATAATCTTCATTAAACAAGAATCAAACTTTATCGGCTATTTAAAAGATTAATTTATAATCTTTAACTTTATAAACTATTTTCTTTCCTAATAACCCTTTACTTACTCTTTCTTTAAAAACTTAACGATCGCACCCCAACTTTTATCTACGGTAAAGCCAAGCTTGCCGTAGAAATCACGGAGATAAAAATGTGTTTTGATGACTTCAACGCCTTGACTTTCCATATTGTCAAAGAAAGATTCGAGCATAGACCGAGCGATGCCTCTTCCTTTGAAAGCTTCGGAAATAACCGTGCCGTCGAGTAAAATAGTTGTCGGAGATATCACTTTGTAACACAAACCGCCAATAATCCGGTCAGTCTTGTCGATTACAACATAAAAGCGGTCGTTTCTCGAAATGGTCTTTGGATATTTTTCTTGCAAGAAAATCCTAAATAACCAGCCAATTTCCGCCGGCTCGACTGATTCCCTGAATGTAAATTCTTCGGAATATCTGTCCTTGAGATAGGAACGAAGCAAAACGACTTCCTTTTCCCGCTTTCCAATCTTCATAAAATCTATTTCCTGATTTACCTCTGATTTCGGAAAGACCATGCGGGTAAATAACTGTTTGTTGGCAGCTGAGTATAAACGCGATTGCAATTCGGACAGTTCATACAAGCGTGTTGCGGGCTTGCTTAGATCCTTGGACATTTCCATAAGTAGTTTATCGAAAGCAGTGCTGGCGTCGATATCGAGATTTTTAAAATAAGTCTGCCGGAAAAGGTCATAACGGACAATCCTTGGAAATCTATATAAACGATAAAGCCGGTAAAGCTCGACTATCATATCCTCTTTTGCTTGCTCAGTTGCTTGAGTATTTAGTTTTTCCCAATCTTCGTATCTTTGGATTGCATTGAGCAAGTTAATTGGCTGATAATAATGAGATTTACGATTCTCGACATAATCACATAAAACTTGCAACATACTTTTACCGAAGTACAAGAAATCGGACTTTTCAAGTTCGCCTTTGAGTTCATCGAAAAACGTATAAGCCGAGTCTGGTTCGAGTGCCTCCATACAAGCATCAAAAATCCACTCTGGTTGCAAAAAACTCTTGAATCGGGGATAACTCATCACCGCCCGCTCGAAAAAATTCTTACAAAGAGTTTTTAGGAAATCCAAGGGACCAGTATATTCTTGCCAGCCGGCAAGCGAGCGAATTGTGGAAGTTTCCATATAGTCGATTTCCGGGACAGATACATTCGAAGGCGAGACGAGCCCGGGAAGTATCGTTTTATTGCTATAAGACCAAGCGCGGATCACGGCAGTCATACCTTCGATATATAGTTTTCGGAAATCAGATTTTTTCGGCAGGTACCTGCCTGATGCCTGACGACTTGCCATTTCTCGCAATTTGTCCCACAAAGTCAGTTCGTTTACATATATCATCGAACGTGCATCGAGTTCCGGACGGCAACAACCAAGCTTGGGAAGCACTTTCACTCCAAACGGATAGCCCGCAATGGATACTAGCCGGAAGATAGTATCTATCTGCCGCAAAGTATCAAGTTTGTCGCGAACAATAATTTGCAAGTCGAAATGCTTGTCCTTAGTGTTCACACTTACTCTATATAATTGATTAAATGCAGCCCCGCCAATTTTCATTATCCAAACGCCATCTTCGATTATCTGAGTCAAATTGAAGTCCCATTGATCGAAGGCGAGAATAATTGACTGCTCTAAAAATGTTGTTCCAATTAAAACTTCGCGTATTTTGTCGATTTCCAAAGGTGAGAAATCGTCATCAAAAATTAAAATTCTATCCCATTGCTCTTTGCTTAATTGCGGTAATTCTGTTTTTAATTTCTTTTCGTAGAACTCGGCTAATTCATTGAAATACTCCTGTGCAACTCTTGATAGATATGGATCCTTTCTGTGCAAAATCCAGCTTGAAAGCTCTGCTCGCACCGAGCTATAATAATTTGTGTGGTGCTTAACAAAATTAACCAACAACTGGAATACCTGTTCAAACTGATTTCTGCGGAGTTCATCAGCGGGCCAAGTCAGTGTTTTACGATAAATAGCGAGACGTTTGCGCAAGGATTCAAGTCGCCGGCGTTCGAGCTTTGTTTGAGAAATAATTTCAATAGATTCCTCGTTTAAAAAAGTAAGTCCTGACTCGACAAATTGTGGGAAATGTTTGATATAGTCGTGAGTTGAACTGTCGAGTAGCAAAATCCGATAGGCAAGGCAACGGACATCTTCGTTTGGATGGTAGGCTAGCGATTCAAGGCGGCTTTTTATCAAATCGGAATGACGCACATTACTAAGCGAGCCTGCTTCGAGCCATACACTCATTATTTCCACTGCTTCCAAGGCACTTGTATCGTCTGAAAACAGAGAAGTGGTAATAACTGAGTTTATTTCAGCCAATCTTTCATTTTTAATTGATTTCACTCTCTGAAAACTCTTGTTAAGATACTCGGTAGTTCTTTCCTTTGGAAGCAAAACTTGTTCCGATACATTTTCCATTGGGCTGTCCCAACCCTCCTTGCAAGGAGCAAACTCTACAAGTTCTGGATTGCCAACCCAAAGAAATGGCTGCAAGGCAAACTCGCCCAAATCTATTGGCAATTCTTTGTGAAAACTATATTCAAGCGAGCCAATAATGTATTTTCTCTCATCTTTTCTAACAAAATGAATCGATTTATTGTTTCTCGTATTCTTTAAAAATCCATTTTCAATAATAATTTCGTCAAGAAGAACTCCCAAATCCCTGAAAAACCAGCGAGGAATATTTATCTTAACTTCTTCGCTTGCAAGCGTTATATAATTGCTAACATAGAGCTCTTTAATTTGTTGTTCAAAATTGTTTTCAATATTTTTCCTAATAAAGCTACCTTTAGGGGTAAGTTCGCCCTTGTCGAGCGAGAAATCCCTGTCAAGAAGCATAAAATTGACTACTCTTTCATACGGCGCAAGGGTTTTATTTGCTTCGTCGATAATTCTGCTGAAATATAAGCGGGGATTTTCGACAAATTGCACGTTGCTGAACACAATATCCGTCTTGTCAGGGACAATGAATAACACATTGTAAGCCCTTCCATCGCCCACCAAAAAAGTGCTTTTTATACCCGCTACGTTCTCAAATTTTTGCTCGACGATTCTGGGAGCTACAGTTTGTCCTTTGCTATTTTTATAAATATCTTTAATTCTGTCAACAATCTGATAATGTCCGCTTTCATCTTTTTGAAAGACATCACCAGTTGCCAGCCAATAATCACCTCCATCTTCGTCGGGATAGGGTATAATATCGCCAGGACCTTTGTCATCAAGATAGCGTGCAATATAATGACCTTTAATAAAAAGTTCGTTGTTATTGCCAAATTTCAATTCAACACCAGGCAACGGTTTTCCTGTCGAATTGTCTTTATAATCGCCTGGAGGAGTCATCGTAATGCCTCCGGTAGCTTCGGTCATACCAAAACCAGAGCAAAGGTGCACTCCATTGCGTTGGAAAAATTTGAAGATCTTCGGGTCGAGCCAGCCCGCGGCTGACAGTCCCCACCGGAGATTATTACCAATAATTTCCCGAATTTTCAATCTAATTACCTCCTCATCATTGTCGTTTGCCGTTACTTCAACACATTTTTCGTAAAGTTGCACCCACCTGACCGGAACGCTAATAAAAACAGAGGGGCTAATTTTGGGAAATATGTTTAAAAGAGTATGACTCGAGGGATTGCCGGCAAAAACATAAGTTCCCCGCCAATATATCGAACCAAGCAATTCGAGGAAACGCCCGAAAGTATGGAACAATGGCAGATAGCACAACTGCACCTCGCCTCCACCTACAAATGGCACTGCCGCCGAGCGGGCATAGCGCTTGGTAATTAAGTTATAAATGGAAAAAGATACCCCCTTGGGCATACCTGTGCTGCCGGAAGTAAACATCGTTGTTGCCACTTCGTTGATTGAAAAAGGCTTTCTTTGCTCGAGAATCTGATCGATTTCTTTAGAGTTAAACCTTTTTGGATAAGATGATAGATAGAATAAATCAGCATACTCTTCTTCGAGATATTCGCCTAAATAGAATATTTTATATTTCGATACACACTTTTCTCGCAATTTGAGCAATGAGTTTAACCGTGATTCACTATCTACCACCACTATATTGATTTTTAAAAGATTAAAAATATATTCGAAGATTTCGTCAGTAAAATGCACATTCAAAGGAGTATCGAAAATGTCATACATAAGGCAGGCGAGGTCGCAACAAGCACTATCCAGGCTGTTTTCTGATACTATGGAAACACGTGGCGACGATTCGACTGAAAAAAACGAAGAGGCTATTTCTTTTGTCTTCCAATCAATTTGTTTGTATGTCCAGTCTGCCTTGTCGTCGCCTGTTAAATCAGTAAACAGCGTTTGTAATGTTAATTCTTCGCATCTATCTCGAAATAATTGCAGCAATGTATAGTTTCCATGCCTAATGAATTTGTAAGTGGTTTCTGCCCATCTGTTTAAAATATCAGCTTCATTTAAGCTCATCAAAAACTCTGACCTTGAGCTAAGCCTCAGATATTTGTGCATAGCTTTCTGCCCTAATTCATCATATAAATTATTAACAATGATGTCCTCAGCGGCACATACTATCTTGAAAGAAATATCCGGATTTGGTTCGTTGTATTCCAACTCAGCCAACAATTCTACCATTATTTTATCTTGCTGCATAATCCTTTCCTTTCACTTGTTTTTCATAAGTTTCTTTTTAATAACCAATAAATTACTAAATTAATTTAATAAAAAACGAACACTTTATGCAAAAAAAAGAAACTCCTAATCGCATAGGAGTTTCTTATAAAAATGTAACTATACTTAACAAATACTATTCATAAGCTTCCACAGGGGTTCTTATGATAACTTGGACAGTACGATTATAAAAACGTCCTTCGGGCAGATCATTGTTGAACAATGGTTCGTCTTCGCCAACGGCTTCGAGTTCGAGAAGACCAAACTGGCTCTTGGTGGCTTTCCTAATGCCTGCTTCAACTGTTTTCGAACGTCTTTCCGAGAGTTTCTTGTTATGGTCGTAAAGTCCGACAACATCGGTATGACCAATAACTTTCACTTTAGAAGAAGGTTTAATTCTTTCATAAACATAATCGTTCATAATCTTTTCGTTGAGTGGACCAGCATCGGCGCGGTCAAATGGAAAAAGAATCAGTGAGTAGCGCTCCATAGTTGAATCTTTTGTCATATCGACTTTTTTAATTTCTGTGCTAACTTGCTTCACTGGAATTGTAATCAAATCAGATTCGCACTCGGCGCCCGTTCTTGTTGTAACAATGAGCTTAGCAGTATAAGATTCTTCGTTTTGTGGATAACCGAGTCCCTCTTCGGCATCTTTTTCTCTCCAATCCCATTGTTTTTTAGCATCTACTGTGCCAACTCCTGTTAATACATTCCAGGGCTTTCCGCCTTTGAAAATTTCAATTCTGCGCTTGACTACCAAAGCATCTTCGATACCATTTTTCATTGTAAAGTTCATTGTAACAGGTTGGGGTTGTTTCTTCGGGTCTTTCTCAAACACAGGCTTGCTTACTTCCCAATCCTTGCAAATCAACTCGACACGGCGATTCTCGGTAATACCAAGCGAATCTTTGAGGTTGGAGACCACAAGCGGTTTATCGCGAAAAGTAAGTTTCATACGATTTTCTGGGATTTCCCAAACATCTCTTAAGTAATTATATACATTTGTGGCGCGTTCCTTTGAGAGATTTGGGCGCTTTTCACCCGGCTCAGTGCCGTCGTTGCAACCAACTATTTCTAGATGAGATCCTGTATTCTTTGTTAGGCGATATCCATAGATATTCAAGATATGATAGTATTTATCGAGAGTTCCGCCGGGGATCGTTGTGTCGGCAAAGCTTGTCTTAAACTCAGAATTTTTGTCTTTAAATAATTTATACCTTTTTGGGATTTCAGAGCTACCTAAATCAAAAAACACATAGTTGAGCAATGGATAAATCTCCCAAGTTTGTATTTCCTCCATAACCAAGCCTCGGAAATCTGCCAATGCTGGTTGGGTAATTTTCATTCTATTTATGTAATTGGCTTCGTCAATTATTGAGCCAAGTACAGGTTGCTGACCAAGAGTAAGAGTAACATGGATAACAGAGTCAGCTTTGCCTGCCTGGCTGGTTTCTTCGGTTTTTGCTGGGCGATAAACCCTTTGTGATTTTGAAGTTTTGCCATATTTTGCATTGAAAGCTGTTATCTCGAAATCTATGAATTTTATTGAGTCTTTGGGATTGCCATAGTCAGGGTTAGTAACAATAATTTCAAATTCTGTATGCTCTAAGTCGAGAGAATCCGCCATTATTCTGCCTGTAATCGGGTTCTTAATTGTAATATGCGAAGGAATATTCTCGCCAGAGCATTTATCGACTACCATACCCTTGACAATAACTGTCTTGTAAAAAGAAGGCACAAAAGCCATTAGAATGTCTAATTGACCTTGGTATCCGGGGAGGTCTCTTCTGTCTGAGGAGAAATAGATAATGTCTGCCGAAGCTGGTAAAGTAATGAACTGTTCTTTACCTTTCGTGTTGATTGGTTCACCTAAATTCTCTGGCTTTGACCAAGTATTCTTATCGGAATCAAATCTGGTAACATAAAAGTCCAAGCTTCCATAATTTGGCACATGGCCATCAGAAGCAAAAAACAATGTCTGGTTGTCGGCGGCAATGAAAGGCGAACAGTCAGATCCCTTCGTGTTTATTGCCTCAAGATTTTTAGCGGGCAACCATTCATCCATTTCAAAATCGTAATCAGAATACCAAATATCATAGTTAGATGTTTTTAATTGACCATCAGAATTTGGTCCTTTCCTAGTCGAAACAAAATATATTCTCGATTGGTCAGGAGCAATAGATGGTTGTGATTCGAATGCATCGGTGTTCACATTTCTACCTAAATTAGTAGGTCTGCCCCATTTATCACCTTCTATGACAGTCTTGTATATATCACAATCGCCAAAGCCATCAGGCCTTTCACAACCAGTGAAATATAATGTTTGGAGGTCAGCAGCAATCGAGGCGGCGCCTTCGTTTTTGTATGTGTTCACTCCCTGATTACCAAGATTAGTAGTTGTATCGATGTTGTATGGTGTAAAGAAAACAGTATCGAGTCGCTCCTGCTTTCTTGCCGCCCAGAAATCATGTGAAGGCTTGCCATCACCATCATATATTTTGCTCCCTACCCTGTTGGACACAAAAAACAGTATCCTGCCATCGGCACTGATAGTTGGGGCATAATCCAAACCAGGATGATTGACAACCGGACCGAGATTGATAATCCGAATATTTTTATTATCTATAATTCCACTGCTGCTCTGAGGTGCAGGCTTTTCTGCTCCTGAAAAAATCTCTGCAGCCATCAAGAAAAATGTGTTGCCGGAGCTTTCTATTGCTTCATTCGCTTGATCATTGCCTCCGCTCCTGTCTCCGGTCGCTGAAAATGCTGTTAAAGTGTGCACAATACACAATATTGTCATAATTGTTAGAAAACGAGTCAAAAATCTTTTCATAATGCTTCTACCCATAAATTTAATAATAGTGTACTTATTGTTTATAATTGCTTGTTGTAATCTTATATATATATCAATTACATAACTTTACTCGTTTATTTTCTTAACTACTTTTTATTTCTATTCTTTTAATAAAAGCTAAGATAATAAAAAAATATTTTAGAATAAAAATTTAAAATTAAAATATCAAATTCATTATACTAAATTAGCTAAAAATACTATTAATCTATATTGTGTAAAATTTTCTTTACACAATTTAACTCAAATAATTAAAATGAACAAATTATTATTTATTATCTGCTTTTTTATATTTATATCTTCCTTGTATCCATAATATATGATTTATCTGCTATTAAATGCAGCTTATTCCAATTCTATGTTAATTATAAAAGATATATTAAAATCCCTTGCTAACTGACTACCATTGTAAAAAGCATAAATAGGATAATCCACAGCAGCAGTTAGCGTTATCAAACCCAAAGAATAACTGACTTGTGGAGATACAACAAGTATATTTCCTCCAGAGTCACATATTTTACTGCCTTCGAAGTTGTCTTTCATCCGATGCTCGTCACTTAGCTCAAGCGCTCCACTGAAATTCTCAAAAAATGGCTTTACTAAAAAAACCGAATTAACAAACGAATATCCATACCGATATGTCTCACTATTTTTGGTATTTAGTTCAGCCCTGCCAAAATAGATTAAAGATAAACCTACTTGCTCGAAACCTTTGAAAAAAAATGCCTGCAAGTTAACTCCATAAGCACCTGTTGATGGTCTGATGTGCTGAGGTTGCGATTTTGCTTTGTCAGACATTGGCAATCTGGCACCTAGACCAAATGTGATTTCAACACTATTTTCAAAATCATAGAAAATATTGTATTTGCCGCTTAATGACAAGTATGATGGACCTCTTGCTATGTGCTCAGTCTCGTATATTCTTTGAGTTTTATTAAAGAAATAGCCGAAATCAGCTTCTAAAGTAAACTTACGTGTTAAGCCATAAGCCACATTTATACCCGAAAAATCACTCGAAAAGCTTTCAATTGGACCTTTGCCTTGATTGATATCACCTTTGAAATAGTCGCTACCCTGACTATGCGAATAATAAGCAAATATTCTAAAATTGCCTGTACGCACAACTCCAACGTTGGCAGAGCCTGCGACGGGCGCCAATCCTCCTGCTGAAGCACCGACACCACAACCACATTGAGAAAAAGACTCGATAGTTAATAAAATGAATAGGATACAAGCAAGCGTTGTTTTCATTTTCTTAAATGTAAATTTTCATTTTTCAAATAAAGTAAATTACAAAATAAATTAGATGTGTCCATTATTTATTGTTGGTAAACTATGAAAAATGCCTTTTTTTGTTGCTAAATATCACAAATTTTTTTGTGATTCGATGAAAATTCTTTAATATTGAATTTTCTAGAATTAAATGAAAATAATTAGTTAATGTAAAAAATGAATAAAGAAACACAAGCTCAGCACATATCGCATATAGTTCACACTGATAACAATAACATTTTATTTGAGAATAATCTTAATACTAAAAAGGCAATAATCGAAGAATTAGATAATGAGATAAATGGCAAAGACAAACCAGGTAATTTGCTCATTGTTGACGATAACGAGCGAATGGTCAAACTCATAACTCGCTATTTGCAAGCAGACGGTTACACTATCGATAGTGCGTATGACGGGGTAACTGCATTAGAAAAAATTGAAAAAAGAACCGGCTACGACTTGGTGATACTCGATATTATGATGCCATATATTGATGGATATAATGTTTGCAGGAGATTGCGCCAAATCTATTCACTTTATGAATTGCCTGTAATATTCCTAACAGCCAAAAACGAAACAAGCGATATTGTTGCTGGCTTCGAGGCGGGAGGCAATGATTTCATTATTAAACCTTTCAACGGCGAAGAGTTTCGCGCTCGCGCCAAAAACTTAATTTCACTTAAAAAGCTTACTCAAGCCAACATCGACCTCAACCAAATAATGCAAATGAAAAATCAATATCTTGCTCAATTACAATCGGAAATTGACGTTAGGAAAAAAACTGAGCAAGAATTGATAGCCGCCAAAGAAGCCGCAGAAAAGGCAAATAGATTTAAAAGTGAGTTCGTTGCCAATATGTCCCACGAAATCCGTACACCAATGAACTCCATTCTCGGTTTCAGCGAGATCTTGCAAACAAGGATTAACGAGCCCAAACTTAAAGAATTTTTAAATGCTATTATTACAAGCGGAAAAAATTTGCTTACTTTGATTAACGATATTCTTGACATCTCAAAGATTGAAGCAGACAGAATTGAGTTAGAATACGAACCAGTCGAACTTCGCCAAGTTTTTAAAGATATTCAACAGATTTTTTCTTTAAAAGCAAAAAGCAAAGGTCTCGACATTAATTTGAATATCGACAAACAACTGCCTGATTATCTTCTGCTCGATGAGGCACGCATTCGACAGATTCTGCTCAATCTTGTCGGCAATGCTGTAAAGTTTACTGATAAAGGAGAAATTAATATTTCTTGCAAAGTCTCTTCTTTTTTAGATAATAATGATAGAATTTCTCTTGAAATGAAAGTTAGCGACACTGGCATTGGCATACCAGACAGCCAAAAAGAGCTTATTTTTGAAGCATTCAAGCAACAAGAGGGGCAATCTGTTAAGGCTTATGGCGGCACAGGTTTGGGCTTGACAATTACTAAAAGGCTCGTTGAAATGATGGGTGGCTCTGTTTACGTTGAAAGTATTCAAGGTGAAGGCAGCACATTTGTTCTATACTTTCCTGAAGTTAAAATAAGCGAGCAAAAAGAGTTGGCAATAGAACCTGAAGACAATTTGAATAACATCACATTCAAAAAATCATTGATTTTGCTTGTCGATGATGTCGCTAACAACAGACTGCTTGTTAAAGAATTTCTCGACGGCTCAGGTGTAAGTATAATTGAAGCTGAAAACGGGAAAGAAGCCATCGAAAAAGCAGAAATTTACAAGCCAGATCTAATCCTAATGGATATGAAAATGCCAGAAATAGACGGATTCGAGGCTACCAAGGCAATTAGAAATAACCCTGAAATCAATAATACAATTATCATTGGGCTTACAGCCTTTGCAATGGTTTCAGACGAGGAAAGAATTCTAAAAGCTGGGCTTCAGGGCAATTTACGCAAACCGATTGTAAAAAAAGAGCTAATAAAACAACTTAGTTTGTTCTTGCCTTATGATGAAACAGTCAAAAGAGAAGAAGTAAAAATCGACGAGGATATGGAAAAACTTAGCGATGATATTATCAAAATGTTACCCGAAACCATTGCACGAATTAGAGTTGAATACGAAGAACTGAAAAAGAGAATATCTCGTTCTATGCGAATAAACAGTGTGAAATCTTTTGCTGAATTCATTTGCGAAGCGAGCAATGGTAATGGAGAAATTCTCAATTATGGGAAAGCCTTGTCCGACGCCGCCGACAGCTACGACAAACAGCTAATTCAAGCTAAGTTGGACGAATATGAAAGTTTTATTGATTCATTGGAAAGGATGAAAGACAATGAAAACACTATTTGATATGAACGAGGGCAAACCACCGTTTATCATTATTGTCGATGACATTGTAAAAAACCTCCAAGTTCTCGGCACTATGCTCGAAGAAGAAAATTTTGATGTTGCCGTTGCCCAAGACGGCTTCGAAGCACTCGACATTATCGAAGCCGACCCTCCCGATTTGATTCTTCTCGACATAATGATGCCTGAAATCAATGGCTATGAAGTTTGCGAAAAATTGAAGCAAAACGAAAAGACCAAGGATATACCGGTAATCTTCCTTACGGCAAAGAATGAATCTGAAGACGTTGTTGCAGGTTTTAAAATCGGGGGAGTCGATTATGTTACTAAGCCATTCAATAAAGACGAACTTCTTGTTAGAATAAAAACCCATCTCGAATTGAAGTATTCTAAAGACATTATTTTAAGACAAAATGCAAAATTAAGAGAGCTTAACGACGAAAAAAACGAATTCCTCGGCATAGCTGCTCACGACTTGAAAAATCCATTGAGCGGCATCAAGGGCTTGGCAGAATTAATAGCAATGGGCAATATGGAAGAAGCAGAAATAATCGATTTTGCCAATCATATAAAAACTTCTGCTGAGTTTATGTTTGGATTAATAACCGATTTGCTCGACATCAATTCCATAGAAGAAGGAAAATTAAATTTGAATTGCGAAGTTTTTCCAATTAATGCTCTCTTGAATAATGCTATTTTAGAGTTTAAACAGCGGGCAGAAGCGAAAAACATCGAGCTAATTTCAAATATAAAAACCACGTATGTAATGGTTAATTTAGATATGCCCAAGACACGTCAGGTAATTGAGAATATTATTTCTAATGCTATTAAATTTTCGCCACTTAACAAGCAAATATATATAAATTCTTCTGTCGAAAAATCGAATAATTTCGTATTAATTGAAGTGCAAGATCAAGGACCGGGCATAAGCAGCGAGGATATGAAAAAGCTGTTTGGCAAGTTTGCCAGATTATCTGCCCGACCTACCGCTGACGAACATTCGACCGGTTTGGGGCTATCTATTGTTAAAAAACTCGTCGAGGCAATGGGTGGAAAAATCTGGTGCGAGAGCCAACCAGGCAAAGGTTCATCTTTCAAATTTACTTTTCCAATACAAAATCTATGATTATTCCTAAAAAATTATTGTTTTTATTCGTATCTTGCAATTTATCGCTTGGGAAAAGTTTATTTTTTGCTACATTGTATTCTGTAACAATGCAAACTCACTAATTTATTTTTTTTTATTTACCAAGGAATAATAATGAAAACATTAATCGAGCCGTTTAAAATCAAGACTGTTGAACATATACCCATAACTACTGAAGAACAAAGAAGAAAGCTATTGAAAGAAGCAGACTACAACCTGTTTTCATTACATTCTGAAACAATAACTATCGATATGCTTACAGATAGTGGCACAACGGCAATGAGTTCGAAGCAATGGGCTGCCTTAATGGATGGCGACGAAGCGTATGCAGGCTCAAAAAGTTATTATAAATTTGAAAATATAATCAGAAGTATTACTGGCTTTAAACATATAATTCCTGTTCACCAGGGACGCGCCGCCGAAAGGATTTTATTTTCGATATTAGGCAACGAAAATGCCGTAATTCCTAGCAACACTCATTTTGACACAACCCGCGCAAATATCGAAAACAATAGAGCTGCAGGAATCGATTTGCCAACCGAAATCGGAACAAAACCAGAAATAGAAGCAGATTTCAAAGGAAACATCGACATAGATGCATTGCACGCTTTGATTGAAAAAACTGGCGCAGAAAACATTCCTGTTTGTATGCTTACAATAACTAACAACAGCGGTGGCGGACAGCCAGTTTCCATGCAAAATATTCGCCAAACCAAAGAATTATTAGCAAAATATAACATACCACTATTTCTCGATTGTTGCCGCTTTGCAGAAAATGCTTATTTCATCAAGCAACGCGAAAAAGGATACGAGAATAAATCAATACTCGAGATTGCTCGCGAGATGTTTTCTTATGCCGATGGAGCAACGATGAGTGCCAAAAAAGACGGCATGTCCAATACTGGCGGCTTTCTTGCTACCAACATCGACGATCTTGCTATGCAAGCAAAGAACCTCTTGATAATTACAGAAGGATTCCTCACTTATGGCGGGCTTGCCAGAAGAGATTTGGAGGCACTTACGGTCGGTTTTGACGAGATTTTAGATGAGAACTATCTCGGCTATCGCATCGGACAAATCAAATATTTAGGCGACGAGCTTTTAAAAGCAGGAGTGCCCATTGTCAGACCTACAGGAGGCCACGGGTTGTTTTTAGATGCTAAAGCATTTGCTCCGCATATTCTTCCCGAACAGTTTCCCGGTCAGTCTATCTCAGCTGAGATTTATATAATTTCCGGTGTCCGTTCTGTCGAAATCGGTTCTGTAATGTTTGGCACTAACGATGGAAATGGCAATCATCTTGCCCCACCTATGGAATTGGTTCGCTTTGCCGTGCCACGGCGCGTTTACACAAAAAGCCATATAGATTATACTGCCGAAGCAATCATCGAAGTTTACAAGAAACGCGAAAGTTTGCGCGGAATGAAAATTGTTTGGCAACCACCTGCACTACGGCATTTTACTGCAAAGTTCGATTATGTTTAATTAATTAGTTGTCTCCCCTGCCCCCTCTTGCTTGCAAGAGGGGGCAGGGGGATAAAACTTAATTTCTAGGCATTCTCTCGGCGTCTTGTATCCTAGGTTTGTTTTCCATCGGTCCTAAATTTCTAAGCATTTCTATCTCGAAAAGTAGAATGGCATTCGGGGGTATTTTCCCTGCAGGTTGGTCTTTGTATGCTAACTCTGGGGGAATAACAAATTTATATATCGAGCCAGGTTTCATCAATAGCAATGCTTCACGCCAGCCAGGAACAACCCCTTGAGGTGTAAAGGTTACAGGTTGCCCGCGTGCATAAGTGTTGTCAAATTCTGTCCCGTCAAGCAAAGTGCCTTTGAAATGAATCTCAACAATGTCATTAAGATCAGTTGCTTGGCCACTTCCTTCTTTTACAACTCTGTATTGCAGTCCACTTTTGGTGGTTTTCCAACCCGGTTTGCTTGCGTTCTGTTTTAAAAACTCAGGGTTCTTAGCTGCATTTTCATCACCGATTTTTTTAAGGCGTTCTTGCTCCCTCATAGAAGCTCTTTGCTGGACACTTCTCATAGTATCATTGAAGACTCGCAAAATCGAATCACGTTCGATTTGAGTTAGACAAGCAGAATCACCCAAAATGGCTTCTTTAAAGCCCCGAATGAAATAATCGACATCAGGATTGAGTGAATCCTTCCTCATTCTCGAACCTAAGTCGTAACCAAGTGTGTAACTAAAGCCAGTGCGATAGTCGTTGGGTTTTGCAAGCTGTTCTCCACTGCTAGCAGAGTTTTCGCCATTTTTAACGCCTTGAGCGTTATTGTTTTCGCAACCAAAGATGATAAAGCCAATAAGTAAGGCAATTATCCATTTGAAACTCATAATATCTCCTATTAAAAAAAAATACAAACAATAACTAATCTTTTTTATTGTTATTAGCTAAATCTTGAGGACTAAGGACTATTGTAAAGAAATTTATACCGCGATATTGTTCGCACACCATTTCAGCATATTTCTGCGAATAATATTGACCAATTGGATAGGCAACCCCACCAGCAGTATTTATTATTTCTATATGTGGAAACATCTCTTTTATTATAGCTTCGTGCTGTGGTTTCTGGGGAACAATAATAACGTTATAAGTAGAAATTTGCTCATTTTTAGATAGATAAAGGTCTATCATTGGAATTAATTCCGAGCTTATAAGCTCCTCCTCAGGGGTTACCTTGTCGTCAGCTTCGATCATAGTAGTTATCATATCTTTCAATTGAGCAACTTGCTCTTCGGGTGGCTCGCGATCGAGATAATCTTCCATGCTTTTTCTGAGTTTGATAAAAGTATTCTCACTTTTACGTTGATTCTGCTCGTTAAATTTTTCAACATTGTACTCTATATTCCAATTGCGAGCAAATGACTGAATTAAAAGCAGTTCTTTCGGATCAAGCTCTTCGTCAATCATAGCAAGTTGGTGGAGGATATTTAATATCTTTTCAGCATTGAGCGGCTTAAAAAAACGTTTAAGTAAGTAATCTGCTTCTTTGCGCTCTAATTTAAGAGCATTTTTCATTAATTGATAGAAACTCATTCCGCGCTTGCCTTTTACCCACAAACCAGAACCAATAAGCAAAAAAACTGTCGCTTCCATCATTATGATGCTTGTATCCAAGATGCTGTTATAATCGTCATTAACAATATAATATACAATCCAGAGCAAACAATTAAGCAACAACAGAGATATACCTGCTACTGATTGGCTCTCAGCAACATCTCTTTCGTGCTTGCGCTTCCAGATTTTATTGGCTCTCAGGTACATCTGCACTATTGACATTAACAACGAAAACCAAATAAACCAATTAAGTACTTGCTCAGTGGTCATATCATCTCAATCAATGAATTACTCTTTAATATGAAATACAAATTTAATCAAATTTTGTTATTTCTTCTAATTTTTTCAAAGAACAATCCTAAAAAAATTCCTCTATCAATTTGCAATAACACAAAAAAGAGCAATAAGTTTCATTTTAAAACTTTATTTAAAAAAATTTTTAGCGTATATTGTGTAACGTAATTATTCAAATTACCGATTAAATTAAACGTTATAATTTAAAACAATTAAAATACAATCAATAAATAAGACAAAAAGCATAGAGGTAAAAGATGACGACACAAACAAACATCCTGCTCGAATCGGGCACCAACGAATTAGAAATTGTTGAGTTTATCCTAATTTACAATGACGATTCCGGCAAACCTATAACACAATCTTTTGGCATGAATGTAGCTAAAGTCCGTGAGATAATTCGTATGCCCCAGCTGACCAAACTGCCTAATCTCCACGAAGGTGTCCTGGGGGTTTTCAACTTGAGAAACTCGCTTATCCCTGCATTAGATTTATCTAAATATCTCTATAATATTGACAATGTCAATAGTAACCGGAAAATGATCATTACTGAGTTCAACAAGATACGTTGCGGCTTTATCGTAAACGAAGTCAATCGCATCCACAGAATATCTTGGGGACAGATTGACTCACCCGAATCTTTGCAAGAATTCGATTCAGATAAATCTTCGATTATTGGCATCATCAAATTAGAATCGAAAAACATTTTGATGATTGATATTGAAAGAATCGTTGCCGAAATCGACCCTAAAAGTGCTATCGACACAAAAGAAATCACAAGCATAATCAAGGGTAAACCAAAAGTAATCACTGCTGAAGATTCTCCAACAATTCGCAAGATGATAAGCAACAAGCTTAACCTAGCCGGATTTGAAATTAAATCTTATAATGATGGCTACGAGGCATGGGAAGAACTCGAGCATATAGCCGAGAAAGCTGCTTCCGGATATAATATTAACGATTATGTAGATATAGTGATTACAGACATCGAAATGCCTAGATTAGATGGCTATTCGCTTACTAAGTATATCAAATCCAATCAATATTTATCGAAGCTGCCTGTTGTCATTTTTTCGTCTCTCATCAATCGGGAGGTAATACACAAAGGTAAATCTGTTGGCGCCGATGCACAACTAACCAAACCACAAATCGGCGAATTGCTCGAAGTGGTAGGGGCTCTGCTAGCACAGTAATTTGATTATTCGATAATGCTATTTAAGCACAAGTGCGGCGGCTCCGAGCACGGCGGCATTTCTTCCCTGAAGCTCCGACAATAATACTCTTACAGAACCTTTGAAAACAGGAATAAGATTCTCTTCCATTGTTGTTCGAGTTATATCCAAAAAGAACTCTGCACCATTGGCAAGTCCGCCACCAATGATAAATGCCTCCGGGCTTAAGATCATTGCAATATTTGCGAAAGATTTGCCAAGGATTCTTCCTGTATAATCGAAGGCATTCCTTGCTAATAAATCGCCATTTTTTGCCGCTTCGAATATTAATTTGGCATCAATTTTTTCAGCTGGAATATTCTTTAACAAGCTATTATTTTCAGTTTTTTCCATCATTTCGATTGCCGTTTTGACAAGACCAGTTGCAGAGCAATATGACTCCAAACTCCCCCGCCTTGCAAATGGACTCGGTCTTCCGTTTTCCTCGATGGTGATATGTCCCAATTCTCCAGCAAAACCAGTAGCACCATAGAACAGCTTGCCATCGGCTATAATGCCGCAGCCTAGACCAGTGCCAAGAGTAATCATAATAAAATTTTTCATTCCTCTGCCAGCACCGAATATCAATTCTCCCATAGCTGCAGCATTGGCATCATTTGTTAAAACGACATTGATATTGTATTTTTTGTTTAAGATTTGGACTATTGGAGTTATACCTTCCCAATTTAAATTGGCTGGATGCTCTATTGTTCCACTAAGGAAATTACCGTTTGGCGCCCCAATACCCAAACCAATTGATTTGTCATAAGCATTAATCATTTCATCAATCTTTTCGCATAAGCGAGGCAAGAAATACTCGAAGGATTGTTCCCTATGCGTTTTAATGATAGATGAATGATGAATTTCGCCCTCGCTATCGACTGCCCCAAGCCGGGTAGTCATTCCCCCTATGTCAATGCCAATTGCATATATCATTTTTTTTATCCTCTTTTTTATTATCCTCGACGATTATAATAAAAGCCTTACGAAAATATTAAAAAACTACCTTTTAAACAAAGAATTACTCAAGCAACATGGAGGGCAAGTTTTGTAGATAAATACTATGATAGCGTAATCTCAAATAAAGAGGGCTGTTTCAAAAGATTTCTCTTTTACAAACAGCCCTGCATTCGTAAAAAATCACTGTTTAATAGTGATTAATTCAATACTACTCCAACCAAGGAGCAGGAGCTTAAAAATTAGCTTTCAAGGACACAAAGACATTTCTGCCTGGGGCAACAATCCCCGAGCCAAATACTCTGTAACGCTTGTCAGCAATGTTCTCAACACCAGCAATAACAGAGAATATATCCGTTAATTGATACTGCGCCTTGAAATTAAGCGTGAACCAGCTTGGAGAGTAAGGATTGCCGTTTTTGTCGATTATATACATATGTGTTTTTGACAGTTCTTCTTCCGGCATATCTTCAGGAGTCCTTTCGCCACTATACATACCATATAGCTGCATATTCAATTTATCATGAGAATATGTTAACCGGGTAACTCCAAACCAGGGAACAGCGTGCCGCAATGAACTTGTTGTACCGTCATCGAGTTCTTCTTCGCCTTTTTGATAGTTGATACGCGAGGAAATGCCAAAACCGGCAGGTAGTTTGATTTCCAAACCGAACTCAATACCATACACATTAGCAGACGCTGCATTCTGGATTGCTTGCACTTGGCAAGTATCGCCATCATAGAAAATCCTGCTTTGACCATCTAAAGTAAAGTTCCTTCTTACCATTGCTTTATCTAGATAAGTATAGTAAGCCGATAAATCGAACTTTAAGAAGTCACCGAAGGTTTTAGCAATGCTTATTTCACCATTATAGGCATATTCAGCATCTAAATCCGGATTAGGAACAACAACCAAACCCGAATCTGGATCGGAAATCTTGCCTAAGTCATCAACATTTGGCGAGCGGAAGCCTGTCGAGAAATTACCTGCAAGCGACCAATCCTCACTTGGATTAAATACAAAACCCAAGCTGCCAGTTAGAGAACCTTTATTTAATGATGTTTTAGCTACAGGCATAGGAAAGAAAGGTAGGTTGTTGGTGAAATCGGCATCTATTCCAAATTGATTGTAGCGTGCACCTGCTTGCAATGTAAGCGACTCCATAACATTATATTTGTAAGTAAGGTAAGCCGCATAAGAGCTCCAGGTGGACTGTGGATATCTCGAAGAGCCAACTTTGCTGCTATCTGTTGTAATATCAATATCTGTCCCAACTGATTTAACTTCATTGATAACCGCTTCGATACCATAATATAAACCGGAAACTTCTCCAAAGTTCTTTAAAAAGTCGAAGTTTACAGAATAGGCATCAACTTTCTCAACTCTCGAGCGCCGTATTTTATCGTTGAAATTACGGTCTAAACGGCTTTCCTCAAAATATTGATCTGCAAGCCGAATGCTCATTTGGCTATAGAATAAATTCTCACTGTTGTTGTTTATGCTTAAATTATTCATAATCCAAACTTGTGGTCCATAATTCCATTCGGCTGATTTAGGCACGTTCAATTTCTTTGTTCTAATCAATCGGTCATAACGCGGATAATCGCTTGTTGTCGAGTAATGGAAACCATATTGAATATCCCAGTTATCATCGGGAGCGTATCTCAATTTCTGCATAAGATTAACTTGAGAGTAAGCATTAGGCACCTGCATAAGCGGGTTGGGATTAATTACCGCCATGTCAGTATTGTTTGCACGTTCGACGTAGAATGGTTTCAGATATTTATCTGGTCCGAATCTACCCATTCTCAGGTCGCCAAAATCATAAGTTGTAATACTTGTAACGGAGGCAAAATTCTTCCACCCGGCGTTGATGTCGAAGTGGGCAGTTTGCTCACCATTCGCTGTTGAATAGCGTGTTACAGCTGAGCCTTTGAAGTATGGTTTGTCAGTAACTGAAAATTCTGGCGTTAATGTTTGGAAATTCATTACACCGCCGATAGCATCACTTCCATAGATAACCGAACCCGGTCCTAACATAATTTCAGAGTTTTCGATGGCAAAAGGATCGAGTGAAATTACATTTTGCAAGTTTCCGGTTCTGAATATCGTGGTGTTCATCCTAACTCCATCGACAACATATAGAAGGCGGTTAGTTGAAAAACCACGAATCCTTGGGCTGCCGCCTCCTTGCTGGCTTTTTTGTACAGAAACGTCTGTGGAAATCGATAATAAATCTGCCGCAGTTTGAGGATTTTGAAAGGCAACTTCCTGAGGGCTAATTGTTGTGATTTTCGCAGGAACTTCTATCTTTGGCTGATTCCATCGAGTTGAAGTTACGACAATCTGATCGAGAAATATGGTCGTTGGTTCAAGGTAAATCTGAAAATTATCTTGTTCTAACTCTTTATAACTTTTTTTGATAGTTTTATATCCCAACATTTTTATTTCGATTGCTTCAGCATTTTTGGCTTTCGAAATATCTAATTGTCCAGCTGCATTAGTAAAGGCAGACCAAGCAGGTTTTGTGCTCGATAAGCTAACTTTTTCCAACGCTCTTCCGTTATCTCTGTCTTTCACCGTTAATATCTGCGCTAATGCACTTGCATTAATAGAAACAAACAGAATAAACAAAATTATTTTTTTCATTGTTTTTTCTCTAGTTAAATTGATTAATGATTAAAAAATTATTTAAAGATTTTTTATTTTGATTACTTTATAGCATAATTCAAGATACCATATACATTATAAATTCGTTTAGAATAATTAACCCTAAATTAACTACTTATATAAGTCATTAATATTTATATGTTTATGGATGATTAACACTAAGAATTATATTATTAAATATAAATATAAATATAAATATAAATATAATTAATACATAGATCAGAAATAAATTACTTATAATGTTAAGCAAACTTGGGTGGGGGCTTCGGTGGTGTAAAAAAAACTGAAATGTAATTATCAACAAAATTACAGTAATTCAAAGTTAAATCATTTAAAGAGATAACATTATTGTCGCTGTTCCATTTATCGTAAAACATAGAGAATTGAAATTGTTGTAGTCTTTTTACGTTTTCTTGATAGACCGGATCTTGATTTATCTCATCGCTTACCAGTCTGCGCAGCTGGCAATTAAGTTGAGTCTCTTTGTTGTCGGGCCAGCACACCAGATACAGCGAATCGCCGATTATCTGCTTTTCAACAACATCATACATTTGCCCGCTATATTCAAATTCCTTAGAGTGTTCCCATCTAAGCAGTGTTTCCGATTCATTTTTGGAAAAGGTAAACGAAACAAGCTCCGATTTATCCATTCCGTCGATCATTCTATGTTTTACTTGCCGTTTGACCTTTCTTTTTTGAATTTGCAAATAAGTATAGGTGCCAATGAAGGGAAAAAGGATACTGAAAATTAATAATATGCTAAGCAACTTTTTCATATTATCTTATTTCAATATTTCACCAGTTTCATAACTCCAGAAAAGAAGGTCGAGTTCGTCGATTGATATCGAAATTTCTTCTGAAAAAACTGTAAAAAGAAACTCGATATCTTTATATTTTTTTTTGTTTAAACTCCTAGGAGGTTCGAGAATGACTTCGCAAAGTAAAAGATGCTTTAAAACATGCCTATCAAGAATGGCAAGTCCTTTTTTACCAATATTTCTAAGAAAATGGGAGCTTTCTTTCATTCCCATTCCCTTAAAATTGTCGATAATCCAATCTCTTATTTCAAAAATTGATATTTCAGAGTGCAAAACATCGCTAATTTGAGGAAATAATTCTTTCGCACTCATCAATCGTTCAGCTTTTTCGTTGTGAAAGCGTATGTAATTGTCAGGATCCCTTAGAATATCAACAGGATTCAAATTATTGTTTAAAAAATCGAGTTCCTTGAGCTTTTTTTGCACAACGGCAGCAGACTTTGCCTTTGATTGAGGAGTACAAATACAATAGCAAAGCTCGTAAAAATACTCATCTTCTGCGACAGCCGCAAAATCAGCAAGACGCTTTTTTATTGGTTCTTTGAGCAATTGATACTTGCTATAAAGCATATTTGGTAGAAATGCCATATACTTTCCAATAAAAAAATATCTAAAAAAGTGCTAAAAATAAACGGAACAAATCGTTACGACAACATCAGCTTGCTATTTCTCGTTCGATATCTTGAATACGCTCATTTGTTTCGCGCACATTGTTTTCTTTTTCGCGAATTCTAAATTCGATGGCAGAAATCGCCTCTTCGGCTTCGCGCTGTGCTTCGTAATTGCCTGTAGCGGCGTCCATTTTCGCTTTTTCTTCCTCCATTTCTTTAACGTCTTTGGCAATCGATTCTTCAATCCATTTCACTCTTGCCTGCAAATTAGCAAGGATAGAACCGAGTTTTTTCGATTTTTCCTCCCTTTTGTTATCGCGGTATTCTTCGCGCAGTCCGTCGAGCTTGCTGAAGCAATCGCGGATGGCCTGGAAGAGTTCATTGCGATGAACCCTTTTCAGCTTTAATATCTTAACGTCATTTTGAATTGCAATTAAAATATCTCTTATCTGCCTGAAATCGTTTGTAGGATTAATAGTTTTTTCCACATCAGAAACTTTTTCTTTCAATTTGGCATAATTATCGGTAGCCTCTTTTTCGAAATCTTCGCGTTCCTGCTCTTGCCGGTTGTTGAGTTCTTCAAAACTATTACGGATATCGCCATAAAGCTTATCGCGTTGAGTTTTCGTAAGCCGAGTGCCTTTGATTAATGCTTGGGCGCTAATCAGATTCTCACGCGCTTGCTTGAAATCAGTGCAGTTGTTAGCAAAGCTAACGGCTTTCTCGACATTTGGCAAAAGCATTTCATAGTTTGAGTTGCACTCTTCGTCGAATTGCTCACGGTCTTCGTCCTGGCGCTTGTTAAGCTCTTCGAAAGCCTCTTGGATTTTCGAGTAAAGCTCTTCACGCTGGTTGCGTAAAAGGCGTAAACCTTTGAATTTTTGCTGGGCGGCTATAAGCTTTTGTCTAATTTTCCGGAATTCGTTCGATGCATAAGCAAACTGCACAGCATCTTCAACCGCCGACTTCAGATTGTGGTAATTTTCGATACATTCCATTTCAAAGCTTTCGCGCTCTTCATTTTGCCGCATATAGAGTATCTCGAAAGCTTTGTTAATGATTTCAAAAAGCTCGCGTTGACGTTCGTTTTCCAGCCGTGTTTTTTTGAATTGATCTTGCACTTCGAGCAATGCCTCGCGAGCATTGCGAAGGTCTGTTGCCTCGTCAAGATATTTGACAGCGGCATCGATTTTTTCTTTTATTATATTATAATTATCATCAAATTCCTGCTTTTTCTCTTTTTTATTATCTTCATACGCTTTTTGAATATTGCTGAAAAGCGTTTCGATGCGCTCGAAAAGGAGCTTTTTTTGTTCTTCATCAAAATCGAGATTTTTAAGGATTTGCTGGTTTTCTTTCAGTCGTCCTTGGATTTCACGATGTCTTTTGCCTTCTTCGAAAAGCTTGCTGCAACAGTCAATATCTTCGTTTAATTCTGCAAAAATATTATCCGAGTTAAGATCGCTAAAATTTGCATAAGGGAAATGAATCTTTTTCTTGGGCAATTCCTCGGATTGCTTGCTCTCGAAATCGCTCATTTTATAGAGGATCACGCAATTATCCTCAACTTCTTGACCGCCTTTGTCTAAAGGTGTTATAAAATGAGTGAACCACTCGTCAGTTGTACTATTCTCTTCGAATTTCTTCGCTGTAAGGGCGCACATACCGTTCTGGCGCTGCCAAACTTGTTCTGTTAGTTGATTTGCAAATTCCACTGTTTTCACCGTAGTTTAATGTAAAATAATGTAATGTTTTAAAATGAGATTTTCCCAAACATCAAATATACTATTTAATACGAAATTGGCAAAATAAATTTATTGAAACTAACACACATCTGTCCAAAACAAATTAATAACCGCTAATGACAAAGATAACATTAATAAGTTTATTTTTAAACAAGTTAGTCTGAAATAGATAAAACCTTCCGAAGGTTCCAAACCTTCGGAAGGTTTACGAAAAAGACAGAAAGAGGGATTGAATATAAAATCTTATGATTAAGTGTCTTAAGCCATTGATTTTGTCCCGGCAATCCAATTAGCATATCAAACAGCTTATGAAACAATAAACAAACTCTGTTTTCAGTCTATATATAGCTATTTATTATTATTGCCTGTATTATTATCATTGATTTTATGAACAAAATAGAACTTATTAAATGGTTTCAAGAGTTGATCTCTTCTCGGGACTATCTTGATCTAGACCAACAAACCATAGAATTACTCGATAAGGATATTGCCATTTATCTTGCTAAATACTATCAAGATAGCGTTTTAATCAAGTTACCGCCATTTGAAATTGCTTTTTTCGAGTGGATGAAGCAAGTTGATTACTCTGCCTGGAGCGATCTTTGGGCATCGAAAGATATCGTCAATTCAGACGAACAACATAATGAACCATATATAGTTAGTATTTCATTCCTGCCAAATTTACTCGATAAACACAGAGGTTTTCCAATTTGCGATTTGCTGGAAGTTGATAATTATTATTTTACTGAAGATCATATTGTTGGCAAAGAATCAGGCTTCTTGCTTGATTCTATCAAAAGTATGTTCTTGGAAAAGAAAAAACTTACAATAGCACAGATGCTATTGCTCGAAATCAGCTTTTTTCCCATCGATATATGGCACTTTGCCTACAAACACAAGCTCGATCTGAGCGATGCTAAAAATGCTGTTAAAGAACTTGTGGACGACAATGTCTTGTTGCATCTTGTTTCTGCTGAACACATTGCTGGGTTTATTGAATAAATTTATAATATTCTAAAGATTTATAAATGTTGAAATGAGCAAAATATGATTGTGATGAAGTTCGGAGGCACATCAGTCGGCGATGCTCAAGCAATGCTCGATTGTTACGAAATTATTAAAAAATACAAGAATTACAACCCCGTTGTCGTTTTATCTGCTGCCTCCGGCACGACAGATAAGCTAATCGAGCTAATTAAATCTGCAGCAAATAATTCGCTTGATAATTCACTTGAGAAAATCGAAGATATTCGCTTAAGGCATATTTCTATTGCCGAGGAAGCAATTAAATCAGATCTAATCAGAGAAGAAACAATCGAGAAAATTGATTTTTTGATGATGGAATTAACTCGACTTGCAGAAGGAGTTAATTTGTTAAGCGAATGTACACCCAAATCGCTCGATGCAGCAGCAAGTTCCGGAGAATTGCTCTCAACAACATTATTCACGGCTATATGCAATGATCATTCGCTTGGTGCAGAGCTTGCCGATGCCCGCCAGTTTATGAAAACCAATAATAATTTTTTGCAGGCACAAGTCGATACTGATTTGTTAAAGAAACTAGCAAACGACCTTCTCTTAAGCAATTTACACTCTGGAAAAATCGTTATTACACAGGGCTTTATTGGCAGCGACGAACAAGACAGAACAACAACACTTGGCCGAGGTGGTTCTGATTACAGCGCTGCCTTGATTGGTGCTGCTTTATCGGTTGAGGAAATCCAGATATGGACTGATGTTTCAGGTGTTATGACTGCCGATCCTAAGATTGTGCCAGGCGCTGTTACTAACACCCATTTAACTATCGAAGAGGTTCGTGAATTATCTTTTTTTGGCGCCAAAGTACTCCATCCCGAAGCAATCAAGCCCGCTATTGATGCAAAAATACCTGTGAGAGTGCTTAACACAAAAGAACCAGAAAACGAAGGCACACTTATTTTGCACAAATGCGTCTTCGACAAACCAATGATTAGAACTTTTGTTTTAAAAGAAAACGTATATATACTATCGCGAACGCTGACCCACAAGGAAGATGGTTTTAAAATCCTCTCTGAGACAATTTCCAAATTCGAAGCGGAGCACATTAAAGTATATGCGTCTGCTGCCGCAAACACAAAAACGTTAATAATAGTAGAAAAACTAATAAATATGGAGCTAATCACTCACTTTAACAGTGAAAAATGTTCGCTAATCGCACTTTGCGGCGTCAATCTTGCAAACGCAAGCAAAGAAAGATCTTCAATCCTGAATAAAATAACTGAAACTCTCGATGGCATTTCTTATTCTGCCTTGTTGTTTGGGGTAAATACAAATTCTGTTGTAATCACAATGGAGCCGGAAGATGCAAAAAATGCAATAATTTTATTACACAATGCTTTACATTAGAAAAAGGTATAAGCTAAATTATCTTGCTTTTCAACACATTTTTGAGAGTATTCTCTATCATATCGGAAACATTTGCAACAAAAGGAGGATCGTGCCCGGTAAAAACTTTCTTAATGTTTAAATGCGTTAATCGCTTAAGCACTTCAACATAACTACTTTGATATGTACCACCTGGAGAATTTATGTTCAAAGGTGTATCTCCTGCAAACAAGGTAGCTTCGCTTTCCACATAAACAAGTATCGAGTCGTTGGAATGACCAGGAGCATGCATTATCACTCCTTCACTGTCGCCAACCCTGATTTTCATACCCTCATAAGCATTCGTATCCACGCCTGGGAGCATTTTAAAGGCAATCACTTTAGGATTATAAAGCTCCTTTATATATTTCAGCCCACCGAAGTGATCGAAATGCTCGTGAGTTATGATGATTTGCTCAACTTTCCGCTTGCCGACGCCAGTAGAGCTCATTTCTCTGATTTCATTGAGGATAAACCCATCTGTGCCAACATCGATTAAAGTATTAACGTCATCAATGGCATTCCAATTGCCTCTAACATAATAAACATTACAAGAGTAAACACTTGGGCTTTTTTTTAGAATACTGACGCGCATAGATTAACCTAATTTTTGAAAAACGTTTGCATCGCTAGCCAAACGAACAAACTTGTGCTTGTTTTCTTCTGGCATAGCTTGAGTCTGTTCTGTTGCAAAAATTCCGCCTGGAGCTAATGATTTCCAAAACATATCGATGACTTTCACCCTTTCTTCAGGCTGGAAATGTAAAAGCACATTCTTGCAAAAGATTAGATTATAACCTGCATCAAAGGGAGCAAGAGTCAACAAATCGTGTTTGACAAACTTTACGCGTGATTTTATCATATCATCTATTGAATACATATTCTCTTCGTCTTTCTTGTGAAAATACTTCTTGAAAACATCTTCAGGAATTCGTTTCAGCTCGTCGTAGTGATAGATCCCGTTATTGACAATTTCAGCGAAAGCGTTGTTTTCGTCGATATCACTTGCGTCTATTAAGACTTTTTTAAATCCAAAATAGCCCATTTCTTCGGCAAGCATAATTGCAAAAGTATATGGCTCGGGACCCATCGCACAGCCTGCATCCCAGACCTTTATCTTGCTGAAACCTTCCACTGTTGGAAGAAAATACTTTATTATTTGCGATATGGTATAGCTATCTCTGAAAAAAAAAGTAAATGCCATTGCTTGCTCTCCAATTTATTCCTGTGGTTTTACAAATATAACATTGCAAATTAATAAATTATTTTATAGTTTTAAGAAAAGATACTAATTTTTTATAATTTCTTTTTAAAATCAATAATATACTGAGGTTATCCTTAATAAAAACAATAATGATTTGATATTTACAGTTATTTTTTTAAGGTTTTTTTGTAATTTATTATTTCAATAAAAAAGAGATTGATTTTTTCAAGTTTTATTATTATATTAATTTTTAATATTTTTTAAAATGAATAATAAGTTATAGACAAAAGCTGCAAATCATAGTTAGAAAAGCCGGAAATGAGTGAAAATACTAATCAAAACCAGGAATCGAGAGAATCGCTTGTTCAGGAGTTAAATAAGCTTAAATCAGAAAATGCAGAGCTTATCGAGCAAATCGAGAAACAGGTAATCGAACGGGAAGCTGTCGAAGAAAGTTTTCGCCGCCAGAATAATGTCCTGTTAAAGCTCAACGACTTTTCATTAGAATTGGCATACAAGCCATATCAAGAGGTCTTCTCCTTAATTGTTACCAAAATAAAGGAATTTTACAATGTTAAAGGCGCATGGATAACATCTTACGACGAAAAGAATTCGGATTTGATAGTCGAGTATTCGAGCTTGTCGCTGGAAGAGAATAAAAAATTGACAAAACTCTTGGGAAGAAGGCTTTTAAAAATGAGGGTGCATGTCGAAGAAGTTCACTACAAATGGATGACTACAGATATTGTCAGCAAGATGTCTTCTGTCAATGAGCTTACTTTTGGAGCAATTCCTAATTATGTGGGCAAGGTAATAGAAAAATTATTCGATGTCGGCTGGTTTCTTGGTTTGGCTCTTATACACAAAAATAAGCTGCAAGGGACCCTTATTCTCATGGGTGGTAAAAATCATGAGCCACCCGATAGAGATGAAATAGCCGCTTTCGGAGGTATCGCCTCAAACGCCTTGGGCAGGAAAAAAGCTGAAGAATCACTTCAGGAAAAAGAGCAGAATTATCGCGAGATTGTCGAATCATCCCTTGATACAATAATGATACTTGATGCCGAGACAGGACAGATTCTCGATGTCAATTCGTCTATGTTAAAGATGTATGGCTATGAAAGCAAGGAAGAAGCATTAAACTGTTCAATCGAAGAGCTTAGTGCAAGCAAATATGGATACAATCAGAAAAAAATCGATGAAATGATTCAGAAGGCTCTTGAATCAACAATTAATAGTTTTGAATGGCTTGCTAAAAAGAAAAATGACGATATTTTTTGGGTTGAAGTTACTTTAAAGAACATTCTGCTTAATGGAGAGAGCAGAATTTTGGCTAATCTTCGCGATATAGATGAAAGAAAACGTGCAGAACAGGCATTGCGCGAAAGCGAATATCGCTTTTCCGTGCTTTCAGAATCTGCTTTCGAGGGTATTGTTATTTCCGAAAATGCTGTTATTATCGAGCTTAATCAGAGAATGGCTGATATGTTCGGTTATGCAAGAGAAGAAATGATAGGCATGCCGGCATTAAAAACTGCAGCGCCAGATTCTTATGAAATCCTTAATAAGTATATAGTCATGCCAGATATCGTAACACCTTATGAATACAATGCCATACGCAAAAATGGCGAGATTTTTCCTGTTGAAGTTAGAGCGAAAAATATCCCATATAAAAACAAAACAGTAAGAGTTACTTCCATTCGCGACCTTACTGAACGTGCCCTGGCTGAAAAACAACTGCGACTTAGCGAAGAAAAGTTTTCTAAAGTATTTTCATCGAATCCATCTGCTGTTTTTATTTGTGATATTTACGACGGAAGCCGGTTTGTCGATTGTAATATTGCTTTCGAAAAATTAATTAATTATAGCAGAGAAGATATAATTGGCAATACCATCGATGAAATACAGTTCTTTGCCGACCAGAATCTTTTTTCAGATATTTCAGGTAAATTGAAGGAATCAGGTCATATTCACGATTTGGAATTTGTTTTCAAAAAAAGACAAGGCGAGCTTGCCACTGGAATTCTTTCCGTTGAAACTATCGAGATAAAAGACAGAACTTATGCTATATTTTCAATTAAAGACATCACAACCCGAAAGCAAGCTGAAGAACAAATAATCAAAATAAAACAGACCTATCAGGATATATTTAATACCATAATAGAGGCAATATATGTATTAGATGAAACAGGCACTTTTATTGAAGTCAACAAAAGCGCTGAAAAAATGTATATGTGTAGCCGGGAAGAACTCATCGGTCAATCTCCTGCCACTGTAGCAGCCCCAGGATTAAACGACTTGCAAAAAGTGAAAGACATGATGAATTTAGTACAACAAAACAATATCCCAGCTAGATTTGATTTTTGGGCAGTTCGAAAAAACGGCGATGTTTTTCCGAAAGATGTTATTGTTAGCAAAGGCAAATACTTTGGAAAGGATGTGCTAATTGCTACTGCAAGGGACATTACCGAACAAAAAAAATATGAGCAAGACATACAAGAATTAAACGAGAGTTTGGAGCGAAAGGTCATCGAAAGAACTGAAGAATTGCAAGAGGCACTTAAAAGAATTGAAGAGTCTAATGATGAATTAAAACTATTGAATGATAGTATTGCTGACGAAGCACAAAAATTGCTAATTCTTAATGAAAAACTGGCGGTTTCGGAAAGTGAACTAAGAATTGCCAATCAGACTAAAGATAGATTCTTTTCGATTATTGCACACGACTTGAAGAATCCTATCGGAGCAATCAGGAATATGCTCGAGACATTTAAGCTTTATTACAAAAAAATGAATCAGGCAGAAGTCGAGAAACTCATAATTGCTTTACACAATTCTTCAAATCACACAGTTGAATTGCTCGAAAACTTATTGCAATGGGCAAGGATTCAATCCGATAAAGTCCAATTTACTTACATTAAATCTTCAGTTTCAGAAAGTGTTTATCGTTGTTGCAACACACTCAAAGAGCTTGCTAATCAAAAGAACATTACATTTTCCATCGATATTCCCGACCAGCTATTTGGTATTTACGATGTTAATTCCATAGATGTTGTGCTACGCAATCTAATCACAAATGCTATTAAATTCTCTAATCATGGTGGTAGTATTGATATCAAAGCGCAAGCTAATAAAATTACAAAAGACATTTCATACAGTCATTTGAATATTTACGCTGCTAATGCCATTGTTGACAATCGACAGAATATAACAATCGTAATAAAGGATAATGGGGTTGGAATGCCAGAAGATGTAGTAAGCAAGTTGTTCAAAATAGAACAGAATATAGTAAGTCCCGGAACCAGCAACGAAAGAGGTACCGGCCTCGGATTAATTCTATGTAAAGAGTATGTTGAAAAACATAATGGAAGAATTTGGGTTGAAAGCGAATTAGAAAAAGGAAGCGCTTTTTGCTTTACATTGCCTAAAGCATTATAAATAAATTAGTTATAATAACAAATATGTAGATTAAAAAAAGGTTTATTAATAATGTTTAAAGAAATTTTCAATAAGATAAATAACTTGATTTTTGGGAAAAATGCAGATCTTGAAGTATTTGAACGAATATTTATTCTATTAAGCTTTCTTACGCTGACTATCTTATTTATTGGCTTTTTATCAAATATTCTTGTAGATTTGAATTATTTGGCAAATTTACCACTTCTTTGTGCTATTGCCATTGTCACCTATTTTTATGTTAGAGCCAGGAATTATGGAAAATATAAACAGGGGACAACACCACTGTTTGTTATCTCACTAGTCCTTCTGACCTTTGCCTGGTTTTTCAATGCTGGCTATGATGGTATTAATACATCAACATTCTTTTTGTTTTTTTTCGCGGTGTACTTAATAGTTAGGAAAAAACAAAGGAACATAGTATTTATATCATATTTAGTGGTTTTTGTTTCTCTTATTATAATTCAAAATTATTTTCCTCAACTCATAATTTCTTATGATACACCATATCAAAGATTTACTGATATACTTATTAATGGAACTCTCTATTTTTTCTTTCTTTATTTCATTATGAACATAATTATTAAAAATTATGAAATGGAAAACAAGAAAAACAAGGCAATAAACGAAGAGTTGAAATTCAAAAACAAAAAGATAGAAGAGGCAAACAAGATAATGGCAGAAAACTCAATGCTTCTTTCTATGGCTTACAGAGCTGCCAAACAGGGTTGGTTCGATATGAATATTCCAACTGGAAGAATAGATGTCAGTCCGGAATATCCTATACTCCTTGGGTATACTAACGAAGAGTTTACAACTAGCTTCCAAATTTGGAAAGATAGCATCCACCCTGACGATGTTGCTCAAGTGTTGAATGATTTTCAAAAGATAATACTAAGCGATCAAGTATCAGCAATACAGTTCAGAAGAAAGACAAAATCAGGTGATTGGAAGTGGATACGCTCAGTAGGAAAAGTAATAGAAAGAAGCCCTGAAGGCGAACCGATTCGCTTTATCGGAGTGAAAATGGATATAGACGAAACAGTGAAAGCCGAGCAGTATCTGCGAGAAAGCGAAGAGAAGTACAGAGCTTTGGTTAATAATACGATGGGAGGGATAATTATACTTGATATGGTAGGAACAATTCTTTTTGCAAATAAAGCAGCAATGAATATGTTTAAATTGCCAAGTATTGAGCAAACAATAAACAGAAAAGTTTTTGATTTTATTGCTCCAGAATCTGTTCGTCGAGTAATGGAAGATTTTTGTAACGTCTTGGATGGAAAAGATGCTTATATTTCTGAATACAAATGCTTTAACGCATTAGGTGAAGAACTCTGGATTGAAAGCATTGGCAAAGTTATTAATTATGAAGGCAAACCTGCAGACTTAGTTTCGCTGAGAGATATTACCGATAGGAAACGGGCAGAAGAATTGATCCGGGAGAGTCAAGAAAAATACAAAAACTTGTTCGACACCATGCCAACAGGCTTTTATCGCTCTACTCACGATGGATATTTTGTCGAAGCCAACCCTGCATTTATTAAGATGCTCGGCTATAATAGTTGGGATGAGTTAAAAACTGTCCATATTCCTTCTACTTTGTATGTACAAAAGTCAGAAAGAGAAGAGAATATAGCATTTAACATTGACTTTACAGATAACATAGAAATCTATCGGCTTAGAAGAAAAGATGGAAATATTGTATGGTTAGAAGACCACGCAAGATATATTAAAGATGAAAATGGCAATGTTCTTTTCCACGAAGGTATTTGCAAAGACATTACTGAAAGGTTGCGCATTGACGCTGAATTGAGGGAAAGTGAAGTTCGTCTTCGAAATTTGAATGTAACCAAAGACAAGTTTTTCTCGATTATTGCACACGATTTAAGGAATCCTCTTGGTTCTTTCAAAGATATTACAAAATTATTGTCCGATGAATACAATTCTTTTACAGAAGACGAAAGAAAAGAGTTTCTCGAATTAATTAAAAATTCTTCTACTCAAGTCTATTCCTTACTCGAAAACTTACTCGACTGGAGCCGTTCGCAACGAGGCTTAATTGATTTTAATCCTGTCGAAACAGATTTAGCGCTAATTGCCCAGAATTGCATTGATGTCTTGAATATAGCCATGAGCAAAAAGAGTATTACACTTATTAATAATATTCCTGCTGGAACTCAATGTGTTGCCGATCCTAATTTGATAACCACTGTTTTCAGGAATATTATTTCTAATTCTATTAAATTTACTAATGAAAATGGTCAAATTGAAATAGGGATATTAGAAAACTTTTCAAATGGTGGGCAAATGACAAATGTTTACATTAAAGATAATGGCATAGGTATGAGCCCTGAGCATATCGAAAAGCTTTTCAGAATTGACCAAAACGTTTCCCGCCCGGGAACAGCCCAAGAAGCTGGCACAGGGCTAGGTTTGATATTATGCAAGGAATTCATTGAAAAGCATCAAGGTAAAATTTGGGTTGAAAGCGAAATAGACAAAGGCAGCACCTTCTATTTCACATTGCCAAATGAATAATACCCTTTTTCTTTTCTCAGATTAGAAATAACATAGCGCAAAAGCAATTTACTCAATCACCCCACCACCAATCAAATCTTGATCTTCATAAATTACAACGGATTGCCCCGGCGTAACAGCACGTACTTCTGAAAAAAAATTGATTTCCATTCGATTGTCAGGTAAATGCTTGCATATTGCCTGAGTGCCTCTGTCTTTATAGCGAATTTTTACAAGGTATGGTTGATTTTCATCAAGCTGGTCGTATTTTGTAAAATTAGAATTCTTAATAGTTAATGTTTTTGTTAATAGCGAATCGTTTTCGCCAATTTCGACAATATTGTTCTCAGCGTCAATTCTTGTTACATAAAGCGGATCTTTGTAAGTAACGCCAAGCCCTTTCCGTTGCCCTATAGTGTAATAAGCAAAGCCTTTGTGCTTGCCAGCGCTTTTGCCATTAAACAAAATATCTCCTTCTGGCACTATATCATCGATATTTTCAATTTTTCTTCTTAAAAAATTATGATAATCGTTGTCTCTAATGAAACAGACCTCTTGAGATTCTGCTTTTTTATAGACTGCAAGCCCGAGCGATTCGGCTTTTTTGCGTGTTTGCTCTTTTGTCATTTCTCCTAATGGGAAGATTGTTCTCGATAACTGCTGACTGGAGAGCTTCCAGAGAAAATAGGACTGATCCTTTAAAACATCTGCCCCTTTTCTAACGAAATATTTATTTGTTTTTGGGTCATTAACTATTCTCGCATAATGCCCTGTAGCAAGAAAATCTGCTCCGAGCTCGCAGGCTTTTTCGAGCAAAAGCCCCCATTTGATGATTGGATTGCAATGAACACAAGGATTCGGAGTTCTCCCGCTTAAATACTCCCTTACGAAATAATCGACCACGTTATCGCGAAAAGTTGAACTAAAATCGAACACAAAATGCTCGATATTTAATTGTTTGCAAACGTTTTCGGCGTCCTCGACGCTCGATTTACGCCATTTTGCCTTTACTTCGGTTGATTCGTTTACTCCTGTGTCGAACGGAGCAATGGTTACGCCCAGCACTTCATATCCAAACTCAAGTAACAATGCTGCTGTTACTGATGAATCCACGCCGCCGGACATGCCAACAAGTACTTTTTTCTTCATTTATATTTATTTTTATGTTTGACATACTTTAAATAATAGAAATCTTTCCATCTTTGTCACATTCATACATCGAACCAATTGAAGACAAGCTCGAAACAAGTTCCTTTTTATCGCCGGCAACAGCAATCACCAATCCCTCCGGCTTGAAATATTCTTTTTGTACTTCAAACAGTTCTTCAGAGCTAAGCGATTTTATTCGCTGATACATATAATTATAATAATCATAAGGTAAGGAATGATTTATAATACCTAAAATCAAAGATGCCGTTTGCTGAGGCGATTCGACGCTGCGCAAAAAAGAGCCAAGAATATATTGTGATGCCCTAAATAACTCGTCTTCGCCAACTGGATCCTTGCTTAATCTATCCATCTCTTCATATAATTTTTCTATGGAATCCTTTACCGAATCTTTTTTCAAGCTTGACGAGGTAACAAACACCGAAGAATTTTTCCTGCTGTCTATCGTAGATGAAATACCATAAGTATAACCGAGTTTTTCGCGAAGCAATTCGTTGATGCGTGATAAGAAATAACCACCAAAAATAACGTTGGCAGTTTGCATGGCAGGATAATCGGGGTGACGGGGCGAAAGTGTTGTCCTGCCAAATCTAAGCGAGACTTGTGATCCACCTTGTTTGTCGAAAACTACTATTTTTGTGCCATTTTTGTGCCCATTCGTAAAATCTGTTGGCTTTTGAGACTTAGCTGATTTTATTGCTCCAAATCTTGATTCGAGCTTTTGCAATATCTCTTCTTTTTCAAAAAGCCCTGAAACGATTATATTAAATGATGTTGAATCGAGGAAACCGCTGTGCCATTTAAGTAAATCTTCCTGATAAATCTGCGATATGGACTCTGTCGTGCCTGTTATTGAAATACCATAAAGATTGTCTATGTACATTAAGCTATTGAAAGCCAATTTTGAAAGATAACTTGGATCGGCAAGATTTTGCTGAATATCGGCAAGCGTTTTTCGTTTTTGTCTTTCGATTTCTGTAGTTGAAAACTTAGGATTAAAAAGGCAATCTTCCATCAAATCGAGGCATTCATCGAGGTAGTTGCTTAATGACGAAGAGCTTATCAAGGAAAAATCCCATTTTGCCGTCGAATGTAGCTTGGCACCGAGGTATTCGGCAGTTTCGGCTATTTTCATAGCGCTCATTTTTTTTGTGCCATTAGTCAGCATTTTCATCGCAAAAACTGCAAGACCAGGAATATCCGATATTGACGGACCACACTCTGCCATAATCCTAACGCTGACAAGAGGCTGTCTGTTGTTTCTTACAAGAAATGCTTTAGTGCCGCCGCTAAGCTTGTGGACGGAAAACTTGGGAAAAGTAAAATCGCCCATGCTTGCGGCAAAAGGAGGATTATTTCGTTCTGTTTGGCTTATCATTTTCTTATTTGTATTTTTGCAACAATTAAAATAGTAAATTAATTAATTTTCTTTTATAAATTAGCACAAGCTATGAAAATTATATTAACAACCGGCGACCCAAACGGTATAGGAATTGAAATCTTAGCCAAGTCGCTTTTAAAAATTCAAAATGATGATTCATTTGAACAATGTGAATTTACTGTTTGCGGAAACAGTAGGATTTTATATGAATATTTGCAAAAAATCAAGATAGATTCAACAATTAGCGAGAATAAAATTGAATTAGGCAAAAAATTTTACTCCATTTTGCCCTGTGAATATTATTATCCAGTTAGTTTTGGTAAAGAATCTGCAGATGCAGGCAAAGCCGCCGCCGAAAGCATCGAAAAAACACTTGAAAGAGCTATAAAATCAGAGTTTGATGCCCTCGTTACAATGCCAATTTCAAAAGCAGCTATATACAAATCAGGGTGGAAGTACCCCGGACATACGGAAATGCTCGCTGACCGGTGTAATGTATCCACTCCTCTGATGATACTTTGCACTCGAGACGTAAGAGTAGCGCTTACAACTGTCCATATTCCAATCAGTGAGGTATCGAAACTACTTACGAAAGAATTATTGGTCAATATTTCTAAACAATTTAATGATAGTTTAATAAAAGATTATTCCATTACGTCACCCAGTATTGCTTTTCTCGGGCTAAACCCTCATTCAGGCGAAGCAGGTGCGATGGGAAGCGAAGAAATCAAACTAATTACCCCTGCAATCAATGAATGTAGAAGAATCGGAATAAACGTCAATGGTCCTCACCCAGCAGATGGCTTTTTTGCACACGGCAGTTATAAAAACTACGATGGAATAGTAGCAATGTACCACGATCAGGGGCTTATACCATTAAAAATGATTGCCTCAGGTGCCGGAGTAAATTTCACCGCCGGTTTACCTATTGTAAGAACATCACCAGACCACGGAACAGCATTCGAGATTGCTGGAAAAGGGCTTGCTGACGAAACAAGCGCCCTGGAAGCCATCAGATTAGCCATTGAAATTGCAAACAACAGGGAAAAAAATCAAAATGTATAAAGTTTCAGTTATAACTCTTGGATGTGCTAAGAATCTTGTTGATTCCGAACGAATTGTTTCGTTATTGGAGCAAAACGGTATGCAGTATATCGAAAATGCAGAAAAAGCTGATGCAATCGTAATCAATACTTGCGGATTTATTGGCGATGCAAAAAAAGAAAGTATCGAAGTAATATTAGATGCTGCTACGCTCAAGCAGAAAGGAAAGCTCGACAAACTTATCGTGGCAGGTTGTTTGAGCGAGCGATACAAAAATGATTTATCGTCTCAAATTCCCGAAGTTGATGCATTCTTTGGAGTAAACCAATTCCCTGACATTATAAAGTCGTTAGAACCTCATTTTAATTACCAATTCAGCTATGGGCGCCATCTGCTGACCCCATCTCATTTTGCTTATGTAAAAATCTCTGACGGATGCAGCCATAAATGCTCTTTTTGTGCCATACCTTTGATAAAAGGCAAGCATCTTTCGCGCTCAGAAGAAGAAATCGTAGCAGAAGCAGAAACTCTGGTTTCCAATGGAGTAAGAGAAATTATCCTAATTGCCCAAGATTCAACTTATTATGGAATGGATATATATCAGCAGCGACGCCTTCCACAATTAGTTGAAAGATTGAGCGATATTCCCAATTTAAAATGGCTCAGGATAATGTACCTTTTCCCTTTGAATTTCCCTTGGCATCTCATCGAAATTATGTCAGAAAGAAAGAATATATGCAATTATATAGACATACCTTTACAACATGTTTCAGAGCGGATTTTGTCTTCGATGCAAAGACCAATCCCGAAAATGGAACTTTTTAAAATGATTGCGCGTTTCAGAAAACTTATCCCTGATATTGCCCTCAGAAGCACCTTTATAACAGGCTATCCAGGCGAAACTCAGGCTGAACACAAGGAATTAATGGATTTTCTTGCAGAAGCTCAATTAGACCGCGTAGGAGTTTTCAAATATTCACAAGAAGAAAACACTAATGCTTTTTCGCTGAAAGATAATGTACCAGCAAAAACAAAGGAAAAACGACTCGAAGAATTGATGCTTTTGCAGCAGGAAATATCGTTGAAAAAGAATAAACTGCTAATCGGCAGTACAAAGAAGGTCAAAATAGATTTTGAAGAAAAAGACCATTACTTGTGCCGTAGTCAGCACGAAGCGCCTGATATTGATATTGGAATTATCTTAAAAAAAACCGAAAAAGCAAAGCCCGGCGATTTCCTTGAAATAAAAGTTACAAATGCCGAAGCTTATGATATTTATGGGGATATTATTTCAATTAATAAAGGATAAAAAAATATGAGAACGAAACTTGTAATTCTTAGCTTGTTGATTTTTTCCTATACATCATTATGTGCTGAAGATACTCAACCAGAAGATAATAATCAGCGTACGACATTGATACCACTTGCAGTCGGTAACGAATGGCATTATAAAAGAAACTATGATTTCGATAAAGATGCTGACGGTCAGAAAATACCATTAATACCAAAAAATTCTTTTATCAATGAAAAAATAATTCGAATGGAAAAACTGGAAGATATTGTGAAAGGTGAAGACTCAACTGAGTTTTATGTTACTATTGATTCATTGATACCCGATTCAAAAAGAAATATTCTTTTTGGATATGCAAAAGCAAAAAGTAATGTAATTTATATGAAAATTTATTGGAAACATAGCAACAGCTATAAATCTGAACCGCTACGTTTTTTCCCTGACATTCCATCAAGCAAAAATTATGATAAAAATGACCCGGAAAAATTTCGTTGGCTCGATGATATGAAACAAATAACCATTCCTTCGGGTACTTATAATTGCTATCAATTAATTAATAATGAAGCAGCAGAATATTACGCTCCCGGCATCGGATTTATTGCACGTGAAGATGTATTCATCTTAGGAACGCGAAAACAAACTATTGTTCTAATAGATTACAAACTAGCTCAGACTGAAGAGAAATAGTTTTCTCTATAAAAATTATTTCATTCATTTAAGAAACATTTTTATAATTTCACTATATTTGCTTAATAATATTATAACATTTTGTATTACATAACCAAAGGTTAACATGATCGATTTATCAACAAAATACGCAGGATTAGAGCTACAAAGCCCAATTATCGCTTCGAGCTCAGGTCTAACCGATAGTATAGATTCAATAAAAAAAATCGAAAAATACGGAGGAGGCGCTGTAGTCGTAAAATCGATTTTCGAAGAGGAAATCTTGATGGAGGCAGACAAAGCAATCGCCGAGAAAATGAATAATCACTATTTGAAAGAAACTTTTGACTACATCGACAGTCACTTGAAAGGTATGAGAATCGACGAGTATATAAGATTGATTTCTGGTGCAAAAAAAGCAGTCCGAATTCCAATAATTGCTTCTATTAACTGCACATCTAAATATGAATGGCCCTATTTTGTACATAGAATCCAAGAAGCCGGCGCCGATGCTCTCGAATTGAATATGTTCCTGCTTCCCTCCGACGAAGATAAATCGAGCGCAGACAACGAAAATCAGTATTTTGAAATCATCGAAAGTGTTCGCAATGTTTCAAAAATTCCATTAACATTGAAAATCAGTTTCTACTTCTCGAGCCTTGCCCAAATGATAAAGCGACTTTCAGAAACGGAAATTTCTGCTATTGTTTTGTTCAACCGTTTTTACAGTCCCGATTTTGACCTCGATAGCTTCAAAGTAATGTCAACAAATGTGCTTAGCTCGCCCGATGAAATTTCTATTTCATTACGCTGGATTTCCATAATGTCCGGCAGAATTAAATGCGATTTAGCCGCCTCGACTGGAGTGAATAATGGCTTGGCTGCAATAAAACAAATTGCAGCAGGAGCAAAGGCAGTGCAAGTAGCATCAGCACTCTATAAAAACGGAATTCCATATATTGCCGATATGCTCGATGAGATGCGCACTTGGATGACTCAAAAAGGATTCGAGAAACTTGATGATTTCCGTGGCAAAATGAGTCAAAAGCAAAGTGGTAATCCGGCAGCTTATGAAAGAATTCAGTTTATGAAATATTTCGGCGGCATACAGTAAGAAAGTGTTTCATTATATAATTACTGATATTTACACCGGTTTACGCGACAAGCCACATTTTACCTTTAAAATCCAATTGTAATGATTAGTATTATTATTGTAATGATTGGATTATTGATTGTAAGAAATAATATTTTAATTTCAATACTTTATATTATATTCTCATTATTTTATTTTTTTATGGTATGTATTAATTTATTATTTGTAATATAATATATATTATATTTTTTCATAATTATATTCTTTGTATATTATAATATATTTTTTACAATAATTATTATATTATTTATTCGTTTTTATTAAATAATAAACAGACTAAGAATATGAATGCCTGAATTAAGATTATTGTTGCGCCACTTGGGATATCAATAAGATAAGAGAATATTAATCCAAGTAAGGAGCTAATTGTTCCAAACAATATTGCAATGATGGTCATACTGCGAAATGTGCTTACGATAAGGCGTGCAGAGGCGGCTGGAATGATTAGATATGCGGCAATTAATACTATTCCGACTAATTTAATTGATACAACGATAGTTATTGATATTAATATTCCTAATAAATAATTATCAAATATAATATTTTGTTTGCAAGTGCGGGCTAATTCTTCATCAAATGAGGCATAAGACCAGCGACCCCAGAATTTAATATTTACAATGATTGTAATCATCGTTAATATTGATGCTATAATTATATCAAACCACGAAACAGCCAGAATACTTCCAAATAAATATGTAAAAGCATCGCTCGAATAGTCTTCTTTTAATGATAAAAATATTACGCCAAGAGCCATCGAAACTGAAAAGATTATTCCAATTAGTGTATCTGCGGCTAATTTTGTGTTTTCTTTTAAATAAGTTATTATAATCGATGCTAAAATCGTAAAAGGGATGGCTATATACATTGGTTCTGTTTTTAAAAGCAGTCCCAAAGCAACCCCACCGAATGCAGCGTGTGCCAAACCGCTTCCAAGAAAGCTCATCTTTCGTTGAACTATAAATATTCCGTAATAGCTTCCTAAAAAACCGACTAAAATACCGGCTAAAATCGCTCGCTGCATAAATTGCATTGTTAAAATATCTATCATTTTCTTTGATTAATTAATTTATTTATTGCGCTTTATTTTTCTCTTCAATGTTTCTTCGAAATAACTATGTAGAGGGAATATTAAAAGTGCTAAAATGAAATTTATAACAAGTTTATATAATGGTGTTTGCATTGATATTCTATCAGTAAATGGATCAATTATAACTAAAATAAATTCGAATAATAAAATGAATGTTATAAATATAATTCCTTCGGCAACACGTATTTTTAATCTGAATTTACCTGTTAGAAATGTAATTACAATCATAAATATAATGAAAATAAATATGCCGCTATATTGTAAAAGGTTGCGTCTATTTGTTTGTTCTTTGATTTGAGCTTGCATTATTTCATTATGGCGTTTTTCATCGGCAATTTTCTTCTCAAATTTGAATTTAGCCTCTAATGATGTTATATCTCTTTCCTTTTCAAGATTAAAAACACTATCTTTAAATTGAACATAAAGTCGAAAATACTTAAGTGCATTTCGGTAATTATTCATTTTAGAATTGTATTTATATAATCCCTTATAAATATCTGTCATAAAAGTGATGTTATTGCAATTTTTAGCGAGTGCATTTGCATTTTGGTAAATTGATAATGATTTTTTATATTTTCCAATATTGAAATAAAGATCAGCAATATTAATTAATGAAAGAACAATTCCATCGATACGATTTGAGTTGATGAATAATTGTTTCGCTTTATTATAATATATAATTGCATCGTTAAATTTGTGTTGTACACTCAAGCAATTACCAATGTTAATCATAATATCAGCGATATTGCTGTTAGAGCCATATTTTTCAATAATATTTAATGCCATTGCAAAATACTTAAAAGCTGTATCAGGCATATTTAAACGGTATGAGATATTTCCGAGATTATTATAGGATGAAGCCATGCCCCATTCATCATTAATTTTTTTTGTATAGTAGTTAGCCATAATCGAATAGTTAAATGATTCATTCAGTTTTCCAATATTTTTGTAGCTTATTGCTAGATTATTAAGCAGTGTTCCATAATAATAAATCTGAATTTTACTAATATTTTTATTTACAATCTTTTTAAAATATTCAAGGGATTTAAGATAATAGTATAGAGAGGTATTTTGCATTCCTCGATATTCAAATATTTCCCCTATTGATAAGTATGAAATTGCTGTAAGATTAATATTATTTGTTTCTTTAGCTATCGATAAACTTTTGTTAAAATATTTATTTGCTTCACTTATATTATTATTTAATTCAATAACCCCTCTATAATAATCAGAGATGCCTTCTTCTACTTTCAATGAATTCTTAATACTTACTTTTTTTGCCAAATTTATATACTTTATTGCTAATTTATTATCATAATAAGAATAAATCATTGCATAAAGATTATAGGCATCAACAATAATATTAATATCATTTTCAGATTTCCCTATTTCAAGTAATTTGCTAGTATAATTAACAGCAGAAGCGGAATCATTTTGTATATACGATATTTCAGCAAGTTCTTTATATTTATAAATTTTTGTATTTATTTTAATATCATTTTCATAAGATTTACTAAATATGTGATAAGGAAAAATAATTGTTATCAATGAAGAAAATAAAATAAAAAAATATATTTTATTTGTAAATAATCTCATAAAAAAAGGCTTCAACATAACTTATCTTCCCACCAAAACAAAGGCAGCCCAATAATATACATCTTTATATATATTCTTCATAGTTTTTACAGCTTTATTAAATGCTTCACGGCTTTCCATTCCATTTAATAAGTTCTGATAAAATAAGGTCATAAGTTTCATTGTTGCTTCATCGCTGACCGTCCAAAGAGACATAATAACCGATTTGGCTCCAGCAGCCATAAAAGCGCGCTGCATTCCATACACACCCTCTCCATTTTGTGTTTCTCCAAGTCCTGTTTCGCACGCCGATAATACTACGAGATTCGTTTTATCAAGATTTAGGTTCATAGCTTCATAAGCTGTTAAAATACCATCTTCTTCATTAAGTTCTCGATAATTATCGGTTAATAACGAGTTTTCTGCACCTGTAAATAAAAGTAATGAGCGCAGTAAAGGATTATCTTCTTTATTATATGCATTACCAAACTGTTTACTTGATGAATTTTTATTGAGAAATAATCCGTGCGTGGCAATATGTAATATTTCTGGCGAATTAGTTGCTTTTATTACGCTTTCCAAAGCATCTTTTCCGATGTATTTATCAACTTTCCATTTCTTAGATAAAAGCATATTATCAATGGAAATAACTTCTTCTTCTGTTCCTTTTAGTTCTGGTATATTAGAAACCATATTTGAATCAGTGTTAAACAGCGGCGAACCGAATAAAACAGCATATTTATCATTGTTTATATGATTATTATATTTACTTTTATGTTTAATTATCTTAGTAATATAAATATTTTCTTTGATTTCTAATAAATCCTTTAAGCTTGTCAATAGTCGGAGATCTCTTTCATCACATAAATATTTAGAATTAACAGGGTTACGGAGCGAAGCGATATTTATTTGATTGTAACAACCATCGGTAGAAAAATAAATGGTTTTTATTCCTTTGAACTTATCGTTAATAGGTTTCCAAAAGGCATTATAGGAGTAGTTATCATCAATTTTAAAACGGATAGAACGGGCATAATTCTTCAAATATATATTTTCCATGTCATTACCATTTTTCAATATGACGATATCAAGCGGTTTACCATTCTTATTTTTATTATTTTTAATGATTATTGCTGCATAAACCACCGAATCAGTTAAATCATTAATGTAAACATTATTTTTGAACTTATTCTTGATTTTCCCAAACTTACGGAAACGAATAATCTCGACAGCGGCTTCATTATTGCCGAGACAAGCTGAAATATTTTGCCATTTTATAGTATCTTTATCATGATATTTTGCAAATATTTCTGAGGAAAGAGAAATTTCTTTTTCCAAAGCATTTGCAAGGTTTTCCAATGAATCCAAATTGATTTTCTGCTTGTGAATTTCATCATTCGATAAACCATAAAGTTTTGCCAAATAATCTCTTTGAGATTGCCATAACTTAAAAATATCTATCAAATTACTATCACCGCTTGCAAAAATCCTATCTCGAACTTTCCTCGATGCCGAAAACAGTAAAGCTTTGGTTTTTAACCTGTAATTAATAATATTTTCGATGAAATCATCACTATCTTTGTATTTCGTAGCAAAATTATTGAATAACTCAAAGCGATTTTTGATTGTTTCATAATATTGAGATTTTTCCTTTTCGCTCATTGAAGGGAAATTTCGTTTTATATTTTCAAGCGTAATATCCAAAGATTTAAGAAAAAATGATTTTGCCTTTTTCGGATTATTATTTAGGTTGTAGAGGGTTGCCAAATTGAATTTCACAAGAGCATTTAAAGGGTGAATATCACTGTATGAGGTTTCAATAAGCTTTTCGGCTTGCAAATAATATTGTTCGGCAGCGTGAAAATCTTCTTCTTTTAACTTCAAATCGGCTAAAGCAGTTAGAAACTCAGAAAAAATTGGGTGATTGCTTCCCAGAGAGCTTTTCGCCGAATCTGCAGCCTCTTTCAGGAGTGTATCAGCAGTGTTATAATTGCCGGCAAGGATTTCATTTGAAGCTTTATTTCTGAGAAAAGAAGCATATCGATAGTTCGATTTTCCCAAACTTGCGACGAGAGATTGAATTGATATGTCAAAATAAGTTCGAGCATCGTCCAATTTACTCATTGCGCTATACAAATTTGCAAGATTGTTTGCCGCACTTGCATATCTGTAATGCGATTTGCCCAAAGTGTTTTCAATAATATCGATAACAGTTTTGTATAAATCTTCTGCCTTGTCCAAACGCCCCATTTTTTTGTACAAACCAGCCAAATTGCTTATATAAATAGCATAGTAGAGGTGCTTTACACCAAGTTTTTCCTTAATAATGTCAATAGCTTGTAAATAAAGCTTTTCGGCGGCGGAATACTTGCCTGTAGTTTCGTAAATATCTGCTAAATTATTTAGTCTGACGGCAGTAGTGGGGTGTCTTTCACCTACTTTTTGTTTCGTTAATTCAATCGATTGCAGCATTAATGCCTCAGCATCAGAATACCTGCCCATTTGTGCGAACATTTGACTATAATTGTTTAGATAAATGTCCTTATCTGGGTGGACGCCGCCCATTTCGTTATCAATAATTGAAATTAATTCCTTATAGACCGGCTCAGAGCGGGAAAGGAGTCCAATCTCATCATAAAGGCGGGCTAAATTGTTCATTGTAGCAATATAATCAGGGTGAATTCTCCCAAAAATCTCTTTTAAGATTTCAAGTGCCTCAAGATAAAGAGGTTCGACCTGCTCATAACTTCCGATCTTTTTATATAAAATAGCTAAATTGTTTAAAACTTCAGCAAACTTGGCGCTTTTTCTATAATATATCCGCTCGCACAAGGCGCTATCTTCCTTTGCCCATTCAAGTGATTTATGGTAATCTGTAATAAAATAAAACAAATCGGAATAAACTCTTACAGTTTTTTGATAATTCGAATCGAGCTTTCCAAATTCCCGTTCTGCTGCTTGCAATGCTTTCTCGCATATTGGCAAAGCATCTTTATATGACCCATTTTTAAAAAGGACATCAACGCTGTCAGATAATTGCTCCCACTCTTGAGCATAAGTTTTTATGCAGGAAAGAAACAATATGAACAGCATTATATATAACAATTTTTGCATCTATAACCACTTGTCTCCATTGTTTTTTTGGAGATTTGATACGCATTTTTTCACATCTTGAACCTTGTTTTTCGGGCAAATCATTATCGCATCTTCAGAAGCAACAATAACCATATCTTCGAGCCCGGCACCAGCCACCACTATTTTTTTATCAGTATTATTAATTATTATGGAATTTTTACAGTCAATCAGGGATGTTGGACCTTCTATGATATTTCCATTATTATCTTTTGTCTTTACCCGTTCTAATGAATCCCAGGAACCAACATCATCCCATTTGAAAAGTGCTTTAGAAACAACAACCCTTTCCGCTTTTTCCATCAAGGCATAATCGATAGATTCGTTAGGAAACGATTCAAAAATGGGTGCTATTTTCTCATAAGCATCAGGATAGGCAATATCTGTCCGATTCCTGTATAAATCCGTCATAATATCAATTTGCTCGCCAACCTCAGGGAAATGATTTTTCATAGCTTCTGTAAATACATCAGACCTCCAAAAAAACATTCCACTATTCCATAAAAAATTACCACTGTTAATAAAAATCTCTGCTGTCTTTGCATCAGGCTTCTCTCGAAAACTGATAACAGGTTTTATAAGTTCCGTGTCTGGCTTATCATCGAACGGTTCGGCAACCTCAATATATCCATAGCCTGTTTCGACACGCCAAGGAGTTATTCCAATCGTTGCAAGCACTGGACGCTTTTCCACATATTCAAAAGTTGCTTTCACTGTCTTAATAAAGCCATCATTAGGATAAATTATCTGGTCGGCAGTTAAAACCGCTATTGAGATCTCCTCTGCACTATATTTTTCAGCATAACGACACATAATAAATGCCGCTCCAAGCGCCAAACATGGAGCAGTATTGCGTTTATATGGTTCTGCTACTATGTTTTCAGGTGGCAACATCGGCAGAGTTCTACGTATTTGTTCGAGCAACTGCCTGCCTGTAATAATAAAAATGTCTTCAGGCGCTATCAAGGGACTAATACGCTCAATGCTATCTTCGAGCATTGTTTTATCAGATGCAAGTTTCAATAATTGTTTTGGTTTATTGCGTCTGCTAATGGGCCAGAAACGCTCGCCCGAGCCGCCTGCCATAATAATTGCTGTTCTTTTCATAATTCAATTCAAAAAATTATTATTTGTTTGCAAAAAATTTTATATATCTCATATAATTGACATAACAAATTATTATAAGATTTATTTTTAATATACTATCTAACTTCCCGTTTTTTTAAGGAAAGACATTACAGTAGCCAGCTGCAATCGAAGCGGAGTTTTGAAAATCGAAATAGTTAAAAACTGCCCGCCTTCATCGATGGAAGCTTTATTTATTATTGCTAGAACTATTGCCATAGGTGCCCATAATCCAGTATTTACAAGATTGTTGCCAGAAATAAAATTGACAACAAATTGCAAGAGCATAACGTAAAACAGAATACCAGTCATTCGTCGCTGTTCAATTGGATAATTCTTATAATTTGAATGGTTTATGATATAACGGATAGTGATGGCAAACAGCGAGATAAAAAATCCAATAAAAGCAAGAAAACCAAGCAAACCCATTTCGGATAAAGCCGCCAGGCTGGAGTACATTGGAAAGCCAATTTTACTGTATTTTTCGTAAGAAGTTAGCCCTATCCCAGTGCCAAGCACAGGATGGTTCATCCAGATTTTCATCGATTCGCCAATATAATCACGCCGCATACCATAAGATTCACCTACGGTAACCGACTTTTTCCCTGTGCTGAAATATAGAATTCCTTCTAAGCGGTCGCCAAAAAGCTCGAGCACACTCTGACTGGAATACGCCTTGACAAAGATATCTGCACCTATTATTAAAATTGCTCCTGATGCCAACATTATCAACATAGTCCTTAGTTTATTCTTCACACGCTCAAATAAAAAAATAGCTGATATTACAAGAGCTATCCCGACCATACCTGTCAATGAAAAAGCAAGAAAAAGACCTAACAAACCCCATATAAAAGCAAAAATAGTTAGAAACCTTGATTTTATAAATCTACCCGTTTTTTGCACAAAGGGTACAATAATAAAAATCATAATATAAACATTAAAAGAAGCAAGGGCTGATGGTTCAGGAAAAAATGAAGTTGCACGGAAAAAATTCTCATAACGCAAACTTAATTGCTTAAACTCGCTTTCTTCGAGAAAGCCACGGCTAAGCAAAGATACATTTGAAGATTCAAGCCAGGCAAATGGCAAATCCAAAGCCCGTGCTATTATCTGATATATTCCAAAGATGTTTATAAAAATTGATACTATTATCCATATTTTTATACCGCTTTCCCATATTTTCGTTTTCATCGGAAAAACACCTGCCGAAAAGGCAAAAGTGGTCAGAAATAAAAAATGTAGCAAAGTTTTAAAATATTGCACTATCATCTCAGAATTTCCAACAAACAAAGGTCTCAAGCCCGACAAGAAACTGCTGAAAACAAGCAAAAGAAAAAAAAGCCATACTGGATTGAGCGACAAACGCAACTTAACTCCATCCCAAGCTACTTGCTTTATAACCAACAAAATAAAGGCTATCATACACAACTCGAAATAAGTTACACCGTAGTTTCCCACAGCGAACGCTTGAAATGACTCTGAGAACAGAGCCGCTACGAGTATGGGTACGAGTATCGGCATTTATTTTTTTTAACCATGGTCTGACTAATCATTTTAATTATCGAAAGATGTAGCTTTAGCTAATTCAAATTTAAAAAAAATATGTTAAAGCAAGAAAACTTGTGGATTATTTAAAAATATTTGCTATATTTATTAATATTATTTTAATCAGATAATAAATTCTGATTATAATCGTAATATTTTAAATATCTATTATTCTAACTAATGTAACACTAATAACAGGATTGCTTTATGGAGACTTTTTTCGACAAATTAATGAGCAGGAAAAAACTATTTACTGCTTTCTGGCTAAGCGCCATTGTAATGACTGCGGCATTAGTGTATTATTCAGCAACACTAATCAAAGAGGTGCCGCCTATTCCAAAAGAAGTGAAGTCGGCAGACGGTGAAGTTCTTTATAATTATAACGATATTGTCACCGGAAAATCCTACTTCCAACAGTTCGATTTGCAGGATTACGGCACTTTGCTCGGCATGGGTGCATATCTTGGACCTGATTATCCTACCCTGTTTTTGCACAAAAGAGCCGAGTTTCTCTATAAATTTTATGCAACTGAACTTTTCGGCAAACAATGTAAACAATTGACAGCAACCGAAAAAGGTGCCGTAAAGGCAAAAACTATCGAAGATTTCCGTAAAAAGACAATCCTTTCTGAGGGTACTGTCAATTACACTCAGGCATCAACAGAAGCTTATCATAAAAACAAAGAATATATTGTTGATTTTCTAGTTAACGGCAACAAAAGTCTGGGCTATCCCGGCGGCGTAATCCATCTCGAAGAAGCAGAAAAGATAGCTGATTTCTTTGACTGGTCGCAATTAGTAGCAACAACAATTAGGCCCGGAACTGACAGAACCTGGTCTAACAACTGGCCCAACGAACCAATGATTGACCAAAACTCTCTCTGGAGCAATGTTATTTGGTCATTATTCCAATTGCTAGCCCTATGGACATTAACTATTTTTGTTTTTTATTTGCTATATGAATATATAATTAAAAAAGAAAATGATTACGAGCTTGAAAAACCATTTGTTATAACATCGCTTTTCCCTTCCCAGTTGAAATTACTAAAATATATACCAATAGTTACCCTGTTTTTCGTATTGCAAACTATTATTGGTGGTTATATCTCCCATATTTACACGGTACCTTCAGAAGATTTCATCATACCACAGTCAATTTTGCCATTTAACATTTTCCGGGCATTGCACATAAATATTGCAATAATATGGGTAGCTATCGGCTGGTTGGTTGGAGGTCTGTTCATAGCACCTCTGGCAGGCGGCAAGGACTTGAAATTCCCTTGGCTTGTTGATATACTTTGGATAGCTCTACTTGTTGTTGGCGCAGGTGGGTTGGTAGGTATTTATATGGGTGGAACAGGTCAATTAAGAGATGTTTGGTTTTGGCTCGGAAATGAAGGTCGCGAATATCTGAACTTGGGCAGAGTCTGGGATATCGGGCTTGTCGTCGGACTTGTGCTTTGGTTCTTAATGGTTTTTTCAACAATACGAAAAGCAAAGGGCAACAATATTCTTATCGGCACTATCATCTGGTCTGCCTTTGGCGTTGCAACCCTTTACATCGCAGGAATGATGCCAATACACAAAATTTTCCCGAACTATACCATTGATGACTATTACCGCTGGTGGGTAGTCCATCTTTGGGTAGAATTGACCTTTGAACTTTTTGCAGCAGGAACGCTTGCTTATCTTGCCGTATCATTGGGCTTGGTGGCAAGGAGAATCGCCGAAAAAGTCATGCTTTTCGAATTGGTATTAATAGCTTTCTCAGGCATACTCGGTATTGGTCATCACGTATGGTGGCAAGGCACAGACGAGTATTGGGTAGCGCTAGGCAGTATTTTCTCTTCTTTAGAGCCTCTTCCGCTGGTTTTGCTAATGATTCACGCTTGGAAGGAATACAAACACACTGTTTCCATGGGAAAGGACTTTGCATTTACGGTACCATTCTTCTGGCTGACTGGCTCGGCGTTTTTAAATTGGCTCGGTGCCGGTTTCTTCGGAATGGTTATCAACTTGCCTATTGTTAATTATTATGCACACGGCACATATTTGCTTATTCCCCATGGTCATGTCGCCTTGTTGGGTGCTTTTGGATACATCTCTATTGCATTCGTTTATATTACATCAAGGGCAAATGCACTTGCTAAGGGATTACGTTGGAGCGACAAGCCGGGCAAATGGGGCTTTTGGCTAGTAACTATCGGCGTTGTCTTATTTGCAATTCCCAATTTGATCGTGGGCTTGGCGCAAGCAGAGGTTTCTCACGATCTTGGATATTATTTTGCACGCTCACGCGAAGTTATTGAAGCTCATAGTTTCTGGCTTTGGTCTCGCTTGCTTCCCGATTCTATGATTATCATCGGCGCTGGAATTGTATTTCTTGATTTGTTTTACAAAACATTTCTTGCTAAAAAAGCTTCCGACTAAGCTGTAGAATCTGACTAAGTTTATTTTTAATCAGTTTTTATCCCAAACAGGATAAAGCTTACAAAAAAACCTTATTGTTCGCATCAATCGCGGATAATAAGGTTTTTTTATTATTTATCATTGTTTATAAAGGAACAAATAAATGCAAACTCAAAAATATGAAGGGTATATCTGGATAGCTGATGATTTCAATTAACCGCTCTATGAGTTCAAAGAGTATATGCCTTAAAATATTTAATAGATACCCAGATTCTACAAAAAATCTTTTTCTATAAAGCTTTTTTCGTTGTCTTCCTGTCTTTGATATGGTAAATCACTTCTCGAAGTTCATATTTTGGTTTTTCTTCTGGTTTGGGAGGTCGCGAAACAACTATTTCGGTGGTCTCGAGTTTCACTTCACTGCCCCATAAATACTCCAGTCCGATAAGAACTTCAGGAACATATTGCTTAACTAATTGCTTACCTTCGAACTTATGCTTGAGATAGAGTGTTTTTTCGTTTGTTTTTTCCAGATTGACTTCGATGACAGGAGGATGGTAGAGCGAATCGAGAAGCATTTGCTTGTAGTCCTCAGCTTTTCGACTTTTAATGTAATATTCAATAGTGCCTCTTTGTTCATTTAAACGCTGCCCGACAGTGAAAAGGTCGTGCATATCGACAAAATCCTGATCGACGAATGTATTGATTAGCATAAAATCAGAGAAATTTGAGCGAAGTGCGAAAATGGCTTCCCTTCCTTTTCCTGTGTTCTGATCAAACTCGTCGCGATATTCAATGCCATAATGCTTTTGAAAATAATATTGCAACTTCCCTTTGTTTGCAAGCTCTTCGACATATTGTATCAATCGAAGTCCGATAGCATAAGGATTAAGCCCAATTCTTGTCAATGAAGTAACGCCGGCATTGGTTTTCGAATAGGCAATCTCGTGACCCTTGATTTGCTCGTCGCTTCTGAAAAGCATATCATGCCAATAGCTTGCCCAGCCCTCGTTTATTATTTTCGAGCGTATTTGCGGTGCAAAATACATCGAAGTATTGTGGACGATGGTCATCACCGACTTCATCCACGAATTCTTTTCTATGGCTAGCAAAGGCGAATTATCGCGAATAAATTCAAGAATGTCGCTATAATGCTCCACATTTACTCTGCTGCTTTCTTTTTCGAAAAGTGCATCAAACTCCGGGTACTTCCCTCTAACTTCAGAGAAAAACAATGATTCGGCGATAACAGGATCGGCATCAACCAAGGCATTATAGCGAGCCACCTCGTTGTATATCTCGTGCGAACGTACTTGCTTGATTTCCTGTAAAAAAACATCAAAATAAAAACTTAGCCGAGCCGAAGCATCTTTTTCTGTTGGAAATTGCATTTTGGAGACCTTTTGGAAATATCCACTGATATTGTCAATGCTCCGGCTAAATTCCAAACTATAATCTGTCCATCTGCCATATTCGCTTCGCAGATTGGCAATTAGACGTTTGTCTGCAAGTGCCTGCCCAACAAAATCGTCGTTCCAGGTATGCTCGAAAAGCAAATTATTTTGGAAAAAGTCGATATGTCCTAAAACATGATAAAAAATCATTGTGTTGAGCCAATCGGGATTGTTGTCGTTATAAAATGAAATCGCTGGACGCGAATTAATGACTGTTTCATAAGGGTTGGAAGGATATAGCTTGTATTTCCCATATTCTTTCAGAACCTCGACATCGTGTACCCAATAATCGTAAAGTGTTGGTATCATTACCTTTGGCGAAAGCTCGAGCATATCCCTGTTGGTAACAATGTATTCCAAACTTTCGTCGTCGAAATGCAAACCGGCTTGTCGGGCAATTGCCTTGCAATTCTCCATTATTTGCTTAGTTCTTTGATTGATAAGCTCCATCTTCTAACCCTTATTTGATAATAATAAAAAAAACAGCTTTATCTGCCTTTAAATTCAGCTTTTCTCTTCTCAAGAAATGCTTTAGTTCCTTCTTTGAAATCTTCAGTGCCGCAAGTTCTGCCAAATACTTTCGATTCGTAATGCAAACCATCGAGTTCAGAAAGATATTCCGATGCATTGACACATTCCACAGCAGCAGAAAGAGCAAGCGTGCCTTTCGATAGAAGTAGATAAACAAATTCCTCGACTTTTGCCATCAATTCTTCTGGCTTATAGACAGCATTTACCAGACCAATACGAAGAGCCTCGTTGGCATCGACCATATTAGCAGAAAGAATAAGCTCCATTGCCTTTGCCTTGCCAACTATCCGTGGAAGTCGCTGAGTGCCGCCATAACCAGGAATTATGCCAAGATTGACCTCTGGCTGTCCCATTTTTGCATTCTCAGAGGCAAAACGCATTTGGCAGGCAAGAGTCAATTCACAACCACCACCAAGAGCAAACCCATTAACAGCTGCAATTGTTGGTATATTCATCTGAGCAAGCCGTTTCATTACATTAGAGCCATAAGCGGAGAAAAAACTACCGGTGATGCCATCTGATTCGTGCAATTCCTTGATGTCTGCACCTGCTGCAAACGCTTTAGCTCCTGATCCGGTAAGCACAAGAGCTTTTATTTCAGGGTCGTGCTGCACAAGCTTGAAGCAATCGTCAAGATCGTCGAACATTTGTTTGTTCAGTGCATTCAACTTGTCGGGACGATTAAGTGTGATTAAAGCCCAGCCGGCTTTTTTCTCGAAGATAATGGTTTCGTAGTTCATCTTTCCTCCTAAAGTTTAAAAAATTAATCTTAAAATCAATAATCAAAATTTTGTAATTTGCATTACAAACAACTAAATTAATAAAAAAACTTATATTTTATATGATCGAACTTGTTTTTTTTTATCATAAACAACGAAAATGACATTTAAGTTATTGAAATATAATAGACTCCTTTTCTTGAAGCCAGCATTGCTTCCAATCCTATTTGTTCTTTTGTTTTTTTCTTACTTTTCAACATCAAAATCGAAATCTGAGTTAATTACCGAGCAGGAGCTTGCCAAAGGAGCTATTTATAAGAATTATTATGTAACAACACATGGAAAAACTCATAGTGTGCATGTTGTCGAATTGGATTTAAAGGCAAAAAACGTCCAACTCAAAGTATTGAAAGCAAAGGACTTGACCGACGAATTGATGAAAATCCACGATATTGCCAACTGGCACGATTCGCTTAATATTGGCACTGTTATCGCCGCTATCAATGCTAATTTCTGGCGTGCCTATACCAATTATCCTATCGGTCCAACAGTTATCGATGGAGAGCCTGTAACAATGAGCAGCTACAAGCAATGGTCATCAGGTTTTTTCGACATAGATGGCAGGCTCTATATTGACGCTTTTCGACTAAATGCCGAGCTAATCCTGCCTAATGGTCAATCATTACCGATAAATAGCGCCAACCATCGTCGCGATTCTACTGAAAATGTATTATATAATCGTTTTGCAGGTCATTTTGTGCCTCGCATTCATACCCGCGATATGAAATCAGCTGTTTCGGAATCGCTCGAAGATTCTTTATTCAATGATTCCACCGAAATAGAATATCAAATGGAAGAATTAATGGCAACAATAGCCGAAGAGAAACGATTGTCGAATGCCGAGCATTCCTATACAAAAATTGCTTTAAAGTATCTCGACAAACCGGTGATTAACAAGGAAATTGAATGTCAGGTGGTAAGCATTGGCTCTGGCTCTGTCGAAATACCTGAAAATGGCTGTGTTATTTCTCTAAGCCCTGACTCAAAATTCTTTATTGGTAATAGACCTGGTATTTTCAAGCTAAGAATTCTTACAAACCAATATCAGAATATCCTTTTCAAAAATGCAGTTTGCGGTACTCCCCGACTTGTCAGACAAGGTATAGCCAAACACGAGGCTTATGAAGAAGGCTCGAAAGGCAGGCGCTTTATTCACAAGATGCTCCCACGAACTGCTATTGGCACCAATAAAGACAAATCCAAGGTTTTCCTCGTCGCTATTGAAATTGGAAGCAGAAGCGAATCTACTTCTGGAGCCAATTTAGAGCAGCTCGCAGACATTATGAAGCAAATCGGTTGCCATGAGGCAATGAATCTCGATGGGGGCGGTTCGACAACAATGATTGTCGATGGTTATAATGTAATTTATAAATCCAATCCTTTTCACTCCAGAAGAATTGCTGTCGCTATTGCAATCGTAGAAACAAATTTCGAGAATAATCTATTGAAGGATTGGTTTAAAGACAAATAATTTTCTCAGGCTATTTAATATAGCTTGTTGTTCAATTAACAAATGTAACTTTTCTTCGCTTCAAAACGTCTTTATATTTATAATTATTACAAGAAAAAAAGTTTTGTAAGAATAATAGAATTTGTTTATTTATTTATTTAAATTATTCAATACACAAATTTTGTTTGGCAAAGATATAATTTGATAGTATTTTTGTATTTTAAGTTCTCTCTAATAAATAGTAACTGACAAAGTTCATTAAATTTTGTATAACCAAACGGAGACCCGTATGAAAAAATTTAGTATCCTCATCATTGCCTTATTAATTGCGCCGATGATGCTTAGCGCATTTAACAAAGAGCTTGCCAAGAGCTTAAATCCAAATACAGCACCTAACGTTCCGCAGCTAATCCAATTTGGAAATCAGGACAGAATAGTTAGTAGTTCTGCTTTAGAAAAAATCTCGAATCCTGGCATACTTGCCAACTATAAACCCATCGACACTATCCTTGATGCTTCTCTTAGCATTTTTGACATGGTTAAGCCTGTTGTCTATGAACCAAAATCTAATTCATTAATTATTGCAAGTACTTGGCGTGCCCGCATGCAGCAAAGTGATCAGATCTTGACCGGACAAACTTATTGTTACATTTCCACGAATATGGGCACAAGCTGGGGAACAAAAATGTTGCACGAAGAACTCGGTGTATTGCCTGTTTGGCAAAATATTGCTGTTGTCAATACCGATGGCTCTACAAATCCAGACGATTTACATTATTTTCTTACTGGTCCATATTACAAATATTCACAAGCCACGAGCAATTATCAGATGAATTATGGGCATTATATCGTTTCTAGCCCTGTCGTTAATATGAACTTCACAATGGCTGGACCAGAGGCAAACAATCCGGGCTACACTTGGTGGACTTCATATATCGCAAGCACTGATGGCTTAGGTTTTCCAATGTACTTCCACGGTAATATCCTTAACAGCGGAGAAAGCCTTCAATATGGTCCTTATGGTATAACGAGCTTCTTCATTGACCTCGATACTAAAGATGCCAACTATCAATATTCTGGCATACCAAGCAACTTGGGAACTTCTAATTTCAGACCCTCTCCAGCAATTAATTCTTCATATAATGACAAAGGTTACCCCGGCGCAGACAAAAATGGAAACCTTTATTTCTGTGTCGATAACATGTTTGCGGACAACCCAGACAGAAGAGTTCCTGCCGTTATGAAATCCAACGATATGGGCACCACCTGGTCTGCTTGGAATAGAATGCCTGCCTCACTTCTCGAAAATTATGTTGCCGACAACGGTGGCTCGACTGTTTTACCCTTCTATATCGCTTCTTACAATGTTCAAGACTTTATTGTTATCGATGAAGACAATTATAGCTTCTTTGCCCGGGTCGTTTTCCAAAAAAATGAAGACGAAATCACTTCTCATTTGGTAGAAATCAACTATAACGGCTCGCAATGGAAAATCTATGCTATTGCTGAAATCGTTGGAAGCAATTTCTGGGGCAGCAACCATTGGTTTATTATACACAAAGCTTCTGCTTACGACAATGCTGAAAAAGAATTTATCATCCAATCTCCTTACGAAAACGAAATTAATGCTGCCATTACTGCCGACGGAAAAAGCCTGCTTGTTAAATGGCTCGATTACAATGGAAATAGAATACCTGTAACTCCAACTGCCACTTTATATCAAGATATGAAAGATGCAAACAACGTCCCCCAGCCAGATAGAGAATGGAATTTCGATTCCTTGGATGTTAATGACATTTATTTTGCTTATAGAAATATCAATGGCACCTGGTCTGAAAGAAAGAACCTGACAAACGACAATATGGTCAATAACTTGACCTTTATTCCCCATGTAATACCAAGCTTGAACGAAGTGCCACTCATTTCTTACAACACTGTAAAAGCTAACGATCCTTCGTCAATCAGATATAACTATCCTTACGAAACAATTACTCAGATGTGTATCGATATGCACGAGACTTCGCAAGGGTTTATGGCATCTCTTGGCGTTACATATATGCTCTTTGACGCTGTGAACTTCAACAGTGTAGAAGAAAACACCAATACATCTCTGTCTATTGACCAAATGTATCCAAACCCAGCTATGGAAACAATTAATCTGCCTTTAAACCTTAATAACAGCGGGTCAGTAAGAGTGGAAGTCTTTACTACACTTGGCGTTAAAGTTGCCAATGTTTTAAACAGCACCCTATCTGCAGGAAGTCACGTCATTCCTTTCTCGACTGCTAATCTTAGCTCGGGCATTTATCTCTGCAAAGTTACTGTGGATGGCAACGTAACATCACAGACATTCGTAGTTCAAAGATAATAAATCAGTTTATTATTTTTACATCATAAAAAAAGCCCCCTGATTGCAAAGTCAAGGGACTTTTTTTTTAATACTATTATACTAAATCCTTGTTTTTAACTTACGATTATTAGGATCAAGCTCCTTTTTTCTTAATCGAATAGCCTTGGGAGTAGCTTCGATAAGTTCATCTTCAGCAATAAACTCAATAGCTTGATCAAGAGACAAAATCCTTGGGGGGCGGAGAGTAACAGTTGCATCTGAATTAGAGGCACGCATATTTGTTAACTTCTTCGGCTTAGTTATGTTCACATTTAGATCCATTGCCTTGTTTCTTTCTCCTATTATCATTCCACAATATACTTGCGTTCCGGTTTCAATAAACAATTCGCCTCTGTCTTCCATTCCAAAGGCAGCATAAGCAGTTGCCCTGCCTGTTCTGTCTGCGACCATAGCGCCTGTATTTCTTTGCGGGATAGGTCCGAACCAGGGTTCGTAACCCTCAAACAGTGTGTTCATAACGCCTGCACCCCTAGTTTCTGTTAAGAACTGGCTTCTAAAACCGATTAAGCCACGAGAGGGAATAACAAACTCGATTTGCACGCGTCTCGAATTATTGTTTAGCATCTTCATCATCCTTCCTTTCCGCGTTAATAGCTTTTCGGTGATGATACCGGCGTATTCTTCGGGCAAATCAATGTAAACGTGTTCAGTCGGTTCGTTTATAACACCATCGATTTCTTTCGTGATGACTTGCGGCTTGGAAGCCATAAGCTCGTATCCTTCCCGACGCATCATTTCGATTAAAATAGCCATTTGCAATTCGCCTCTGCCCGCTACCTCGAATGCGTCGGTTCGGTCTGGCAGTGGAGTAACCCTCAATGATACGTTTGTAAGTGTTTCTTTCATCAATCTGGCACGTAAATGCCGGGATGTTAAAAACTTGCCTTCAAGACCAGCAAAAGGCGACGTATTAACGTAAAAGACCATCGAGACTGTTGGCTCGTCAACTTCAATTCTTGGAAGTGGTTTTGGTTCCTCTAAATCGGAGATAGTATCTCCGATTTGTGCATTATCGAGTCCGGCAATACAAATAATATCTCCGGAGACTACTCTCTCGACAGATTTTTTCTTCAAACCATGGAAAGTGTATAAAGCTGAAAATTTTACACCTTTTTGATAGCTTTCCTTGCCGCAAAGTGTGTATTGTTTATTCATTTCCAAGATTCCGTTTTCGAGACGTCCTATCAATAGCTGTCCAACATAAGGATCATAATCAAGTGAGGTTACAAGAAACTGAGGTTTTTCTTCGTCGCTTGCTATGGGTCCTTTAATAAAATTGATAATTTCTTCAAATAAAGGTTGTAAAGTAGTCGAGCCGTCGTTAAGTTCCTTGTGAGCGATACCTGCTTTTGCTATAGTATATAATATTGGGAATTCGATTTGTTCATCATCGGCGCCAAGGTCGATAAAAAGGTCGTAAACTTCTTCTAAGACTTCTTCGATGCGAGCGTCTTGGCGGTCAATTTTATTTATTACAAGAATAATTGGAAGCTTTTTGGCTAGAGCTTTCATCACAACAAATCTGGTCTGTGGCAAAGGACCTTCGCTAGCATCAACGAGTAAGATAGCACCATCAACAAGAGACAAACTCCGCTCTACCTCACCACCGAAATCAGCGTGCCCAGGTGTATCCATTATGTTTATCTTTACATCTTTATACCAAATAGAAGTATTTTTTGCCATTATGGTAATACCTCGTTCCCTTTCGAGGTCCATCGAGTCCATTACGCGTTCGTTAACTTCTTCATTATCTCGAAATGCCCCGCTTTGCCCTAATAGTCCATCAACAAGTGTAGTTTTTCCGTGATCTACATGTGCAATAATTGCAATATTTCTGAAATCTTCTTTCTGCATAATAGTTTTGCTTTCTGGTAATTTTTTAAAAATGCAAAATTACAAATAAGCAGTGAGTGAGCAAAACCTTAGATTTTTTTTATTGCAACTAAAGTAAGATCATCATATTGCATTGCGGAACCGGCAAAAGCATTAACTTCGTTAACAATGGTTTCGCATATTTGTTTTGCGTTTTTAAAACGGTTGGTTTTAAGAACATTGATTAACGAATCATCTCCAAATTCTTCGTTTTTTGGATTGCGGGCTTCATTAATTCCGTCGGTATAGAGCAATATAATATCGTTATGAGTCAATTCGACTCTACCGATTTCATAAGGAATTTCTGCATCAGTAAATCCAAGGATCAATCCGCCCTGATTCAGTTCTGTGATATTATTTTTTACGTCGAGAAGGTACGGTGGGTTATGTCCGGCATTAATATAAGTGAAAGAATTGTCGCTAGTGTCGATATATCCGCAAAAAAAGGTAACAAATTTGTCAGAAGCGGTGTTTTCGTAAAGAATCTTGTTTATCCCATAAATTAATCGTGGTAAAGTGTCTGCAAATGGAGTCAATGCACGTAGAGCCGCTTGCACATTTGCCATTAAAAGCGATGCTGGCAATCCCTTTCCAGACACATCGGCAATGGCAACAAGCAAGCGATTTTTATCCAAGTGAATAAAATCGAAATAGTCGCCTCCGACCTGTCTCGATGGGATAGATAGCCCAAAAATATCCCATCCGGCAATGTCGGGCTTTGTCTTAGGGAGAAGATTTTTCTGAATTTCGAGAGCGGTATTCATTTCAGTTTCAAGCCGTTTCTTTTCGAGCTCTTGACGGAAAAGACGTTCGTTTTCGAGTGCAGATATGGCACTATTGCCCAAAGCACTAAGAAATTGTAAATCTTCTTCGCTGTAATCTTCTTTATTTAATTTTTTACCGACAATTAAAACACCTTTCGCAAGCCCTTGCACATACATTGGAGAAATCGCTGCAATACCGTTTTTTCTGAATAAATTGGCGTATTCAGGATTTAATATGGCAGAGGAAAGAGTTGTTGTTTCCACATTTTTAAGCAATTCGATAATTTCAGGATTCAATTCTCCTTCAAACCTGTTAATGATTGGTTCATTAAAACTATTTTCGTTGGCAAGAAGCAAGGCAAATTTCGTTAGCATAAGATGACCCATCAGCCGATAGGAAAGCATCTTGAGGATTTCATTTTTTGATAGAAGCGAACTGAAGTCATTGCTTATCTCGAAAAGAGTATTTAGCATTAAATTACGCTTTTCGATATTATTTTTAGCATTTTCGAGCGAAGAATAATTACGTGCATTCTGCAAGGAAATGGCGGCAATAGTTGTTACGAGTCTGGCATAAAGCGCTTCTTCAGGCGAAATCTCGTCGCTTACTATTCGTTTGCCGAGGCAAACAAGAGCGAGGAGTTCGCCACGATAAACAACAGGCGCGGCGCTCTCGAAGCCGGCTATTTTCAATATTTGTTCGCATTCGCTTGCATTGCCAAGTATTTTTAGGCAGTGCCCACACAAAATTTCAGATTTCAAAGTGGGGATAACCTTGCTTGTGCTACTGCCTTTACTTATAAACAAATTCAGTTCACTATTGTTAGCGCTTCGCACATAGACACTCCCGCTGAAAACTCGAAGCTTGCCCATTAAGCTGAGAAGCACGGAATTTAAAATGAATTGTGTATCGTAAGTCTCATTCAAGCGGGCGCTTAGCTCGAAGAGTGAATCCAAGTTTATCGGGATTTTATTTTCCAAATTTACAACCTTTTTTTATCAAATTTCTCTATTTAGTAACAATAATATTTTGAGGAGTATCCTCAGTTAAAATCCCATTGGAGAAGTTGTGCATCCCAACTAATCCAATGCTTAAAATCAGCAATTTTATTAAGATGATTAGCAAAAAAAGTCAGCCTTTTTGGGATATTATGGACAAAAATAGAACCTGTCGGCTTGGCAACCCTTACCATTTCACTTATCCAACTTTCGCACCAGATAATATATTCCTGAATCTTCAGGCTATCTTTATAAGTTTTGTACTCCTTTTTTAAATTAAACGATGTATCAGCAAAAGTTACATCAACAGAATCGTCGGGTATATCTTTAAAAATTCTAAACAATCCCCTTGAATTATTGTATTCAAATATTTGTCTATCATTTAAAATTTTTCCTGATTACTTTTTTAAGTCTTTCTATCTCATCTTCTTGAAACTCGGCATTATAGAAATAAAATGTATTCTTTTCGATTACTGTCTTGAATTTTGTGTTATTATTTTTATTTTTTGTTTTCAAGATTATTAGTTTTATTTATTCTTAAAATGAATTTTACCAATTTAATAATAATTACCATTTTTTTAGACAATTTTTTAGTTAAAACATTTTAATCCTTCGAAAAAAGAAAAACAAAAGAAAATTACTCAACGACCTGCACATAAAATCTCTCTTCGTCTTTGGCACAAGATTTGTTTAATTCTTTAATATTCTAAGTAAGAAAAAAATATGAAAACAAAGAAAAATAAATATTCATATATTCTCCTTATTCTCTTTTTATCCATAACCGGCATAAATCAGAAGAGTTATGCCCAGGATATCACTCAAAACCTGGTTGTTTACCTACCTTTCGAATGTAGCCCGAAAGACAATAGCGGAAATGGGTACGATGGCATTATTAGAGGCGATCCTCAATGTGTAACCGGTAAAATAGGAATGGCATATAAATTCGATGGTATCGACGATTTCATCGAATTGCCAGCCGAACATACTTTGGAATACATTTCGGCAAATGGTTTTTCCTGGTCGATGTGGTTTAATTGCTCGAAGATTCCGACAACAATGGCAGCTGGACCAAGCAGCATCTTGCTTTCAGTGGCAGATGACCGCTTGAATGAGGACATTCATCTCGGCTTTGGCTCGCTGCTATCAAGGGGTAACCAATTTGTTTTCCAAGTAGATGGTTTGGGAGGATTTGGCGGATCGATGTTCTCTCCGCTTACTTATCAGCCTCCGGGCAATTGGCAAGAAAATGTGTGGTACCATATTTTCGCTGTTCGTGATTACAATTCCAATCAGGTAATATTATATTTAAACGGAACAGAAGTTGCGAGAACCACATTTACAGGCGACCCAATCAACCGGCAGATGTTTGCAGCTGTCGCGGCTTTTTTTGATGGAAAACCAAGTGTGTTTTTTAATGGAATAATTGATGAGGTCCGTATTTATAACCGGGCAATAACTCCTGAAGAAGTAAAGCTGATATATGAAATAAGCCCTGATAATCTGACTGCCTACCCTAATCCTTTAGATTTCGGCGCAGTTTTTTGCAGCAAAGATTCTTCACAGTTTATAACTTTAAAAAATAATTCTTCGGCATATATAAATATAACAGAAATCAAGTTATCTCGAGGCAAAGACTTTCAAATCGCAGGCTCAGTTCCTCTTGACATCGCCCCTAATGATTCGGTTAAGATTAATATATTGCTAACTACCCAAGCAGCAGGCATATACTACGACACATTAATTGTTAAAAACAGAAATACCATACCTGAATTAAAGGTATTAATTTCAGCAGAAAAAGGCAATCTTAGCTATACCATTAATGGAGTTAACAATAATAAAATTGATTTTGGCGTTCTCTGCCCTGGCGAAAGCAAGGATACAAGTTTTAGCATAACAACAAATGCCTCTATAAAAACAAAATTTTTTGGCGAAATATCGCCACCTTTTTCCTTTCTCGATACTGCCATTGCTAATAATTCGACAGAGTTCGACACGGTTGAAACCCGCAATGTGCCTATTCATTTCGAAGGAAATGCCACCGAAGGAAAAATCTTGGGCATTATGACAATCACTGACCCTTGTGATGAAAAGATATATATCGAATTGACTGCCGATATCCATACCCCCGCTTTCCAAGTTGAAAGTCCACCAGAAATAGAAATTTGCCCGGGAATGCCCTTCGATAGGATTATTACAATCAAGAATAAGGACAACCAAGCTCTCGATTTCTGGCTAAGCGGCACTAATCCTTTATTTTCATTTCAAGATACGGTATTTGTTGATATTGGCAAATCAAAAAATGTGATTGTCCGCTTTGCAGGAAGTGACTATGGCGGCACTTACACAACTGATATTACACTTGCAACACATTGTGGAATAGACACAACAATTACTCTAACCATTAAAACAAGTGAAATACTCATTGGATTGAAGCCCGATACGCTCGATTTTGGTGATGTGGTGCTTTGCAATCCCGATACAATCTTGACTCTGGGTATGAGCATTACCAACGAAAATATTGCTATTAGACCTATAATGGTTACTAATATAACCATGCCCCGCGAATTCTTTACTTCTATGGACTTAGGCGAAAAATTCAATATCGGTGAGGAACAGACTTACGAGGTCTATTTCTTTCCAAGAGCGCCGGGTTTGTTCGAAGGCTATATGGAAATAACTTTTGACACTTGCGATGTCAAGAAACGTTTTTTTATTCGCGGACATGCGAAAAATGTTGAGATGCAAGTAAACAATGAACTCGATTTTGGCAGAGTCATTATAGGCAACACAAAGGATTCTGTTATTGTATTTAAAAATACAGAAACAGCTGATTTAATGCTCGAAGAATTTTTTCCTCTTGTCGGTCCCCAATTTGAAATCACTGGATTGAGTAAAACCATTCCTTGCGTGCTTGCCGGAGGAGATTCACTCGTTATTTATATAAGATTTAAAGCCGAAGAAGGTATTTTTAACGATACAATCAGAATAAAAGGCAGTTCGCCTTGTGATGTTTTCGATTTTACAATACCAATCCAAGGAGAAGGTGTTTGGAAAGCTTATGTTAAAATCATAATTCCAGAGAACCTCAAAGCAGCACCAGGCAATATCCTCAATCTCCCCGTTCAATTGGCTGAAGAAATCGACCTTGCTAAATCAAAAATCATGGGTTTCAAGGCTGTTTTAAGTGTAAATCCTACTTTGTTAATACCAAAATACCCAACCCCAGACGGTTTTTTGGAGAATAGACGCTTAAAAATTAATATCGAACTGCCACCTGAAACACTCGACGACAACATAACCCTTGCATTCTTTCCTTTCAAAGTGGCTCTTGGCAATAATGATAGAGATACAATCATTATTTCTGATATTTACCCCATAGCGGGCTATACAGATATCGATTCCTCTGCGGGAATTTTTACTCTTGATAATGTCTGCTATGAAAATGGTCCTCGTCTTTTCGAATCGGTCGAGAGCTTGGAGCTAATGCCTGTCAAGCCAAACCCTGCCCAAGACATTGCTGAAATTGAGTTTGAAATAATTGAAGATGCAGTTACGGAAGTTTATATAATTGATATATTTGGCTTAAAAAGAGCAGAAATTTTAAACAAGTATATGAAAGCGGGTAGATATTCGCTTATTTTTGATATTTCTCAACTGCCAACAGGTTGCTATTTCTATATTTTAAAGACCTTAACCCAAATGAAATCGGGGAAGTTGCAAATTAGCAGATAAAACATTAAGAATTTATTATATATATAAATGAAAAACTCGACGCTAATAATCTTTCTTGTGTTTGCAAGCCTGCTCGCAATGCCGGCTATTGCACAAGTAGATACATTGCGTCCCCGTTACGGTTTATCAGCAGGAGCGAATTCCAACTATCATTTCGCCGATTTTCGCGCCATACCCGGTGTGCCAAACTGCTGCCCTGTTTTTGAAAACGGATATGGCTTTGCCCCTTATGCTGTCGCCCTTATCGAATATCCAATCAACGATTTATTCTTGCTTGGCTTAAAAGCAGGTTATTCCAACGAATCGGCTATATTGACAAAAGAAGAGCAAACCACAGTTATGGTCGCTCTAAAAGAGACAAATGGTGTTTTTGAACACGAAATTAATGCAAAATTAGCTGGAATAGTCGTCGAGCCAACTCTTGCTTATCGATTAACTAGCGATTTTTATGCTTTTGCAGGCTTCCAGGCAGGATTTATTTTGCAAAAAGATTTCGAGCAAATCGAAAGAATCGTTAAACCTGAAAACACAGGTGTTTTCATCGATACAAGAACGCGCGAGCGAAATTACCAAACTGGTGAAATACCTAATACTCAAATCTTTACTGGAGGGGTAAAACTTGGTTGTTTCTATGAGTTACCAATGAATAGCAAGAAAACTTTTTTAATTGTTCCCGAAATTTCAATAAACATTGGTCTCATCGACATTGTGAAAGAAGTAAGTTGGAAACCATCAGCTATTTCTGCAGGAATTTCACTAAAATATACTCCTTTTGAAACTGTTTATATGCACAAACAGTTGTTTTATATCGATACTGCAAGAATAAAAACAAATACCCACAGCCAACCTCAATTTGTTTATGGAAAACCAATAATCAACAATTCAGAAAAAGAAGTGAAAGACAGTGTCTTTTATATTCAAGAAGTTACAAGAACAGACACGCTTTTTCTGCCAAAAACAAGAAGCGAAAGAATAAGCGAGAGAATAGATACAACAAGCGTATTTAGCAAAGATGTTGATACTCCAACTGTTGTAATTGGGAAATATTTCGAAAGAAGCAGGGAATTGCCCGGACCAGATACTATTCTAGTTTTAAAAGAGCAATTTCGCACAGACTCCTTGCTTAAACCAATGCGTAGAGTTAATGTCAGCGAATCAATTGCCGACACGATAAAAAAACTAAGTCCTGACATTGACGATACGATGATTGTCAAAGGACAAGAAAAGGAAAGTTTAAGAGAAGTAGGCGAGGGAGAAACTCTTTTCGTTTATAAAACCATATCCAGAACTGATACTTTGTTGATACCTGATTATTCTGGTATCAAGCTGAAAGCCGGCATTGCTGTTTATGGCTTATTGCCTTCGCGAGATACAGTGCCTTTGCAAAATATCACCTTGCGCATGCAATATACAACAGAGGTCTATCCTTTGTTGCCATACATATTTTTCGATGCCAATTCATCAATTATTCCAAAAAGGTACAAGCAATTAACCCCTGATGCCCAATTTTATCAAGAGGATATCGAACCTAACCCAATGCGAATCCATTATAATTGCTTGAATATCATTGCAGACAGAATGAACAAACAATCAGTTTCAGCAATTACAATTCGCGGCTTTGCTGACCCTTACACAGAGCCAAATAATTGCGAACTTGCTCTCAAAAGAGCCAATGCAATCAAAGAGTATCTTGTTAGCCGCGGAGCTGCGCCTGAAAAAATCACAGTTGTTGCAAGCAAAACAAATTGCTATTCTCCAAAGCCAACAAGGAGCGACAATGAACTCGGTTATTCGGAAAACCGCCAAGCAGTTATCGAATCAGATGACCAGCAAATACTTTCACCCGTTTATGGCAGACGTTACCTTAACCCAATGAATATTATGCCCGATACGCTGCTATTTAATCCTGAAGGATCATCTAAACGAATAATCTCAAGATGGATGCTTTCTGTTACACAAACAGGACAAACCATACTTTACAAGCAAGGAGAAGGAAGACCTGTAATCGTTAAATATGGATTTAATGAAAAAGACGCTAAGAAATTAAAACCGGATTTGCCAATTAATATCGAATATAAGGTCTTTGATGACAATGGAGAAGTGTCGATAGCAGTCGAACCTCTTGGCATAGTTAGAGAAACAGATAATTATGAGATTGAGAGGCTTTCGCTTACTTTGTTCCCGATTGGACAAAATACACTAACCGACGAAATGCGTCGCCAGACCTTAGAATTCCTCAAAGGACTCGATAGACAATCGACAATAGGAATTAAAGCATATTGCGATATGCTCGGAGGCGAAAAGACCAATAAATTCCTTGCTGAAACACGTGCCGAAGAAATCTATCGCTTCATTCGCCGCAGCGCTCCTTCGGCAAGGATAACAGATGTGAAAGCTTATGCAGAAAAATACTTTCCTCCGGGCATTTCTTCATATAATTTACCTGAAGAACGTTTTTTAAGCAGAACTGTCGCCATCGAAATCAGGAAGCGAAGATCCCCATAATAGCTTATCGACAGCTATTTTTTGATAGGAGAGCCCTTTCCGCAGGGCAATATCACCAAAAAATCCAAATTCTTTGATTATTGGCTTACGAAAATCAGTTTCATCGAAATTAATTGTTTCTGTTGCCTTCTCCGCGATTATTCCTAATTTGATAAGTTTATCTATGTGATGTGTTTTTAGCACTATAATTCTTGTACTTAACAGTTTCTGCGAGGCTTCTCCAGTTAAGCTTTTTTTTATGTCAATTACGGATATCAACTCCCCATGATAATTTAATTCACCGGCAAAAATTGTTGAACTCTTATGTTTGCTTGCAAGAGGCACAAGCGGTATTACTTCAATGATATTCATCGAGTGAATGATATAATAGTTATCATCAATTTGAAATTGCAAGTAAAGCATTCATTAATCTCCTATCTTACTTGTTCATTATTCTCTTTTTTTTCCTCGACAATAAAATGAGAAAGCTCCTCCTGCAGAGTCGCAGAAGCATTTTTAAGATTACCTGTGGCAAAATTAAAATCAACAAGCGAGTTTCTTGTTTGAATACTGACAGAATTAAGCTGTTCCATCGTTTCTTCGATTTGCTTTGTGCTGTCAGCCTGCATTTTCATTGCCTCATTTATCAAAGAAAACTGTGAAATCAAATCTTGCATTTTTTCAATGATGTCTTCCAATTCCAAGCTAATAGCAGCAATCTTGGCAGAACCTTTTTGCATTTGTTCGGCAAAATCATCGACAGAGCGGGATCCCTGATCAACGGTTTCATGCATTTCGTTTAAAAGAGATTCGATATTTAATGCTGCTACGGAAGTCTCGTCGGCAAGTTTTCTAATCTCAATTGCGACAACAGAAAAACCTGCACCGTAATTTTCAGTGCTTTCGCTTGAAGTTTCGGTGGTTCTGCTGCTTTCCCTGTTAAAAGTCGCATTGAGATTTTCTGCTTCAATAGCAGCATTGAGCGACAACAAGTTAGTCTGGTTAGCAACTTTGGTGATTGTGTTGATTACTTTGCTTATATTTGCGCTTCGCTGGGTGATAAGTTCGAGTTTTTCGTGAATAATGGCAACAGAGTTTAGCAGAGTTGAAATAGCAACTCTAATTCCCTCGACACCTTCGAGTCCCTTATGAGCTGCGTCAGAGCTGTCTTGTGCTTTGTTTGAAACATCGTCCATTGTGCCAGAAAGCTCTTGAGAAACAGCCCGAATCTGCATGCTAATGGTTACTGTTTCGCTTGTCGAAGCAACCTGTTCGGCAACGCTTGCCTCAAGATTTTTTGCTAATTCGGTTATAACAGATGCAGAAATGGACACTTGTCGAGCTGTAATTGTAACGTTTATAAGTAATTTATTAAGTGAAGTCGTCATTTTGGCGGCAGAAAGAAACAGTTTGTATATCTCGTCTTTAAAATCGCTTAGATCCTTTACCGATTTCACCCCGGCAAACATCTTCGTCGCCTGCGCTGCCTCTATGAGTTTATATGCTGCCTGTATATTGCCCGATGCAATTTCAATGATAATTTTTGTAACAAGTAACAATGGTTTGGTAATTCTATTTAAAATGAGAATGGAAAAAACAAATGCCAGAAGCATTGCCCCGATGCTAATGCCAAGAGCGTAGTTCCTTGCTTCAATGTATTCTGCTTTTCTAAGAGCGAGGAGTTCTCCCAATTGACTAATAGTTGCCAACCAAAATTTATTTTCTTTATCAATTGCATTCAATCCCTCATTTTCGTATCTCCTTAGTTTTTCGTTTGAATTCTGTATATTATTACTGCTATCATTGTGGATTGTGCTATCGCTGGCTTCGCGGGCAATTAAATTGTTTTCAGTTAAACTGAAAAAGCCAATAAGTGAATTCTCATATTCCACAAAAACATTTTCAAGCTTTTCTTGCAAAGGTAAATAAATACCATAAAAATTCTTATCCTCGTTCTTTGCTGTTTTGAGGAGATTATTAATATTGTCTAATGCTTCATTTTTTATTTCAGAAATGTGAAAACTTATGAGTTGCAACTCTTTAGAGCTTTGTTTATATTGCGATTGTGATTGAAAAGAAGAAAGCTCTGAAAGCGGTTCTTGCAGCAAACTACTCATTCCAGCAGAAAAAACACTGTTTGTATGTTTGCACAGTTCAGGCATTTGCAACAAGGCAATATCCATAAGGCAATATGAATCAAGGTCGGGATCAAGCAAAAGATTTGATTCTTCAGCAATTAATCGTATTAATTTATTAACTCTCTCAATAATTTCTTGATTATTACGAAAAAAAACGTTTAGATCTTTTGAATAGTCCTTTGATTTAATGATTTCCCAATCAGCTTTTATGGCTTCTGGAAAGATTTCTTTATGAGAAAGAGAATTTGAATAGGACAGTTGGAAATCATCTTGACCAGACTTCAAATTTTCATAAAAGCTGGACAAAGCAGAATCAGCATCGTCCTGTGATGCTTTTATGTTATTCTCAATTTCAGAACTGCTATCAAATCGAATTTTGCTCATACAAAAAAACTGGTTTTCATTTATTGATCTGCTAAATTTGGCAAGCGGCTCGATGAGTTTTGTACCAGCAATTTCCTTTTTGGCAAAATTGATATGCTGATTATAGCCCGAGATGACATAATACAACAACACTGCTATTGGCAATGCAAAGATAATACAGATAATTCCTAATTTTAATGTAATGCTTGTATTTCTCGAAAAAGATTTCATAACTTGCCTCGTTTACTTGCTTATTTTGAATTGGGAAACTTCTCTTTGCAATCCTTTTACTGCCTCATTTAATTGCAAAGTAACATTATGGAACTCCCCGAGGGACTCTTTCGTTTGCTCGGCGGCAGTTTTCAATTGATTCATTGCCTCATTAATCTCGAAAGCACCTTCTGATTGCGCACTAATGCTTGTGTCGATAGCTTCAAATTCAGGGGTTAGCCTCAATATATGTTCGATTATTAACTCAATATTGTGTGTGATAACCGATACCTTGTTAGCTCCGGATTTGACTTCAATACCAAATTTATCCATTTCCATAACGCCCGAGCTTACAGACCCTTGCATCTCCTTTACCATAAATTCGATGTCTTTTGTGGCAGTTGCAGTTTGAACGGCAAGACGGCTAATTTCGCGTGCAACAACAGAAAAGCCCTTGCCGAAATCGCCTGCCTTCTCGGCTTCGATAGCTGCATTGAGCGAAAGCAATTTGGTTTGTTCGGAAATCTTGTTGATAGCTGTAATTATGCCGTTAATCTTATCGGCTTTGTCACTAATTATAGAAAGTTTTGTTGAAATAGAGTTCGTGGCAGTTGTCAGCGATTTCATCGTATTTTCCAGTTCTATGAGCATCTTGCTGCCAGCTTCAGCTTCGCCAACCGTTGCATCGACGGTTTCGCCAGAGCGTCGAACAGTTGTCAACAGCTCTTCAGCCCTGTCGGAAATCTCTTTACTCGAGACGCTGACCTGTCTAGTCGAAGCGGCTTGCTCGGCTACAGTTGCCTCTAATTGCCGTGATGAGGCTGTTATCTCAGTAGCTGAAGTGGTTACTTGGATACCAGATTGCTGCACTTGACCAATGAGCGAGAAAAGATTGGAAGTCATTTTGGCAAAAGATCGCAAAAGTTCGCTTATCTCATCTTTATAATTTTTGCTTTGGATAGCTTTTATTTGGCTGTCAATATCGTTTTTCGCCTCACGTAGTTTGCCTTCAGCTATTTTTTTGGCTAAATTGCTAATAAATCCAATTGGCTTGGAGATGGTGTTCGATAGAAAAATAGCAAGAAGTATGGCTAAGACTAATATTGAAACACCATAAATTATTAAATTTTCTCTTAATGAAATAAATTTCCTTTCGAGATTAGAAATAGTATCGTAATATTCATCTTTGTAAACTCCTGTGCCGATAACCCAATCCCAAGGCTCGAAATAGGTGATTGCAACAACTTTTTCGCGTGCTGTTGCCTCACCGATATTTTTCCATTTATATTCTTTGAAATAATTCTCCCCTTCTTTTAATGTAAGCGCCTTTTCGACTATTTCCTTAATAAAAAACTTACCTTCGCTATCGGTTGATTCCAGAATGTTTTCCCCGTCGCGTTCGCCATTTTTGGAAATGATGTAATGTCCTTTGTTGCTTTTACCACCTAGAACATAGACATAGCCAGTTTTCCCCGGTTTAATTCGCAATATTGCATTTCTAAGAGATTTTGCAGCAGCAAGCTTTTCTCCTGTATATATCATTCCGATCACTTCGCCTCTACTATCCAGAATTGGCTCATAAACGGTCAAGCACCATTCGTTAACAACATAAGCCCTGCCATGATAGGTTTTATGGTCAAGAATGGATTGCAGCACCGGATTGTCGCTTCCGTCGGGATTGATATGCGGTATGAATGAGCTAATGGCTCTTTCTTTTCCGGCTGTTTGCACATTGGTTGCCACCCTTAGCATATCACCTTCGCTGTTCATTCTTTGAAATATTGTGCAAGTAAGCCCATAAGACTCACCAACATCATCAACAATAGGAATGTATTGCTCCAGATTGGTTGAAGCAGTAATTGGTCTGCCACCCAGCAAAATCGAAGGCAGTTCCACAGTCCTTGTTTCGCCGTTAAATTGATTGACGGCTTCCCATTTTTGCATTTTTCCAATGAAAGACAAACCACCTTTTTGTTTAATAGTCGTTTCTGCAAAATGAATGGCTCGAGAAAGACGTTCATGAAGTAACTCGTCGCTTGATAGACACAGATTGTAAACATCTTTAGAAATCTGCGATATATTCGCTTTTGCAAGGTTGTCAATTTCATGCTCTGCTTCGACAAGCATTATCTTTTCTTGAAATACTATTAAAACAACTATTACAATCACTGGTAGAAGAGCAGAAATAATGGCAATAGATATTATTTTTCCTTTTAATGATAGTTTCACGTTGCTTTCCCGAAATGTGTCGCATCAAGAACAGTTTTTTTATTTTTAATGCAGATAATTCTGGAATTTATGAATATTTAAAGAAAAATAAAAGAGCGAAAACAAAAAAACGATTATCTTCCGTGATTTTTGCTTTTATATGTGCATTAATATTCTTAATTTAATCAAAAAAAACTGCAAAATGCTATGAAAAATTGTAAATACTACCTGCTAATAATTTTGCTTCAATTCATCGTTGCACAGGCAAATGCAGAAAATGTCCAATGGGCATCGGAGCTAATCGGCTTTTCTTCGCAAATGGATAGTGTTCGTGGCTCAGCAAGACAGGCATTGGGCAAGCCAAGCGTTATGTCTGAATTTGGAATGTCGCCTTGTGCTTGGGCATCAAAGGAGGTTGCCTCGCCAGAAGGCGAATGGATCAAAGTTGGCTTTGCCGAACCAATGAAAATAGCTCAAATAGCGATTAATCAGAATTTTAATCCCGGTGCAATATCAAAAGTTTGGATTTATGATGAAAATGACAACGAATACTTGGTCTATAATAACGCTAATCCGGAAGTTACAAGCGTCAACGGAAAGATGCTTCATGTCTTTATGCCATTGACAAAATACAATGTGCAAGCGGTTAAAATATTCCTAAAAACTGACGTTTTTGCCGATTGGAATCAAATCGATGCCATAGCCATTAGCGATAGCAAAAAGCCTGTTTATCCTTCTGTTAATTTGCCACTGCAGACAAGGGAAAGGTATTTTGTTGAAAATCTTGGAGATAATGTCAATTCGCCAGCTGCCGAGCTTGTTCCCGTCATCTCACCCGACGGGCAGACACTCTACTTCACCCGGAACAATCACCCTGGCAACACTGGTGAGGCAAAAAAACTCGATGTCTGGCAATCTAAAATGAACAAAGATGGCTCCTTTGCCCCCGCTGAAAATCTTGGTAAACCAATTAATAACGAATTTTCTAATTTCCTTTTTTCGATAAGTCCCGACAACAACACTCTTTACCTCGGCAACCAATATATGCCTGACGGACAAATGGACAAGGGTATTTCTAAGAGTTCCTGGGATGGTGAAAAATGGGACTTGCCTCAAAACATGGAAATCAAGGATTTCACCAATCTGCGCGGCTTTGCCAATTACTTTATGGCTCCAAGCGGACAAGAGCTTTATTTGTCTGTCGAAATGGAAGATTCTTATGGAGGAATGGATATTTATGTTAGTTTTTTACAAAGTGATGGCTCCTGGAGCAAACCAAAAAACCTTGGACCAACAATCAATACAGCTTCCGATGATATTTCCCCGTTCATTGCCGCAGACGAAAAAACATTGTATTATTCAACAGACGGGCTACCTTCGCTTGGCTCAAACGATATTTTCTACTCGCAACGGCTCGACACAACTTGGACTATTTGGTCTGAACCAGTAAATTTAGGACAGCCGGTAAATTCCTCAGGTTGGGAAGCATATTGGTCGGTGCCCGCCCAGGGCGATTATGGATATTATGTTACGAATCACAATAGCAGTGGAAATGAGGATATTTATCGCATTCGCCTGGCAGCATCACAACGACCAGGAACTGTCAAGTTGGTTTATGGAAGAGTAATCGACTCAAAAACAAGCAATCCCGTTCAGGCACAAATCATTTACGAAACTTTGCCCTCCGGAATTGAAGCAGGCACAGCAAGCTCCAATCCAAAAACAGGTGAGTATAAAATAATACTGCCTGCAGGAGCCAAATATGGTTTCCTCGCACAAGCCGACAATTATTTATCCATAAATGAATATCTCGATTTAAGGCAAGAAAGCGATTTTACGGAAATAAATCGTGATTTATATCTCGTTCCAATTGAAAAAGGTCAGGTTGTGCGTATCAACAATATATTTTTCGAATTTGCCAAATATGATATACTCGAAGATTCTTTTTCTGAGCTAAACCGTATTGTCAAGTTTTTGCAGGAAAACCCAAAAATCAGAATTAGAATAAACGGACATACCGATAATATCGGTTCTATGCAAGACAATCTCGAGCTTTCACGGCGTCGTGCTGGCGCTGTTGCCGATTATCTCAACATCAAAGGAATTGACAAAAAACGTGTTGAAACCAAGGGTTTTGGATTTTCCAAACCAATAGTCGACAACGATACAGAAGAAGGTAGGGCAAAAAACCGAAGAGTCGAATTTGAAATAATTGGCAATTAACTGTCTGCTGTTATATATATCAATAATTTAATGTAATTAATATATAAAGATAAATTCTTTCAATGAAAAGGAATTAATGCAGCTATACATCAAGATTTCTAACATACTTAGCATTTTCTTCGATAAAAATGCGGCGTGGCTCGACTTTATCGCCCATAAGAGTTTCAAAAATATGCGATGCATCGGCGGCGCTATCGATGGTAACCTGCAAAAGTGTGCGACTCTCCGGGTTCATCGTTGTTTGCCAGAGCTGCTCGGGATTCATCTCGCCGAGACCTTTGAAACGTGAAATGACGATGCCCGTTTTCGAAGGATTTTCTGGATTATCCTCTACGATTTCTATCCCTTTTTTGTTTGCAAACTCTTTTTGTATCCTTTGAATTATCTCGCTGCGCTCGTCTTCGTTATAAGCATAATACTCCTGTTTGCCACGCTTGATTTTATATAATGGTGGCTGGGCAATAAACAATTTGCCTTGAGTAATTAAATCCTTCATATAGATAAAGAAAAATGTGAGCAGCAAAGTTCTGATATGCGAACCGTCGATGTCAGCATCAGCCATGAGAATGATTTTCCCATAGCGGGATTTGTCGGGGTCAAATTCTTCATCGAAACCTGCACCGATGGCAGTGAAAATGGCACGAATTTCCTCGTTTTCGAGGATTTTTGCCATCCTAGCCTTTTGCACGTTTAAAATCTTACCTTTCAATGGCAAAATCGCCTGAAAACGCCTGTCTCTTCCTTGTTTAGCCGAACCACCAGCAGAATCACCTTCGACGATGTATATTTCGGTGTCCTCTGGTGTTTTTAGTGAACAATCGGCAAGTTTGCCAGGCAAAGTCGAAGATTCGAGCGCACTTTTTCGGCGAACCAACTCACGCGATTTTTTTGCAGCGAGCCTTGCTTCGTCGGCTGTTGTTGCTTTTTCAAGTATGCGTTTTGCTTCGGCGGGATTCTGCTCCAAATAAAACGCAAGCTTTTCGTTCATCACCGTTTTAACGATGCTTTCCACTTCGCTATTGCCAAGTTTCGTTTTTGTTTGTCCTTCGAATTGCGGTTCAGCCACTTTAACTGATATGACAGCGGTAAGCCCTTCGCGAAAATCTTCGCCTGTTAATTGTATTTTGCCATTTTTTCCAGAACTCATATTTGTGTAATATGCGTTGAACGTTCTGGTAAGTGCCGAACGAAAGCCTGTTACGTGTGTGCCGCCTTCGATTGTATTAATATTATTAACATACGAAAGCAGGTTTTCGTTGAAACCATTGTTATACTCGAAGCATATTTCCACTTGCGTTTCCATTCCGCTTCCTCCATCACCAGAGCCAACAATAGTAATCGGTTTCATTATCGGCTGAACCATCCCATCAATATATTTCACAAAATCTTCCAAACCACCCTTGTATTGGAAAGATTCTTGCCTGCCTTCTTCGCGATCATCGCTAAGGTTGATTTTCACTTGTGGGTTCAAAAAGGCAAGCTCTCGGAGGCGCTCCGCTATTTTTACATATCTGAATCGAGTAACTTTAAAGATGGAGGTATCTGCTTTAAAATGAGTAATAGTACCTGTTTTATCGGTTTTGCCTATGACCTCCACTGGTGTTTGAGGTATGCCGAGGGCGTATTCCTGCTTGAAAATCTTTCCATCTCGATAGACAGTAACAATCATCTTTTCAGACAAGGCATTAACGCAGGACACACCGACACCATGCAATCCACCTGAGACTTTATAGCCACTTTTGTCGAACTTGCCACCAGCATGCAGAGTGCACATAACAAGCTCAAGTGTCGATATTTTTTTCTCGGGATGCGGACCGGTTGGAATGCCACGACCATTGTCCGTTACTGAAAGCGAGCCATCGTAATGGATTCTGACGCTAATTTCGCTACAATAGCCGGCAAGGGCTTCGTCGATGGAGTTATCGACTACTTCGTTTACAAGATGATGCAGTCCGCGATCACTAATATCGCCAATGTACATTGCTGGACGCATGCGAACTGCCTCGAGACCTTCTAAAATTTTAATACTATCTTCACTGTAGTTAGCATCTAACTGAGCCAACGACATCATATTTTCTAATTCTTCTGACATAATTCCTTCAATAAAAAAAATTATTTAATTCGTTCAATCACAAAAAGACTTGTATTTAAATAGGTTATAATTTTAAAATTCGATTTAAAAAATATAGACAAAATCAATGTTGCAATATACGAAAAATTCTGCTTATTTCCTTGTATTAATATAGATTTGTTGAAAACTTTTTAGTCAATTCCCCTTAATGCAAATTTATAAAAAATTTCTTAATTTTGCTAAACTTTTATCGTGTTTTCTCTATTTAAAAACATCTTTTTTAATCTTTTGAAAATGAGAGCAGTAATACAAAGAGTTAGCAAAGCAAGCGTTAATATAAACAATGAAATACGCGGAGCAATATCCATAGGTTTATTGGTTTTAATAGCCTTTTCAGCCGAAGACAACGAAGAAACGATAAAGTGGATGAGCAATAAACTCGTCAATTTGCGTATTTTCCTCGACGATGAAGGCAAAATGAATCGTTCTGGGCTTGATGTCGGAGCTGAGATACTGTTTATATCCAATTTTACCGTCTATGGCAGCACAAAAAAGGGTTTTCGCCCCAGTTTTACAGATTCGGCACCATCAGAAATAGCTGAGCCACTTTACAATAAGATGCTAAACTTCTTAAAAGACAATTATCCATTGAAAATCGAATCGGGCGAATTTGGAGCTATGATGAATGTCGAGTTAATTAATGACGGACCTGTAACTGTTATTCTTGAAAAGTAGATAAGATACGCTCTGCACCCATTTTTAACAACTTTTCTGCAAGAGTTTTTCCTGTTTCTTCTGGTTTTGTAATGTCTCCTGTAATATCCGTTTTAAAAACAGAATTACCATCAATCGAAGCAACCAAACCTTTAATATGAATTATGTTTCCCTCGACTTGAGCATAAGCTCCAATAGGTGTTTGGCAACCTCCACCCAAAGCTCGAAGAAAAGCCCGCTCGGCTTTTGTGGCTATCGCCGTTTCTATATGATTAACATAGTCAAGGATTTCTTTTATACCAATTTTTCTCTGGGAAATATTGTAAAATTGTTTGTTGTCCGATACCACTTCCACACAGATAGCGCCTTGACCAACAGCAGGCAACATAATATCTAAATCTATGTAACTCGATATGTAACTTTGCATTTCCATACGTTCAACGCCTGCCGCTGCAAGAACGATACCATCCCAATCGTTTTCTTCGAATTTTCTTATGCGTGTTTGCAGGTTGCCTCTCAGGTCTGGCATAACAAAATCTTTTCTTTGGCTCAACAGCTGCGCCCTTCGTCTTAGCGAACCAGTTGCTACAACAGCATTTTTTCTAAGAGTTTGAATGGTATCCCCCTTCTTCTTTGCTATTAAGACGTCTCTTGCGTCTTGCCTTTGAGTAATCGCCCCAAGCATCAAACCAGAAGGTAACTCCGTTGGCATATCCTTCAAACTATGCACCGCAAGGTCGATTGTGCCAGCAAGTAGCTCTGTTTCTAACTCTTTGGTAAAAAGACCTTTACTACCGATTTTCGACAAGGAAACATCAAGTATCTTATCGCCTTGTGTTTTTATATGGATTATCTCGGTTTCCAAATCGGGAAAATGTTTTTTTATAATTTTGGCAACAAAGTTGGTCTGCCACAATGCCAAAGGACTCAAGCGAGTGCCTATTTTGATTACTTTCATACTTTTCCGATATTTTTTTTTATAAAAATAAGAAATTATTACTAAAAAAATTAGTTAATCTTGCAATGTTTTCTTATTTTGTTTGTTATTGTTTTAATTAAAATAAAAAAAATTGAAAAAGAGAACAGGAATTACACTCGGCAAAAAACTATGGATAATATTCTAAAACGGATACTCGTAATCTTTTTTATAGTGCTGGTTTTCCATTTATTGAGCATTATGTCGGGAATATTACAGCCCCTGTTTTTTGCATTATTGATGTCGTTAATGTTCCAGCCTTTAGTCAGTTTTCTCAGATCAAAGAAAATTCCGAACTTCATTATCTTGCCTTTCATTTCTGTCTTTTCACTATTTGTTATTGTTATATTAGGTAATGTCGTTTTTCAAATCGGCTCTGAAATAGCCGGCGAGGGTGAATTTCTGCTTATGCGGCTTGAGTACCGCCTCAATAATCTGCTAATTTGGATAAATAGCATAACAAATTTGCGACTTGATTCGACAGTTTTAATTAAGGAGCTACAAAAGTATGCTACACCGGAATGGCTGTCAAATGTTGCAAGTGGAATTTTTGTAGGCATCGGTAGTGTTTCAGGTGCCTTTATTATTTTCGCCATTTATTATGTCATTTTGCTTGCGGGTATGTCTAATTACAGCAGATATTTGAAATTTGTTGCCGGTGGAGAGGATGATGGTTTGGTAAACCATTTTGTCAAAGTTCAAAAGTCTGTTGTATCATATATTTTTATAAAAACATTAATCAATATTGCTGCTGCTGCGATAGTCTATGGAATTTGCCTGCTCTTCGAGGTCAAATTTCCTTTTTTCTGGGGCTTTCTTGCTTTTATTATGCACTTTATTCCGAATGTTGGCTCAATAACAACGACCTTATTACCGGGTTTGATGGCATTTATCCAATTCGACTCCTTGCGTAAAGTTATAATTCTTGTCGTAGTCCTTGGAACAGTTCAGTTTTTAATAGGTAATCTTATCGAACCGAAAATATTAGGCAACCGATTGCGACTCAATACGCTTACAGTTATTTTCGGACTTGTTTTTTGGGGCTATATCTGGGGTATTGCAGGCATGATGCTTTCGGTTCCATTGCTTGTTATGATAAAATTAATTTTCGAGAGAATACCTACACTCGAATTCATTGCAAGAATGATGAGTCCTACCCCGAAAATTAATAAAACAGCTGCCAATTAAATTATTTTAATATATTTAAGTTTTTATTTGAGGCATCAAGAAACAAATCTTTTTACTTTACGTAAAAATTATTAGTGTTTTATCAAGTTTAAGAAATCATTTTTCGATGAAGAATAGTTTTATTAAATTGTAGTTATTACGGTAATATTGCTATTTAGTCATTTATAAATTATATTTTTTTCAATAATAGTTTTCAAAGGAGTAGCACAATGAAGTTACGAATCTCAGTATTTTTGATAGCAGTATGTTTTGCGTTTTCTAATATGTTAGCCGAGGAAGCAAGGATACTTCGCTATCCTAATGCCTCGAAAACCCATATTGCCTTCACACACGGTGGCGATGTTTACGTAGTACCGATTGAAGGCGGGCTTGCCCGCAAGGTAACCAATTCAGAAGGAATCGAGATGTTCCCGCGGTTTTCAGTCGATGGCACCAAGCTTGCCTTTACAGCCGAATATGATGGAAATCGCGAGATCTATGTAATGCCTGCTTTGGGAGGCAAGCCTGAAAGAATCACTTATTCGATGGATGTAGGCGAACTCCCCGACAGAATGGGACCCGATAAAATCATCATGCAATGGACCAAAGATGGCGACATTCTTTTTCGAAGCAGACAAAGCAGTTGGCATTCATGGGTAGGGCAACTATACCTTGCAAACGAAAAAGGTGGCTTGCCAAAAATGCTCGATCTGCCCAAATCTGGTTTTGCTTCGCTTTCGCCTGATGGCTCAAAACTTGCTTACAACCGTATTTTCAGAGAGTTTCGTACTTGGAAGCGCTATCGCGGCGGCCAAGCTGACGATATTTGGATTTACGACTTTAAAACAAAAGAATTAAAAAACATAACCAATAACCCAGCCCAAGATATTATTCCAATGTGGAGTGGCAACAAGATTTATTACCTAAGCGACCGCAACTGGGTAATGAACTTATATGTATATGACACGCAAAGCGGCGAAACAAAGCAGCTAACAGATTATAAAAAATATGATGTCAAGTTTCCATCACTCGGCTCGGATTACATCGCTTATGAAAATGGAGGTTATGTCTATCTGCTCGATTTGAAGAACGATGAAAGCCACAAAGTCAATATCGAAATAGACGAAGATTACGTCGGAGCGAGACCAAAACTCGTCGATGCAAGCAAGCGAATTACAAATGTCGATATTTCTCCCGATGGTTTGCAAGGACTATTCGTTGCAAGAGGTAATATTTTTACTGTTCCTGCAAAAGATGGCAAAACAAAAGCACTTACCATCAGTTCTGGCGCTCACGACAGGGAAGCGACTTGGTCGCCTGATGGCAAATGGATTGCTTTCGTTAGCGATATGAGCGGCGAAGACGAGGTTTACATTATTAAACCCGATGGTTCAGAGCTGACACAACTGACCAAAGATGCAAAATCTTATCGCTTCGGTTTAATGTGGTCGCCTGACAGCAAAAAATTGCTCAATTCCGACAAGCTAATGCGATTGTATATGATTGATATAGATAGCAAAACGGTAAAAGATATCGCTAAATCGCCGGCTTGGGAAATCACTGATTTCTCTTGGTCGCCCGATAGCAAATGGGTTGCTTTTACTAATTTAGACGAAGGGTTCAGTTCATATATCTCACTTTATTCCCTGCAATCTGGAGAAACACGAACGGTTACTGACAGGTTTTTCAACTGCAACTCCCCAGTATTTTCCTCTGATGGTAAGTTCCTTTATTTCGTTTCCGATAGAACCTTCAATCCTCGCATCAATCAAGTGGAATGGAACTTCTATTATAGCAATATGAGCAAAATATACGGGATAACACTTGAGAAAACGACTGAATCGCCTTTTGCTTTCAAAGATATAAAACGCGAAGAAAAGAAAGATGAAAATGCAGAAAAAACAGATAAAAAAGATGAGAAAAAGGACTCGAAAAAGGACAAAGACAAAAAAGATGAGAAGAAAGAAATTGATATAAAAATCGATTTCGATGATATTACTTCGAGAATTTTCGAACTCCCTGTGCCAACGGGATATTATGCCGGATTGGTTTCTATTGGCGACAAGCTATATTACTCATTCAACTCAAACTTCTATGAATTTGACTTTGAAAAACGTGAAGCTAAAAAAGCAGGCGATTTCGGCTCTTACGCCATTTCTGCCGACAAGAAAAACATCATTTTCAAAGACAAAGGCGACTGGCAAATTGCAAAAATTTCTTCTGACATAAAACAAGGCGATAAGCTCGACCTTTCCGATGTGAAATTCTGGCTCAATCCTCGTGAAGAATGGATGCAAGTTTTCAACGAAAGTTGGCGACAAATGAAGTATTTCTTCTATGACCCAAACATGCACGGCTACGATTGGAATGAAATTGGCAATAAATACCGCGAAATGGTACCTTTTGTAACTCATCGCGCCGATTTGACATATTTAATTGGCGAGATGATAGCCGAATTGAACATCGGGCATGCTTACACTGGCGGTGGTGATATGCCCAAAGTAGAGAGCTTGCCAATAGGTTTGCTCGGCGCTGACATACAATATGACGAATCAGCAAAAAAGTATAAAATTACAAAAATATATGAGGGTAGAAACTGGGAAGATGATCGCCGTTCGCCTCTCACCGAGCCAGGTATCAACATTTCAGAAGGTGATTACATCATTGAAATAGATGGACAAGCAATCACCAAAGAAAACCATCCATATAAAGCATTAGTCGGCAAGGCAAACAAGTATGTTGCATTGAAAGTTAATAGTAAACCTGATGCAAAGGGTGCAAAGGAATTTGAGGTTAAAACCATCGCAAACGAAAGTGGTCTCCGTTATTTTAACTGGGTGGAAAACAACCGCAGAAAAGTCGATTCTGCAACCAATGGACGCGTAGCTTACGTACACGTTCCCGATATGATGCCCGACAATGGTTTGAACGAATTCGTTAAATATTTCTATCCACAATCACGCAAGGAAGCTTTGATTATCGACGACCGCTACAATGGCGGCGGCAATGTTTCTCCGATGATTATCGAGCGACTACGCAGGATTTTAACAGTTGCCAAACACGCAAGAAATCAGGAAATAGTTTCGACAAACCCCGATGCAGTCATTACCGGTCCAATGGTTTGTCTTATCAATGAGCTTTCTGCTTCCGATGGCGATTTGTTCCCCTATCAATTTCATCAAATGAATCTTGGTAAATTAATCGGGAAAAGATCTTGGGGCGGTGTTATTGGCATTCGCGGCTCGCTTCCATTTTTAGACGGTAGTTACCTTTATAAACCAGAATTTGCTAATTTCGGCGCCGATGGCACTTGGATTCTCGAAGGACACGGAATGGATCCTGATATCGAAGTGGACAACCTCCCTGCTCAAGAATTGAAAGGCATCGACCAACAACTCGATAAAGCAATCGAAGTGATTTTACAGGAATTGAAAACGAACAAAAAGCCAACTGTGCCTAATATTCCTAAATTCCCCAACAAAAACCCATTTAAAAAGTAGTTTAAGCATTTTAGAATTTAGATGAGGTTGTCTCATTATCAACTAATGGTAATGGACAACCTCAATTATGAATTTCGATTATTATTTATTTTTCCACTATTTTTCAAAAGATTAATCTTTCTTAAAAAGAGGCTGACTTCTGAGATTGCCTCCTCACCGGATTTAAGATAAATTGAAAGGAATAATGATGAATAGAATCATACCAATATTTTAAAAAAGATTTTTACATTTCTTATGCCTTTTAAGCGAAAAAACCTTAAATTGCTGTTTTTTAACTTTAAGAAAAAAAAATGAAAAAAAAAGAAGAAGATGTTAATGTAAATGATGACGATTTTCGCGGCAAAGCAGCTCGTCTCGAAGATTTATTAAAACTCAGCAAAAATTTTCAAGACGAAGAGCGGAGGACTCCAATACCTTTCAATGACTTTCTTTTTCTGGCATCACAACAGCCCAGGCTCGTCTTTCGCGACATTTTTACACTTTTCAACGATATGGTCCATCATTATGTGCCAAACCTCGAAGAGGAAAGAAACGACCCGGAGTTTATTAACTTTATAGGTTACGACAGCACTAATTTATTTGTCAAAGACTGCGATAATCCATTTTTCGCCGACCGGTTGTTTATCAATCGTTTTATGAATCTTGTAGAGGGAATGAAGCAGGTCTCGCTCCAGAATCATATTTATCTTTTCGAGGGACCTCCCGGAAGCGGCAAAAGCACTTTTTTAAACAATCTTCTACAACGTCTAGAAGAATACACTCGTATCGATGACGGAGCTGTTTACAAAACTTATTGGCGACTTAATCTCGACAAACTTGGCGGACGTAACAACTTTCAATCGCGATTACAGGAACAACTGCAGGAAAACGATGTAAACGAAAACGATTTTAGCATTCCTGCAATGAAGAATTATAATATGCCTAATTACGAAAGGATCAACAAAAAATTTATCGAATTCTCCTGCCCTCGACACGATCATCCGATTCTGCAAATTCCGAAGAGTTTTCGTGCTAACTTCTTGAAAGAACTGTTGCCAGATAGCGAGTTTAAAGAGCAATTATTCGAAAATACCGAATATAAATGGATATTTAAAGATATACCATGCAATATATGCAAATCATTGTTTTCAACCTTGCTCGATATCCTTGGCGATCCGCTGTTGTGCTATGATATGATCAGCGCCCGCAGGGCACGTTTCAACAGACAGTTCGGTGAAGGTTTGAGCATATTTAATCCCGGCGATCCCGTCTATCGCAAACCGATTCAAAATGTACAACTTGAGAATATGTTAAACAATCTGCTCAAAACAGACAATATCGATTTTGTTTATTCCTATCTCGCAAAGACAAACAATGGAGTGCTTGCCTTGATGGACATAAAAGAGGCAAACGTCGAGCGACTCAAGAGCTTACACGGCATCATCAGCGACGGCGTTCAAAAAGTTGAGCTAATCGAAGAGCAGATTAAAACACTTTTCATCGGTTTAGTCAATCCCGAAGACAGACACCATTTCGAAAATGTCAAATCATTTCAAGATAGAATAATTACTGTCAATATCCCTTATGTGCTCGACTATCAAACGGAGGTGCAAATTTATAAAAACAAATTTGGTGATGATATAAGCGAAGCGTTTTTGCCGAGAGTTCTCGATAATTTTGCTAAAATAATTATTTCCTCGCGAATGGAATCTGACTCACCTGCTTTTCGGAAATGGATAGCACAGCCACAAAAATACAGCAAATATCTCGACAAGAATATGTTGCTCTTGAAAATGCAAGTTTATAGCGGAAGAATTCCAACTTGGCTTTCAGAGGAAGACGAAAAACGCTTCGACAAGGCAACCCGCAAAGCTTGCATAGCCACCGCCGAATTAGAAGGCAAAAAAGGCATTTCCGGCAGAATGTCACTAAGTGTTTTCAATAGCTTTTTTACAAAGTATGCTTCCAACGACAAAATGATAACAATGGAATGTGTAAAAGATTTCTTTATGAAAAAAATTGTTGCTCCTCCCTTCAACGAAATCCCTGACGGATTTATCGGCTCGCTCGAAGATATGTACGATTTTGACGTATTGCAGGAAGTTAAGGAGGCGATTTATTATTATAATGAGTTGCAAATTTCCAAAGACATTCAGAACTATCTTTTTGCCTTAAATTACGACATTGGCGAGACAAAGCGCTGCGAATTCACCGGCGACAATATTGAAATCACTGAAGATTTTTTCAAAAATTTCGAAGCAATGTTTCTCGGCACCACAAGCACAACGACTTCACGCAAACTATTTCGCAAAGATGTGCATAATGAATACATTTCCAAGGGCCTTTCGTATGAAATTCGACTGGAAGGCAAAAGCATAACCGAAACATCAATTTTCAAATCACTTTTCGATCGCTATACGCGCAATCTCAAGGAAAATGCTTTAGCACCATACAGTGAGAACGAAAATTTCCGTCGAGCTATCATTGCTTTTGGCACCGATGAATTCAACACTTACGACTCACGTTTGCAGCGCGATATCGAACGTATGCTCGACAATCTCGTAAAGAAATTCAAATATTCGACAGAAGGCGCCCGCCAAGTAAGTTTGTATGTGCTTGATAAAAAACTAGTAAAAAAATATTGAGAGTATATGTCTTTATGAATTATTGGACAAAGTTACAATATATAATTATTCCACCCGGAATTCCCAATCTTCGATGACCGGATTTAGTTCATAACTCAGCTTGTTTGTTACGGTAAACATCTGGGTAGTGGTCTGTCGCAAAGTAGGTAACAATAAATCGCCTACTTCGGTATAATCTGATATTTTTTCTGTTACAAGTATCTGATCCTCATCTAGATACTCGGCTTTTTCGAGAAAAAATGTTTTAGAGTTGAAATAATACGTAGTCTCTGTTCCATAAGGGGCGACTGCTTTCATTAGAATATAATCGCCCTGGCTACCGAGAACACTGCATTTATAGCCAAGCTGCAAGAGTTGGGTTTCTTTAAAAAGTGTGGCATCGAGCAAGGCTTTGGTGCTGTCGTTGCCACTGTATTTATTGTATTTTTCCATATCTTTTGTCCAAACATTAACACCATCGCTGATGGTTTCCTGAGTTCTAAAAGGAAACTTGACAATACGGTACATCTTGTTTGGTTGTTTGTACTTTGAAGTGATTTCGCCAATGTTCGACTTGCCTTGACTAGCAAAATCGATTGTACCAGTAATTTTCAAAGTTTGCGTTGCCTCAATGGCAGCTTTCCCACCGATTGCCTGAGTATATTTTTCTATTAATTCTTTTGCATCAAGTTTCGATTTCTCGAGTTTGGCGCCAGCACCAGTCAAAGGCTCTAAATCGAGATTATAATCGTAAACATTGCCGAAAACAGATAGTTTGTCTCTAACTTCAGGGGCACCAACGACAACAATAAAAGCAGAGAAAGGATTCATATACTTGTTAGCAACAGCTCTTATCTCGTAAGGAGTTGTTCCCATCACTAATTCAGGATAGCGCTTGAGTTCGTGCATCGGAACACCATAAAAATAAGCTCTCTGTATCAAACTGGCAATGAAGTCAGAATCCTCGAAGCGCATAAGATATGTGCCCACAACCGATTTCTTTACCCGCATCAATTCTTCGTTAGATGCTTCCTGAGTGGCAAGTAAATTAAGCTGTTCCTTGATTACTGTTATTGCCGAGTCGGCAACACTATTACGCACATCTGCAACACAGAAGAAATAATTGGAAAACTTATTGGCTGTTTCCATCCCATAAGGCGAATATGTGTATGAATGTGTTTCCCGTAAAGTTCTGAACAAACGACCCGCAAATCCTGCCCCAATAACATCTGCGGCAAGAGCCAGTTTCTGATAATCCTTGTCTATATAAGCAAGACCGGGCGTGCAAAGAAAAATTGTCGATTGCACCGAGCCGGGTCTCGATACGAAATAAACACCTGTTGGATGTGGTTTTGCTGGCGGTATCTGCACTTCAGGCGGTTTTTCCGATTTCCATTCACCCAAATACTTATTCATTTGCTCAACGATTTCTTCAGGATCTACATCACCAACAATGGCAAGAGTTGCGTTGCTTGGCTTGAAAAATGTGTTGTGATAATACTTCAGATCATCGACTTTGATTTTTTCTAAAGAGCTATTTGTCATTCGGGAAGAATAAGGGTGGTTTTCGCCATAAAGCACAATTTTTGACAAATCAGCTGCAAGAGCACCAGGAGTGCCTTTTCTTTGCTGCAAATTTGCTTGATATTGTGGGATTAGTTTCTCAAATTCACCTTTCGGAAATGATGGGTTTATAACCGCATTCTTTAATATATCCATCAGCAACGGGAAATGTTTTTTCAATGAGTGGCTGCTAATGGTAATGGCATCAATACCAGCATTTGCGGAAATACTTGCACCTACACCATCAAGTTTCGCCGCTATCTGTTGGGCGCTTGTCTTGCCATATCCTTTTAAAAGCATATCGGCAGTCATCTCGGCTACACCGGGATTGTCGCGATCCATCGACTTTCCACCAGCAATTTGCATTCGCAAAGAAATAATTGGTTGCTCGTGATCTTCGATTATAAACAGCTTTAGTCCATTCTTCAGGACATATTCTTTGTGCTCGGGAAAAGTAAAGTTTTTTGCAGGCAAAGATTCCGGCTTTATATTCACATCAATTTTATCTTGTGAATAAGAATTAGTAAGAAAAATTAAACTTAGAGCTATTATCAAAAATTTTTTCATTTTGTTCACCTTTGCTATAAATTATATTAATTTGTTTTTGGTAGATAGTTTAAAACGACTCTTTTGTCGGTATCAAAGTATTTCTTAGCTACCCGCTTAATGTCTTCGACAGTAACGCTTAAGTATTTATCCAATTCGGAATTAATCAACGAAGGATCTCTGAAATAGCTGAAATACATGGCAAGGGATTCGGCTTTGCTAAGCACATTTTTTTTGTCAGAAACAAAGCTCATAGCGGTTATATTTTTTGCCTTGTCGAGTTCCTCGGTTGTAACGCCTTTTTGGATAACACTTTCGATTACTTTAGAAAACTCTTTGCTAATATCTTTCAATTCATTGCCCGGTGTTGGAATTCCGATAAACATGGCAGCACCGGAATATTCCAAAGGCATTGATTCAATCGAAGCATTAACGGCGATTTGTTTTTCATCGACAAGTTTGCTATAAAGCCGCGAGCTTTCGCCTGAAGATAAAATATCGACAAGCAATGCAAAAGCATAATAATCTTCCGAGCCAATCTTTGGCGCCCTATAACTAATAAATATCGCAGGTAATTGCGCCTTTTCATCTGTAATTGTTTCTGTGTATCCTTTTTCGAGAGGTGGGGGGGTAAACTTTGTTTCCGGTACAGGAACAAACTCTTTGTATTGACCAAAATATTCATTTACGTATTTTCTTGCTTCATTTAGCTCAAAATCTCCAGAAATAACGAGAACAGCATTGCTGGGATGGTAAAATTTGTTGTAAAACGTTCTAAAATCGTCTATTGTTGCTTTTGCTAAATCCTCTTTTGAACCAATGACCGACCATTGATAATTGGAGTTATTCCACAAGTTCGCACATAACTTATCAATCATATCTCCATACGGCTGGTTATCTACATGCATTTTCAACTCTTCTAACACCACTCCCCGTTGTGTTTCAACTCCGATAGTATCTACGAGCAAATGCCTCATCCTCTGGGATTCTATCCAAAGGGCAAGTTTTAACTCATTTGATGGTAACTGAATATAATAAACTGTTTCATCGAAATAGGTATGTGCATTCAGAGTGCCTGATGCTTCCTGAACATTTTTGTCGATGCTCGCACGTGGGTAAGCCGATGTTGCTTCAAACATAAGATGCTCAAAAAAGTGGGCATAGCCGGTTTTGCCCGGTGTTTCGTTGTGCGAGCCAACCCGGTAGTGAACCACTGTTGCAATGATTGGAGCGGTTTTATCAATGTTATATATCACATGCAAACCATTAGGAAGACTGTCCATAACGTATTTAATCGGATAAAAACTATCATTGCTGGCTTTTAATGCCGGGAGATTTACCACTAGAGCAAAAAATAAAAGAGTTAAAAACACTCTTTTCAATAAACCTTTCGATTTCATAATATACCTTCCATAAAAAGTAAGAAAACAATGTATTCGATTTTAAAAACTCTATTTGGTTTTTCTAAATACTACATACAAGAGCAAAGCAGATATATAAATAGCGCACACGAAAGGCAGCCAATCTCCGAAAAGAGAATAGAACGTTGTTTCCTTAATAATAGGTACTCTTTCGGCAATAGATGTTGTTTTGTATTGTGGTGCACGTTTTATTGTTTCGCCACTTGCTGTGATAAAACCAGAAATTCCAGAATTTGCACAGCGGGCAATATATCGACGATTCTCAATAGCTCGCATTGTTGCAATTAAGTAATGCTGTTCAGGTCCAAAGGTATGGTCATACCAGGCGTCATTAGTTATTATAACAATTAAACTTGCACCTTTTGCTGCAAATTCGCTCACGTGGCGGGGAAAAACCGATTCGATACAAATAACTGGTGCAATCATAAAATCTTCGCCGTTTCGCTTTACTTTCAAGTTTTTCAACTCATTACCTTTACCCCAACTCGAGATACCTACCTTCCACTCGAAAAGACCCTTGGCAAAAGGCAATAAATCGACATACGGCAGCCACTCGGAAAAAGGTGTCAGCTTCATTTTTCTGTAAATCTGTGGTGTCTTGCCCAAAGAATCTTCTGCATTAAACAGAATTGCTGAATTAAATGCTTGATAAAACGAACCACTACCGTCGCCAATTTCTTTTGCAGTAACTTCTGGTTTTTCGTTCTTGCCATAAATATATATCTCGGTAAAGCCTGTCAATAGAGAAACACCAAGGTTTTGAACTCTATTTTCAAAAAAAGTGAACTCTTTAAATGAATTGAAGCTTAAACTTAAATAAGGAATTGCCGTTTCGTTCCATACAACTAAATCGAGATTCTTTTCCGCTTGAATTAACGAATCAGTCATTATAAACTGGTGGAGCATCTGGTCAAGGGCGCTCGATTGCCATTTCGTCCAAGGATTGATATTAGGTTGTATCAAGCCAATTTTCATAGTTTTCGATTTAGCTAGCAACTCAGTATGTTTATATTCTTTTACTCGAAAATAGCCATAGATATTAGGAATAATTAAAATAGCCAAACCTGCAGCAATATAGTAAACCAACGGTTTTTCAAACAAGATACCGAAGCTTGTCTGTTTATGCTTAAGTTCGTTTTCGATTCTTGCTTTTCTCATAAAAAATACATATTTCAAGAAAAGAACGTTTACAATAGTAATGAAAAAGCTGATACCCCACACTCCGCTAATGTCAGCAAATTGAACCCAATAACTCCTGCCTGCTTGCGTGTAACCTACTGTAAGCCAAGGGTAGGCGAGGTCACCCATTGTTTTCCACCACTCAAAAACGACCCAAACAAAAGGAAAAGTCCAAATGCCAGAGCTTCCAGGCAATTTGTTCCGCAGATATGAATAGAGCATCATCGGCAGAGTGAAGAAAAATGGATGGATGAAAATCAGTAAAATGCCAGCAACCATCAAATATGGGTCGGCATCCGGTTGCCAACTACCTATCCACCAATTAGTTATGCCATTATAGAAAAAAAAGGCAATATAATAATACCAGAAATTGCCCTGTGGGTGCTCTTCGCGAAGAAATAATAGAGGTGTAAAGCCAACAAAAGCGAGGAGTTCCATTCCTATTGGCGGGAAACTAAGCCCTAGCAAAATCCCAGCACTTGCAGACAACAAAAAAAGATGTGTTTTTTTCATAATTTCTTGAAAAACAAATTGTTGGCAAGGGGCATCACATTCTGTTCCGCTTTGTTAAATAGTCTCTAAGTGCCTTGTCGAAAGGAGTTTTAGTGCTTATTACATTAAAATCAATATTATGCTCGCGACATTCTTTTTTGATATTTGCAGTAAAACTACTCATTTGTCGAGCATACGATTTTCTGATGTGATAGGGCTGAGTAACGAGTTCCTCGCCTGTTTCCAAATCTTTGAAGTTTGCCCCGTGTCCAAAATCAAAATCAATTTCCCGTGGATCAAGCACTTGAAATGCAATGACTTCGTGCTTGCGATGACGGAAATGCTTAAGTGCATTTAAAACCGAATTTGGATCGTCTAAAAAATCGCTCATTATAACAACAAGCCCGCGTCGGCTAATGCGTTCAGCAAGTAAGTCAAGTGCGGTAGCTGTTCCTGTCTGGTTTTGAGGGCTCGTTGCATCGAGCGTTTTGAGGATTTCGTGAATATACGATTGTTTTGAACGCGGCGGCAGATATTTATTTATTTTCGTATCATAAGTAGCCAAACCTACGGCATCTCTTTGTTTAATCAGCAAAAAAGCAATGGAAGCGGCTAAATAGGAGGCATATTCCAGTTTTGAAATATTGTCGCCTGAAGCAAACCCCATCGATGCACTCGAATCGATGGCTATTACTGAACGTAGGTTGGTTTCCTCTTCAAATTGCTTCACATAAAAACGTCCTGTGCGGGCAAAAACCTTCCAATCGAGATGTTTAATATGGTCGCCGGGACGATATTGACGATGCTCGGCAAATTCAACGCTGAAACCATGATAGGGAGAGCGGTGCAAACCGGTGATGAAACCCTCCACAACAAGCCGGGCCTTCATTTCGATATTTTCGAGCTGTGCTATTACCTGCGGCTGCAAATACTTGCGGTAATCTTCCAATACTTTTATTCCATTGAATTAGATTAATTCATTATAATAAATAAAAGACGGTAAAAAGCGAAAGATAGTTTGTTTTGTTTTATCTATACAATTTGCATTTTACAATGCCTGCCTTGTGGAAAAAGTGGCAAAACGAGGTACTAAGAACGCCAAAACCATAAGTAACACTGCGGTGAAAATTTATTGATGATGCTTCTTTGAAATATTTTGTTGGGCATGTTATTTCAGCAATTTCAAAACCAGCCATAAATATTTGTGAGAGCATTTGGTTATCGAAAATAAAATCATCAGAATTAATATTATAATTTATTGATCGCAACACTTCAGCCGAAAAGGCACGATAACCAGTATGATATTCCGAAAGTTTCTGACATATCATATAATTTTCGAAGAGCGTAAGAAATCTGTTAGCGACATACTTATATCTTGGCATGCCGCCACGAAGAGCTCCTCTGCCTAATATCCTTGAACCAAGCACTACCGGATAAACTTCATTAGCAATAAGGTAAGACATTGAGTGGATAAGCTTTGGAGTATATTGATAATCTGGATGGAGCATAATAACGATGTCGGCACCGAGCACAAGGGCTGTATTGTAACAAGTCTTTTGATTGCCTCCGTAACCCTTGTTTTTCTCGTGCTTTATCACGTGTTTTATTCCTAATTTTTCTGCTTCTCCAATGGTATTATCAGGGCTGGCATCGTCCACAAGCACAACATCATCGACAATTTCAAAAGGAATCTCCTCGTAAGTTTGTTTTAAAGTTTTTTCAGCTTTGTAAGCAGGCAAAACAACAACAATTTTTTTCCCGTTTATCATAATTTAATGTTCTTGGTAACCAAACATTTTTAAGTTTCATAAAATAATAATACAAAATTACTAAGGAATAAGGTAATTAAAGAACAAAATCTTCAAAAACAGAATAAATACCTTTTAATACAATGTCTCTTGAGATGACAACCCTAAATTTCCAATTTTCCATTGCAGGATAGACGAGAAGGGCTGCTCCACCGGTCAGAAAAACAAGCGGAATGTCGGCTTTTAAATTCTGTTGATTAATCTCTTCGCAGATATACATAATACCGGCGGCACAACTTCTGATAATACCGCTATTCATTGCCTCTATTGTATTTTCACCAGCTGCTTTCTCACTATATTTCAAACTAATTGGGCTCAAAGCCTTTGTTAATCTGCCAAGAGCATAGTTTTGGCTTTCTGCCCCTGCAAAGATAGCTCCTCCAACACATTTATAATCCTTATCGACAGCATTTATTGTAATTGCAGTGCCACAATCCACCGTGAAAAAAGGCGGTTTACTTTGTTTCACTGCTCCGAGCATTCCAAAAATCCTATCGCTACCCATACCAGTTATATTTGAAAAATCGAGCTGTGAATTATTCTGTGCATAAACCATAGCATCAATAAATTCCACATCGAAATGCTCTCCAATGAATCTTTTAAAAATATCGAGTTTTTCACTATTTACTGATGAATAGGCAATAACAAACGGACATCGGCCTTCCTTGTTCAATAACTCAATAATCTCTGTTTGCCACCCATTTATGTATTTGAAAGCATGTGAGAAACTCTTTGAGAACAGCTTTATTCGGCTATTGCCGATATCTACAGCTATGGCGAATCGTTCTTGATTGGTAAATGAAGACATAATATTTAAAGCAATCCCTATATTTATTGATTAATAGTTTCCGATATATCTGCAAGCATTCTATCAGCAATCGCCGCAACTGCCTTGCTAAAGGCGGGAGCAATGGTTTCGACTTTGTTACCGATCCGTGATGCTCTTTCAGTATATGTCCTATTTAATATTACTTTGTTGTCCACAGAATTATCCTTTTTCTTCATCAAGTTTGCTTGGATTGTAACAACAACATAATTTGAATCAGGTATGTTTTTATTATTATATGCAATAAATTCAAGTATTTGACCTTCGAGAACATAGTTGGGAGCTATATAAGAAGATTCTTTGATAGTGCCATCAGTAAAGGCGTCAAGCTTGTTGTAGCGCTCGATGAAATAATCAGTTATGAGAGAAGGACAATCAGTCGTCCAGCGATGGTAATAATACTTTTGGAGGCGATTGTCGCTGTCGACTGCTATCAGATGCTCGGTTTCCAAGTCGATAGGGCTAGTGAAATATCTGAGCAAAAGGGCGCCGCTGCTTTTTTCAAGATTTTTTATTTGCAATGGCTCTTGCTGCAAGCGATAATAAATAATCTCGGGGTATTCTTCGCGCAAGTTAATACACCCCGAAAACATTATTAAACTTAAAATGAACAGCTGGTATTTCTGGATTTTCATTTTGCTCCCCAATAAATTTCGCTATTACAATATAGTAATATATAGACTATTTTTACAAAAAAAATTGTATAAAAATAATAATTTTTAAATTTATAAATCGTTTAAATTGATATTATTTTATTAATCGAAACGATAATGGTTTATTTTATATCGGATTTGCATCTTGGCATTCAAGAGCGTAGTTTGGACAAGTTGAGAGAGGACTTGTTACTCGATTTCCTAAAGAAAATCGATGGCGATTGCGAGACCTTGTTTATCCTCGGCGATTTATTCGACTTTTGGTTTGAATACAAGCAGGTAGTGCCAAAGTATTTTTACCGCACTTTGGCAGCATTAGCAGAATTGACGAAATCTGGAAAAAAAGTCGAATATTTAATGGGAAACCACGATTTCGGACATATCGACTTTTTTGAAAAAGAATTAAACATCACTGTTTACAAAGAAGATATTACACGTGAAATAAATGGGAAAAAGTTCTATCTATCGCACGGCGATGGCAAATCGTATAAAGACAGGCTTTACAAATTAATGAAAAAAATCTTGCGCAGTCCTATTAATCTCCGTTTATACCTTGCTCTTCATCCGGATTTCGGCATTGCTCTCGCCTCTTCGTCCTCCAAATCGAGCCGGGCATATACTGATACTAAAGATTATGGCAATATCGAAGGAATGGAAGAGTTTGCAAAAACAATAATTAATGAAGGATTTGATTATGTGATAATGGGCCACAGGCACAAGATTATTGATATTGATTTCGGCAAAGGCAGATATATCAACATAGGTGAATGGATCGACAATCCAAGTTTTGCCCGCTTCGATGGCAATGATGTACAAGTGCTTTCAGTAAAAGATTTTTTATCCTAAAAAACAATAACAAATTATTATTTTCTCATATATTTACAAATATTTTTTGCCTTTTGTAGCTTCTATGCTGAGGCAGTAAATATGTTGATAAATCAAGCTGAAAATATTAAGCGGTAAATGTTTTTATATTTTATAGGTTACACAGATATGAAAACGACTTGTCCTCAAAATTCAAGTTTTCAACAAAAAGAAAAATTTGTTTTTTTATTAATATAATTCTTTTGTATATTGCAATATAATATATATGGTTCTTTACACTTAAAATTGAACTGTTTTCTGTTAAAAAAATGGGGAGACCCTTATTCTTTACACCTTAAATTGAACTGTTTTTTGTTTAAAGAATGGGGAGACCTTAACTAATCTCAAAGAAAGTAGGGTAACTTATGATTGTTTTATACTGATTTCGAAAATAAATCACAGTCGATTACAAATAATTGTTATACAAAACTATTTAACAATTATATTAAGAGAGACAATGAAAATATTTATTAGACTATTGGTTATGATAGTGTTGATTTTATCAACATTCAACTCTAGATCATATTCTCAAATCTCATGCAGTGCACCATGGTTTGGAATAACAAAAAGTTATATTTTTTCAGCTCAATGTACAGTAAAAGTACATCTTTGTGTTTATTGTCATCCTGAAGCACCTATAGTAGATATTATTGCTATGGGATTATCTGATGTTTGCCCCGATGTATCTGCTGCTACAATTTTTCAATTCGTGCAATGGCAAGTTTTAAATGATTATGCCAGTTTTTGTGGTTCAAAACCATGTTATCCGGTCCACCTTTAAGAATAAATTACTCTATTCCTATCTGCGTCAAAAAGAGTTACAATTATTTAAAAAATAGTTTGTCTATTTATTCTTGTTCAAATATAAGTGGTAATAATGCTTGTTATAAAGAATTTGATGTTTGTTGGAATGCTGTTCCTTTTCCAGGGCAAATATCAGTTACTCCAATCAGATGCTATACTTACGGACCATCAGATTGCCCTGGAGTTGAACCACCACCTGATCCTAAATTGCCATGGTTGAGTGATTGGGAAAGTCCAGAATGCTATGAAATTAAATGTGAAACATTTTGATATTGAGAGGAGTAAATTTCTTTACTCCTCATTTTTTTTCATGAATATAGGATCATAATTATGAAATATTATACTATTTTAATCTTTTTTGTTTGTACACTTGCATATTCCAGTAATATTGAAATTATTCCATTAAACACTAATTTTAATGGGTTAATTAATACACCATACAACATATTAATCTATGGGGATAATGCAGTATATTTTTTGTCAACCGATAAAGGAGATACTTGGCAGCAGAAAACACTAAATGAATTTGGAAACATTGTTCAAATGACTTTCGAAAAAGATAAGATATATGGGGTTTTAGATAATGGTGTAATTGTTCGGTCTGATGATTATGGGAAAACCTGGATTAAAAAGAAAATGACATTAAATAGTGGAGATAAATGCATATCATCATATTTAAGTAATAATAAGTTTTTTATAAGAACTCTCAACTCAATTAAATGCTTCTATGATGATTTGAATTTTGCTTATGAATCCATTGATCCGTTATTAAAACTCGATCAATCATATTACATTTATTACAAATGCTTCTTTGTTCTTGACACATTACTATTTGCTACAATATATAAAGACAATCATAGTTCGGTTTTAATTATGAATGAGAATTTAGTTAGGATTAATGATGAGAATTTGAATCAGATAATTAATTGCAAATACTGCATTCTTGATGATGTATTTAATTATCAATCAAAAGTTGTTGTAAAAGTGGATGATAATTTATTTTTTACTAATGAAAACTTGACAGATTTACAACCAGTTCTCAAAGATACTAACATTTTAAATAATTTAATTAATTCTGGCCTAATGTCATATACATTAAATATAATCAATAACAAAATTTATATTGCAAGTAGTAAACAAAACAATGCGTTCAAAATTGGTAGATATTTTGGTTATCCAACAACAAATCATAATATAGGGATAAATATAGTAGATAATATTGCTGATTCACTTAAACTTGTAGGAAATTATTTCGAAAATAAGTATTATACATATACATCAGATCCGAATTATTTTCTTTGGGATGGTATCTATAGTTCAGTATATTTTAATAAATTATCGGTTATTGAAGATTCAATATTTATTTTATATGGTCAGAATAAAACAATTTTAATATCAAAAAATAATGGTATATCTTGGAAATTATTGTCTTACTTTCCATTTAGTGTACCAAAACTAATTTTAAATGATTCCACATTTTATTTTGTGACTGAAGAAACAGATAATGTTGGGATTTACAGATCTGATGATAGTGGATTAACTTTCAAACCTGTTGAGTTAATGGATTCAGTTAGCCATTATCAGCATTTTTCAAATGCACCTGTCTTTTATATGGATTCAACTGGTAATGGTTTTTTTACTGGTAATAAGGCAGTCGACAGTTATAAGAATAATTTTGCATTTACAAAAGATTTTGGAAAAAGTTATAAATTTCTATCTTTTAATGATATATATATTTTTCCCAATGATATGTACTCATCAAACATTATTAAGGCAAAAGATAAATATATATTTGCAACTAATTTAATACGCGGGAAAAATTATAGTTACTTACACTTTTTAGATACAAATTATAGTTCTATTAAGCGAATTAAAATAGATAGCCTATATCAAATTCATCATATAGTATCTGAAGACCCAAAAGAATTAACTTGTTATACTTCTTATAATGATAGTATTTATTCTAAACCATATAAGTTCGAGATTAGTTATTCAATAGATAGTGGAAAAACCAAAAATCCTATAATAACATTCCCCATAAATGGCGAAATATCCCAAATATTCGAATATAATAAAGATTCTATTTTCATTAGTTCAACCGGAGTTAATAGAGTTTATCTTTTTGATAAAAAAAGACTCAAAATTGATACCGTTTTTATTAATGATGAAAGTGACTTATCATTTTTAAAAGTAATATATCTTAAAAATAGATTCTATTTAATCGGAGATAATTTCTTTAAAGAAAGTATCCAAAAAAATGATTTTTCAAATTTTCGTGATGTGCATTGGGATAATAGTCAACCATATTTCACTTCTGTGATTTCAGGCAATAACTCACTTGTTGCTTCTCTTAAAGATAGTTTAAGAGCTTTGAACTTTTACAAATTAAATTTTAACGATACAATAGAAACAAATGTATCACAAACTGAAACAAGATATGCTACTCCCCAAGAATTGAACAGCTATTTCAAGCGAGACAAGAAAAGCAGGGTAATAAGCCAGAAAAAAGAACTATCAATTCTTTAAAAATCTCTTCACATAAGATTTTTTGCCAGTTCTAACTACAAGATAATAAACTCCTTTGCTGAGCGATGAAGTGCTTATTTCGAAAAATGAGCCAAGTGTATTAGCGTTATAATCTTTGTTGAAACAGACTTTGCCAAGGACATCAGTAATCTCAGCGCTGATGGCATTGTTTAATATTTCATTATCTTTAAAAGACACCATTAATTTGTCTGTAACGGGATTTGGCTTCAGGATAAGCTCAGTTCCGAAATCTTGTTCATCAGCAGAAGAAATCACTTTAAACGGGTCTGATATTGCCCAGCAACCGGCAGCGTTGAAAACACGGACAGTGTATAACCCGAGTTTATCAATAACATATTCCTGTTCAGTAGCATTTTCGATTAATTCGCCTTCGAAATACCATTGATAGGCAGATGCTTCCGAAGCAAGCAATTTAGGACCAACTTGCCATATTGTCGGTTTTTCGGGTGGAGCGATGAACTCTACATTAAAAGGATCACTAATGTTTTCGCATCCATCACCTGTTTTGCCCCAGACACTATAAGTGCCAGGCTCTTTTACCCAAATAATCCGCGACGATTCGCCATTGCTCCATTTCAATTCTTTGTAGCCAAATCCGACCATGATGCGAATACTATCGCCGAGACAAACAGGATATTTTCCAATCGGTTGGATGATTAGATCGGGGACATCGAACACTTTTACCTGAACAGGTTGCGATTTGGCAACACAGCCATTTTCGTCGGTAATTGTCAGTTGATAAGTGCCAGATTTTTTGACTACAATAAAGTTTGTAATATCACCTGTCGACCATTCATATTTCACATTATCTTGGGCTTGAGGAGCAGTGATAATCAACGAATCGCCCAAGCAAAACTCGGTTTCTCCCGTTAAGGTTAGATGCGGCTCAGGAATATTACAGTTTACAATTTTTGTTTCCCAAAGCCCCCTGCCGTAGGTTGCAGCTCGCAATTTTCCGCTTGGATAGTAAATTTCCAATTCCCTGACTATGATATTTGGCAATCCATCGTTGAAATCAGTCCAGGTTTTAATATTATCGTCCCGGAAAAACACTCCTATATCAGTACCAATAAATATTCTATTTGGACTGTTCCTTTGTGAAATAATGCAATTAACAGGTACATTAGGCAAGTTTTCAGTAATATTTTTCCATTCTCCATTTACGTACTCATATACTTTCTTAGCAGGATCATAACCCGAAAGCGAGACCCATATATGCAATGGGTCGCTGTCGTCCACAGAAATGTAAGTTATTGTCGTTCCTGTGGTTAAGATTTTATCCCATTGATTGCCTCCGTTTGTTGTTCGCCATAGATTATAGTTATTCGCCGCATAAATCACATCATGATTTGTTTTTGAGATTGCTAGTGAAAGCAAAGCCGAATTAGCTCCGAAATTTGAAATTCGCTCCTTGTTTTCTTTGCTTCCTGTAACTTTCCAAACGTTTCTGTAGCCAATATAAATAGTGTTGGGATTAACTGGGTCGATGATATATGGGGTAACCCAGGCACCGGATTCGCCGGCATCTGCACTGCCGAAAAAGCTGTTGAAATCAGAACCTTTATTGCGTGATTTCATTATTTCGCCATTATAATACGAACCATAAACAATGTTTTTATTAGTATAATCAATAATACACTCCATACCATCACCACCCATTACATGGCTCCAACCACTATTATCCTGAAGATTGGTACCATTATCCTGACTGCCTCCTATCACCATTTTCTCATCAGTTTCCGAGCAAGAAATGCGATAAAATTGCATAATCCCAAGCCCTTCGGAAATGTCAACCCATTTGCTGCCTTGGTTTGTCGAATAATATATGCCTCCGTCGTTTGCGGAAAAGAGAATACCATTTAAAGGATTATAAACTAGATGGTGCTGGTCTGCGTGGATAAAATCAGCTCCAAAGGAACCTGTCCAATGACCAGACAGATCCCATCCAGACCCTGTACTTGTCGATTTCCAGAGGTTAATGCCTCCAGCAAAAACCAAATCTTTGTCGTAAGGATCAACTGCAAGCGCCAAGTCGTAATTACCCTGTCCGCCAACGTCAGTGCCATTTCCATCGCGTCCTAATATATTTGGTGAAGCGGTTAATTGCTCCCAATTTTCACCTTGATCTTCTGAAATGAACATTCCGCCAAAACCATTAGTGGAAGCCTGAGAGGCTAAAGCATATACATTATTTGGAGCGTTGGGGGTTACACTCAAAACCACTCTATTTACATTTGAAAAGCTATATACCGGTTTCCACGAATCGCCCATATCTTGACTTTTATAGATAGCTACACTGCCGCCAGGCGAATATGTCGAAAGATAGATTACATTAGGATTACCGGGCATCATTTCCATATTTCTTGCAAAAAATCCCGTACTTGTGGCATTCCACATTTCACCCCCATCAGTCGATTTTAAAACGCCACTGTTGGTAGCAGCTATTATAATGTTTGGATTGTCCGGATGGACAAGAATCTTACTAACTAGATATTGTTGTGAAAGATTTTTGTTCAGTGATGTAACTTTCCAAGTTTCACCATCATCAGTAGTTTTAATTATTCCAATACTATAACTGCCCGATCCATAGTAATAATTGACGTCGCCTGTTGCTGCATAGACAATATTTGGATTTTTTTTAGATACAGCTATGTCGGAAATGCCAATAGACATAAATTGGGTGAAAGGATAGGTCCTCCACGTTCTCCCGAAATTTGTTGTTTTCCAAACTCCTCCGGTAGAGGCACCTATCCAAAAAGTATTCGGATCGCTAGGATGAAAGCATATACAACTAACCCTGCCGGCGCCCGAAGATTTATAATAAAGAGTATTTTTTGGCAACCCCTTCGGTCCTAACTCTACCCACTCGGCTATCATCATCGGTTTATCAGTGTTTTGGGCTTTTTCCTTAAATTTCTCATATTCCTGATAAACTGCCATCGCATTTGGAAAAGCATCATTTTGCCCAAGTCGTTCCTCCCAAAAATATTCATAACGCTTGAACTGGTTGTAGCCGTTTCCTTTTGTAACTTTTTTGCCACGCCAATAGTTTTCAAATGCCTCCTGCTGCTCTTTCAAACTTAACTGACTCATCAGCTTTGGCTTCTTTTGGTTTGCTTCGTAAAGAAATGCTTGCGCTAACGACAATTTATATGAAAAAAAGATACTTAATAAAAGCAAAAAAGAAAATCTGCACGATTTACTAATGAACATTTTAATATTTCTTATTTATAATACATAATCTTGTGTGTTATTCATTGGAAAAACATTTAAAAAAATTGTTTTCTTTAAAACGATAAGTAACACTTTCTATATAAGCATTAACTTACAAAATAGTTACACATTCGTATAAAAAACTATCTTAATAATATCATTATCAACTTAAATTTAGACGTTTTAATCAATTATAACTTTTAAGTATAATATAAGCAAGTTAATTTGAAAAGACAAGGATTTCAAATTCTTTGTGAGATTATAATTAAATCTCTGCATTTTTTCTCGTTCAAACACATTTACGATTATAAAACCAATTTTCATTTGCTTTTTCATTAATATATTATCTCGAAAACCTTGACTAATTGCTAAATTTTTTGTAAGTTAATTTTTTAAAGGCTTTGAGAAGATATTATGTTTTCTTCCCATAAATATTTAAGCCAATTATCAATAATTAGTTAGTAAAAAGAATAATTAACCTGATTTGTTTCAACAATCCGAAGGTATTATGGGAATTTTCAGCTACCTCAAATCTACCATCATTAGCAAAGTGGTGATGGCAATAACGGGTGTACTGCTCCTTCTTTTTCTCTTTGGACACATGGCAGGCAATATGCAGATTTTCACAGGCAAAGAAGCGTTTAATGCTTATGCCCATTTCCTGCAGGGTCTCGGCGAATTGCTGTGGATAATTCGTATTGTGCTGTTTCTTCTTCTTGTCTTTCACGTCATTACGTCTGTAAGGTTGAAGTTGTTAAACTGGTCTGCCAAGCCCGATGGCTACAAGGTGAAAAATTATCTTAAAGCAAGCATCAACGCCCGCACAATGTTTTGGACAGGACTAATGATATTTTGCTTTCTTGTCTTCCACTTGCTGCATTACACAACCGGCACTCTTGACCCGGAGATTTACAATCATAATGAGTATTACAAAACCAATGCCGAATTTGCAATCGATGCCAACAACGCCAAAGATTACATAGCTTCTCAGAAAGACAACTCTGAGAAATGCCCTGAGTATCAAAAAAAATGTTGCGGAAAGATAACAGTTGATGGCAAAGATGTATATATTTCCAAAACGGGTGAGGTGGTTTTTGAAAGACACGATGCCTATCTTATGGTAATAAAGGGCTTCCAAAATCCAATAGCATCGATATTATACATAATTGGAATGTTAATACTTGCTTTCCACGTTACCCATGCAATCCAAAGCGCCTTTCAAACACTGGGCTTCAACCATCCAAACTGGTTTCCCTGCATAGAGCGATGGAGCATGATTCTCGGAATTTTACTTGCAATTGGCTATATATCAATACCCTTGTCCATTCTTCTTGGACTGGTAGGAGGTGGATTATGAAATTAGAATCGAAAGTTCCTTCGGGACCAATCCAAAATTCTTGGGATAAGCATCGTTTTGAAATGAAGCTTATCAATCCGGCAAACAAGCGCAAATATAAAATAATTGTTGTTGGCACTGGTCTTGCTGGTGGCTCAGCGGCGGCATCTCTTGCCGAACTTGGCTACAAAGTCGAAGCCTTTACTTACAACGACAGCCCTCGCCGCGCGCATAGCATTGCTGCCCAAGGTGGTATCAATGCCGCAAAAAATTATCCAAACGACGGCGACAGCATTTGGCGGCTTTTCTACGATACCGTTAAAGGTGGCGACTTCCGCTCACGCGAGCAAAACGTATATCGCTTGGCACAAGTCAGCAACAATATAATTGACCAATGCGTTGCTCAAGGTGTTCCTTTCGCACGCGATTACGGCGGATTGCTTGCCAATCGCTCATTCGGCGGCTCGCAAGTATCCCGAACATTTTACGCAAGAGGACAAACAGGTCAGCAATTGCTGCTCGGTGCTTATTCAGCACTTTCGAGACAAATCGGCCTGGGCAAAGTAAAAATGCACAACCGCAAAGAAATGCTCGATATTGTTGTTATTAATGGTAAAGCACGCGGCATAGTAACTCGCGATTTAGTTAGTGGAAAAATTGAATCTCATTGGGCAGATGCGGTCATTTTAGCAACAGGTGGCTACGGCAACGTCTTCTTCCTTTCGACAAATGCACAGGCTTGCAATGTTACTGCAGCATATAGAGCTTACAAAAAAGGCGCTGCTTTTGCAAATCCTTGCTTTACGCAGATCCACCCGACTTGCATACCCGTTAGCGGCGACCATCAATCGAAGCTTACCCTTATGTCCGAATCGCTTAGAAACGACGGAAGAATCTGGGTGCCAAAGAAAAAAGGCGACAAGCGTCCACCAAACGACATACCCGAAGATGAAAGAGATTATTATCTCGAAAGAAAATATCCAAGTTTTGGCAATCTTTCGCCAAGAGATATTTCTTCCCGCTCAGCAAAGGAAGTTTGCGACGACGGGCGTGGTATAAGTGCTACCGGTTACGGCGTTTATCTCGATTTCCGTGATGCTATTAAACGCGACGGCAAAAAAGTTATCGAAGACAAATATGGCAATCTTTTTGAAATGTATGAGAGAATAACCGGCGACAACCCATACAATACACCAATGATGATCTATCCTGCTTCGCACTATACTATGGGCGGTTTGTGGGTCGATTACAACTTGATGAGCACAATTCCCGGCTTGCACGTGCTTGGCGAGGCAAATTTCTCCGACCACGGGGCTAACCGCCTTGGCGCAAGTGCACTTATGCAGGGTTTAGCAGATGGATATTTCGTAATACCATATACCATTGCCGATTATCTTGCAAAAAATACTCCATTTGAGAAAGTCGATGAGAACCATCCTGACTTTAAAAAGACAGAAGAGGAAGTCAATCAGAGAATAAACAAATTCCTCTCCATTAAAGGCAAGAAAACACCGACAATGTTCCATCGCGAATTAGGCAAAGTCGTTTGGGATAACATCGGAATGGGTAGGAATGCTCAGGGCTTGAAAAAAGCTCTGGAGGAGATTCCAAAGATCCGCGAAGAATTCTGGCAAAATCTGACCGTTGTTGGCGAAGCTGGCGATTTGAATATCGTGCTTGAAAAAGCTGGACGCGTCGCCGATTTCCTCGAATTTGCCGAATTGTTGGCTTGGGACGCTCTGGAAAGAGATGAATCTTGTGGAGCTCATTTCCGCGAAGAGCATCAGTATCCCGATGGTGAAGCAAAACGCGACGACGAGAATTTCTGTCACGTTGCCGCTTGGGAATTCCAAGGTGTCGATAAAAAGCCTATTCGTCAAATCGAACCACTTGTTTTTGAGAATGTGAAATTAGCCGTAAGGAGCTATAAATAATGAAACTTACACTTTATATCTGGAGACAGAAAAGCGCCGCTGACAAGGGCTTTATGGAAAAGCACGAAGTTTCGCATGTTGACGAAGATATGTCGTTTCTCGAAATGCTCGATGTGCTAAACGAAAAGCTCATTCTCGAAGGCAAAGAACCGATTGCATTCGATCACGATTGCCGCGAAGGCATTTGCGGCGCTTGTTCGCTTACAATCAATGGCAATCCCCACGGACCCGACAAAGGCACCACGACTTGTCAAATACACATGCGCAAGTTCAAAGATGGCGACTCCGTCTATATCGAGCCTTTCCGGGCAAAAGCATTTCCCATCATCAAGGACTTAATCGTCGATAGAACTGCATTTGAGCGTATTCAACAGGCAGGTGGTTTTATTGCTGTTAATACAGGCAATGCCCAAGATGCAAACGCGCTACCAATTTCCAAGAAATTTGCCGATTTGGCAATGGATGCGGCCGCTTGTATCGGTTGCGGTGCCTGTGTCGCTGCTTGTCCAAACGGTGCGGCAATGCTGTTCACTGCGGCAAAGATAAGTCAATTCTCTTATCTGCCTCAGGGTCAGCCCGAACGCAAAAAACGTGCTTATGCCATGATAAAGCAGATGGAAAAAGACGGCTTTGGCGCCTGCACAAACTATTACGAGTGCGAAGCTGCCTGTCCGAAGAACATTTCCGTCCGCTTTATCTCGCGAATGAACCGGGAATTCCTTGCCGCTGCAAGCTTTTACGAAGATAAATAAATTGAAATCCTATTTTATCTTTTCTGAAAAACTTCCGAAGTTGCAATATGCTTCGGAAGTTTTTTTTATTTATATTAACTACAGCTTTGATTGTCAAATAAAAAATTATTATTGTCGTAGATAACCATTAATCTCAGTTTTTTGGAGGGCAACCACACATAATATCTGAGCTTGTTATACTAGTTAAAGCGAAGATTTGAATGTTGAGATTATTAATTTACAAGTTATCTATCTATCCATTTTTTAGGAGTTTTTTTATGAAAATGTTACTCGTAATTAACGACGCACCTTATGGCAATGAAAAAGCATATAATGCCTTAAGATTGGCAATGACTTTGCAAAAAGAACACAGCGACATTGAGATCAGAATATTCTTAATGGCTGATGCTGTTTTCTGTGCTCTTCCTGGGACCAATACACCCAATGGTTACTATAACATCGAAAGAATGATGAAAAGCGTTATAAACAAAGGCGGAAAAGTAAAAGCTTGTGGCACATGCGCACAAGCCAGAGGTGTTTTCGACTTGGAATTCATCGATGGCATAGAGAGAAGCAATATGATTGAATATTCTAACTGGGTCGTCGAAAGCGATAAAGTAATCAATTTTTGATTATCTCATTAAATAATAATCATTTTTTTAAAATATATAATATTTTTTTATCTTATCAGTTTGTTTGTATGAAAAAAGCTTTGCGTTTAAATTTAAGTTCAAGTTTAACCAGAGATTTAATGGTTTATTTAAAGGAGGTAAATAAATGACAAAAATCGAAAAAAAAGGATTTGGTTATCAATTGACCTTTTCCGGTTTTATACCTGTTGAAGAAATGGCTCAATGGGTAGCTGATTCAAAAAACACTCTATCAAGCAGCAGTGGCAGCTTCGGAGTGTTGATTGATATGCGCGAGCTTTCTCCACTTTCCAATGCCGCAAGGGAAAAAATGGAAGAAGGACAAAAGCTATACAAAGCAAAGGGAATGCAGCGCTCTTGCGTGGTTGTAAATCAGGGAATACTTGCCACTCAATTTAAACTAATTGCTCAAAAAACAGGCATTTATGACTTTGAAAGATACATTGATGCCTCGATCACACCTAATTGGGAAAGCAAAGCAATTGATTGGATAAAGAACGGAATAGACCCAGATAAATAATCTCTTTACTCGAAATATTCTTTTAAACGATAGTTTTTGATTGTTCCATCCAGCCCCCCTTGCAAGCAAGGAGGGGATGATTTCTTCTGGGCCCTCTTACAAGTAAGAGGGGTATATAAATTTTCTTCCTTGCTCTGCAAGGGAGGGCTGGGGAGGGATAACAGTCTGTCGAAAATAATATGACAGAAAATATTATTTTAACTACATTTACCTGCAAATCTTCTTACTTAATAATCAAACTTTTACCGATATTTTCACCTTTTTCCATCATTTAATTTTGCATCAAGAGATATTGCTGCTAAAAATGTCCACTATTTTTTCGGCAATAAATTAGTCAATACTAATGGAGAACGGAGATGAAAATACTAATAGCCGACGATTCTGAGCCAATTGTAGCAAGCTTGAAAAAACTAATATCTACAGGCAAGAAAAAAGTTATTGTATCTGCCGCATATACCATAAACGATGCCATCGTCGAATTGCGCGATAACACGCCCGATTTGCTTATCCTCGACATTATGTTTCCTGAAGGCAATGGCTTGGAGCTGCTCTACGAAGCTCGCAATTTCCCGCAAGTCAAGATAATAATTATCCTTACCAACTTCCCCTACGAGAGGCTAAAATCGAAAAGCTTTGCTATGGGTGCCGACTATTTTTTCGACAAATCAAATGAATTTGAAAGAGTTATTGAAGTAATAAATGGTTTTATCCAGAATTAACTGTCTTTCTCACATTTAATTAGGAGTATCAATGAAAGATAAAAAAGTATAAGGATTTAGTGATTCCTGTATCTGAATACTCGTCGGCGAGCAACAAGGCAACGATGAAAGAAGCTTTGTTTGCCGGTAACAACTTCTTTTGTTATGTTGGTCATAGGCTGCGCTCCAACAATAATTGCTTATAGTACAGGTTATTTTTCTCAGAAGGATTTCACAAAAGTGGCTTTTCTAAACACAATTGTGTTTGTCGCCATCACAGTTACTTGGATGTTGCTTTATTATCCTATCGTACTATCTATGCTAGGACTTGAATAATAGATATTATTTTAAAATGTAAAAATTGCAGTAGAGGCAGGTCTGGACCAGCCTCTATCATAAAAAAATTAATTGAGTATTAAATATATTTCCTTGAATTTCCCCTTTTTTTTAATTTAGCAACAGGATTAGCGTTGTTAATTTGTAAAACTTTTTTTAATATATTACGGAGTGGATTAATGAAAAGTTTATACTTGGTTTTACTAACTATTGCCTTTGGATTATTAACTATCAACGAATTAAGAGCCGCAGACGGAGATCTGATTTTCGTCGGAAAATCCGATATCATTACTTATATGGACGGTAGAGATTTCTCGAACAAGACTCATCCTGAATTTTGGACTAGTATGAAGACACGACTCGGCGTAGAAAAACATTTCGGAGATGATATTGAGTTTCACGTCATTTTTCAAGATTCCCGTGCTTGGGGTCAAGAGTCAGGCATAACTGCAAATTCTAAAAACGTAGATCTAGCCCAAGGTTGGATGAAATTTAAGAATATTTTTAATCAAGATTTGCATCTTCAACTTGGACGATTCCAACTTGATTATGGCAATGGATTTGTAATTGGTGCTAGCGCATGGAATTACATCGAGCGATCCTTCGACGGTGCCGTCGTAGCCTATAAATACAACAATTTCAATATCGACCTCTTTTATGCTTTGCACACAGCATCGATTGCCACCCAAAAAAGGGATATTTCGCCGGCAGAATCTTCTTATCCTGCGGTAGATTATAGCGGATACAACATTTTGGGACTATCTTCGGATTACAAAATTAATGATAATCACAAATTGAGTTTGATTGCTGTTTCAGAAATGAACTCAAAAAAATCTGATACTCGCAATGTCGATTTGGATAGATACACTGCTGGGCTGTCAATGAATGGTATCGCGGGAAATTTCGTTTATAACGGTGGTGTTTATTATCAATTCGGCAATCAAGGAGCAAAAGATATTTCCGCTTATGCTTATTTGTTTAAACTTACCTATAACGCAAAACCCTGGACTTTTTCGATTGCAAACGAAACAAACTCAGGCACCGATCCACTTTCCGATGGGAGCAAGATAAACACTTTCAACAACTATTTAGGTGCCAAACACAGATTCTTCGGTCCAATGGATTATTTTTCTGATATGAAGATAGGCAGCAATTCGCTCGGCGTCAATAACTATTTCGTCGATATCCAACTCAAACCAGAAGATACAAAATTTAGTTTTAACGTTACAGCTTATTATTTCATATCTAACCAAAAAGACATTAACGACAATAATTATTTTAAAAACAAGTTCGGTTTAGGTACCAAACTTGGAAACGAGATTGATTTAGGTATCAAATACAATGTAATGAAAGGTATTCTTGTCGAATGGATTTCAGGTGTTTTTATGCCCGGCGCTGCTATGGAAGAAATTTGGAAAATTAATGCAGATAACGGCGACCCAATCTTAAGAAATGACCCCGCGTTTATGTCTTATCTTCGCTTTCGACTCGAGTTTTAAACCATCTATCTTTAAAAAAAGTTAATTTAGCAAGAATATCCAATTCTTTCATGGGAATTACTTTCTCTCATAAAACAATTCTTGCGGTGCCGGCGTTGGCGAAACATCTTTGCCAAAATTAAGCACTTTCGGCTTGTAAGCCTTACTCTTGATTTTTTCCTGAATCTGCATTAACCCTTTAATCAGCGGTTCCGGTCTTGGCGGGCAGCCGGAAATATATAAATCAACAGGTAAGAACTGGTCGATACCCTGCACAACTGAATAAGTCCTGTAAATTCCGCCTGTCGAAGTGCATGCACCCATTGCAATTACCCACTTCGGATCGGGCATCTGATCGTAGATTTTCCTTACAATCCACGACATTTTATATGTTACAGTGCCAGCAACAATCAACAAATCCGATTGACGGGGCGTCATACGAAAAACCTCCGAGCCAAATCGGGCAACATCAAATCGAGGCTGTGCAAAAGCCATCATCTCAATAGCACAGCAAGAGATACCAAGCGGCATTGGCCATACTGAACTGCTTTGAGCCCATTTCACCATAGCGTCAACAGTTGTCGTTATAAAACCTTTATTCTCAAGGATATTCTCTAATCCCACTTGAATCCTCCTTTTCTAAATTCCCAATAATATCCTGCAAATAATATAAAACCAAAAATGATAACACCTATATGTGCAGCGGCTCCGCTAAAATTAACAATATTTACCGCCCAAGGATATAAAAACACTACTTCTATATCGAAGACAATAAAGCTCATGGCTACCAAATAAAATTTCACTGATAAGCGTTCGCGAGCAGTGCCAAAGGGTATCATTCCACTTTCATAAGTGGTCTGCTTTTCCTTCGTGCTGCGCCTTGCCCCCAAATATTCCGAGCCAAGCAGGAACACCACAGCCATAACAAAGCCAAATAAGACCATGAAAATAAGTGGTATGTATTCTACAAACATAGTGCCTTTCCTTTTTCTTGTTTTATTTTTCTAGAAAGTCAAAGTTATGCACTTTTTCCATATTTTCCAATTAAAATCTAAAATATTCGACAAAAATTTTTATTTACCAAAAATAAATGTAAGAAATTGAAAAAATCATTTTTAAAATAAAATATTTTGCCTTATATTTGAAGTTCTTGAAAACGCGGAGATGGCGAAATTGGCAGACGCACCATCTTGAGGGGGTGGCGCCGAAAGGCATGGGGGTTCAAGTCCCCCTCTCCGCACCAAAAACACAACTTTTTTGCAATTATTTTTTCAGGCAGAGAAAACTACATCAGAACTTAACCCCCAATAAAAAAACATTACTAATTAAATATTTTTTTTGCTTTTCCCATATTTCTGCTTCTTACTTTCCTTATATATGCATCTGAAACGTTCAAATCGCGGGCTATTTGCTTGAAAGTGCGGTCGGGATTGCTTTTGATATACCGCAACACAAGCGACTCAAGACCAGTTATTCTCGGAATATACAAACTAATTCCTGCCATCCCTCGAAGTATTTTTTTGAGCGCCTCCAACCCGCAAACATCTCTCAGCATTTCCAAGTCGCCTTTAACATCTTCGTCCACCATCAATTCATAGATGTCTTTCATTGCTTTCTCCCTTATTGTTGTTAAGTTATTTAGAGTATTATAGCTCTTTTTAAATATAAGATTTCTTAAAAATGACAAGTAGATGACACATTGTTGTCAATGTAATCATCAATAATAAACATCAGATCCTCAGCATATTGCTTATCGAGCAGGTGCTTGAGCTTTATTTCCTCGATAAATTGCTTAAAAGCATTTTTCACCCTGTCGTTCGATTTTTTTTTCTTTGCCGATGAACTATTATTTGTCTTAATAATCATTAAATTAGCAGCTTCACAATTTGCCAAATCTTCACAATTTGAAAATTGCTGTTTCATTGAGATTTTTTCCATTTTTTTGCTCCTTTTAAAATATTTTTTTGTCAATTTGTCGTAATTCCGTATATTTGTAACAAATGCAAACAAAGTTTGCAAAAATTATATCGCAATTACTGCTGCAAATATGTGTAATTTTTACATACAAGTCAAGTATTTTTTTTGGATTCTATGAATGATCTTAATATTTCTATGGGAAAAAGATTAAATGAAATACGAAAAATATTCAACGAGGGCTATAAACTCACAATAAGCCAATTTGCGCATCTAATGGGTGAAACCAAAGACAGAATGGCAAATTACGAATCTGGCCGCTCTGCCATACCCAACCACCTTTTGTTAAACCTTTACCGAAGGGGTATTAATCCTATTTATATTTTATCCGGTGAAGGCACGATATATGCCAACACAATCGCAGGCAAGGAACTAGAGCAAAAAATTGGTGGTATCACAAGTGAGCTTAATCAACCCGATCTCGAAAAAACTCCCATTGACATACTTCTCGACAAAGCTCAGCACCACACAGCCGCAGCAGGTAATATTTGGGAAATTATTCGTAAAAAACGCTTAACAGAGCAGTTGCAAGCTAAGAGAAAACGCCAAAAATGACCCGCTTTGAGTTTGCCAATAAAATTGTGCATTTTACGAAAAACGAGCTATATCTTTTGACTAGGCGATTGCTCTTGCAAGAGTTTCTTGGCTCGACACACAACAAATGGAAAACAGACTTGTTGTTTGAAGAATGTCAACGACGCAACCCTTCGATTTTTCGCAGCGCTTTTTCTGATGCTTCTTGCTCTGCCGAAAGCATACGATTTATTACAGAGAATAGCAGCAAAGCTATCTTGCTACGACGCATTGATTTTATGAATAAACCCGAGCTTCGCACATATCTCCAAACTGTCGGCGCCTCAAAATATCATACTATATTAGATGATTCTGCAAAAATCGAAGATATTTTTAAAAAAATTGATAGCGGATCCGACGAGCTTACCATTTGCAAAGTTTGCGGCGATTCTATGGAAAAAGCTCGCATTTTCGATGGCGATTACATTCTCGTGGACCGCAATACCCAGCCAAAAGACAATGCAATTGCTCTCATTACCCTTGCAGACAACATCTTGGTTAAACGCTTGAAAATCGACGACAACCGGCTCTACCTTTTCTCAGAAAACGACAAGTATCCGCCTTACGAAGTCCACGAAACTGATGATTTCAACATTCTTGGCATTGTCAAAATGGTCTTGCTCCCTGCCGAAAATCTATAAATTTTTCCAAAAGTACTCTTTTTGCCATTATGAGTAAATAAAGAAAACAATTTATTGCAACTATCTTTAAAATCTGAAGCTATTTCTCTATTTACGTAAATCTTCATTGAAAAAGAAATTGTTTGTTACCATTTTCATAAAATAATTGATACAGTCCTTCTTTTTTATCATCAATCATT
>CAYVTD010000002.1:0-98328 GCA_964454445.1 uncultured Hyphomicrobiales bacterium
CAAAATATGAATAATGAACTCCCAGGCTTATTCTTTTCAGATTATATGCGCAATTTTGTTAATCAAGGAGGGGGTATCCAGTTTGGAATGGGAGGTTCTATACACGTTGCTAACAGGGACTGTATGCCAAGCGGACATACAATGATGACATTGATTAACCTGTTCCTTGTCTTTAAAAATAAAGCATTGCAAAGATGGTTGCAATTAATTATTGGGATTGGATTGATTATTTCTACTGTGTACTTAAGATATCATTACGTGGTTGATTTATTTGCAGGAGCATTTTTTGCAGTTCTTGTAATACTTATTGAGCCAAAATGCAGACTTTTCTTTAAAAAAATTGGATTTAAAAATGCTTAGTTTTATTCCCTATTAACAAAAAGTTTTGTTGGATTGATTTAAGGAAAAATTATGTTAAAGCACATTGTTATGTTCAGGTTTAAAGAAGAAGCCCAAAATTCTACAAAATCCGAAAATATGGGAATTGTTAAAGATTTGTTAATGAATTTACCTAAACAAATTGAGCAAATAAGAGAATATGAAATTGGGATAAATTGTAGCTTTTCTCCAACTGCTTACAATATGGTTTTAATATCTGCCTTCGATGATGAAAATAGCCTGAATATTTATCGCAAACATCCAGCACACTTAAGTGTCTTGAACACAATAAACAATGTATGCTCCGAGCTTGCAGTTGTTGATTATTATATATAAAAAATATCTTTTTAGTGTTTTTTGAAACATATTCCATAGTATTTACGTAGCATTCAATAAAAAGCATTGTTAATCACTTGAAAAGGTAAAAATTATGAACAAGCTATTTTTGCTAATTGGTCTTTTGTTTGCATTTGCTATCGTGCCGCTTTTATCCCAAGAAGACAAACAAAATAAGAACTATTTCCAAGATGATGAGCAAGTTAAGGATTTTCTTCAAGATGATGAGCAATTTTTTAAATTTGATGATGAAGAAAGCGATTTTTGGGATTGGCGAGGTGCTGATGTTTTTAATTTCTTTTCGAGCGAAAAACCAACCATAGAATTCCTTTATGGGCAAAGCAATCTTTCTTTTTACAAAAACACTATTGCAAAGAATATTTCAAGTGTTCAATCGGGTGATATTCGCATTGGCTATACGAATAGTAATACTGTTATTGATGATAAAATAATATACAAGCATGAGTATAATTATTTTTTCCTGGGGAACAGTTCTACAAATAATATGAGTGCCAAACAAATTGGAAATGATTTGAAATCAGAAGCCTGGCGTTTTGGTTTTGGCTGGCAGAGCGGATATGGATATAGCTTTATGAAAGGTGCTGGCTTGGTTTTGTATCACGGTAACGGTTTATCTTGGACAAATGTAGATTTCCAAGAAAAAAGAATTCCTTTACCAGATAAAAAAATAATTAATAGATTTGATGAATCCTTTCGATTTGGAGATTTTTTCGAGGCAGGAGCCAAGCTGCAACTATTTTCGCCACTTTCTTTGAATGTAGCTTATGAAAAGAACATTGTTTTTGAGCGTCATTTGTTCTGGTATTGGGCTTTAAGCGAGATAATCGAATCCGCCGCAACCGGGATTGCTGACTCTTTCTCCCGTTTAGCTGTAAGAAGGTCTCCTGTCTTTGGTCCAATAATCGATTTTTTGCTTAAAAACGGCGTCTCTTACGGTCTTTTCGAATTAAGAAAGAAAAATATGAATTGGCCCATTGAGACTGCTCCTCCGCTTATGTACGAAACCTATCGAGCAGGTGTTTCCTTTGCCTTTTAGTGTTGATGGATAATGGTTTTCTTAATCAAAAAGCTCAGCAAAAGCTAATGATATACGTTCGACAGGCATTATTTTCATATTAAATGACTTTGAAATCTTTTTGCTGGCAGCCGACGAGACAAAAGCTCTTTTAAAGCCAAGTTTCTCGGCTTCCGAAAGTCGTTGCTCCATTGCAGAGACAGAGCGAACCTCGCCAGTAAGTCCAATTTCCCCAATTAACAGCGTATTCGAATCGATGGGTTTATCTCTAAGCGAGCTAACTAATGCCGCAGCAATACCCAAATCAACAGCGGGATCGTTTAAATAAATGCCACCAGCAACATTAACGAAAACATCCATCATACGAAACTTCTCACCAAGTCGTTTTTCGAGAACAGCCAATATCATATTGAGCCTTCTTAGGTCGAAACCTGTCGTAGTTCGCTGAGGAACAGCAAAACCAGTGGGGGAGACCAATGCTTGCACTTCTAGAAGTAATGGACGGGCGCCTTCCATTGCGGCAACAACAGCCACCCCACTATCTTCGGATTTACGTTGAGCTAGAAAAATTTCTGAAGGATTAATGACTTCCTTCAATCCCTGCTCGCACATCTCGAAAATACCAATTTCGTTTGTAGAGCCATAGCGATTTTTCAAAGCACGCAGTATTCTAAAAGAATATGTTTTATCTCCTTCGAATTGCAACACAGTATCGACCATGTGTTCGAGCAATTTCGGACCGGCTATCATACCATCTTTGGTAACATGTCCAATAATAAAAACAGGCTTGCCGCTCTTTTTGGCTGTATTCATCAATAATGCGGCACATTCGCGAACTTGAGCAATACTGCCTGGCGCTTGATCAACTTTATCCGTAAAAACCGACTGAATTGAATCGACTATCGCTAAATCATAATCAGAAGACAGTATTGCTGAGTTTATTATTTCAATATTTGTTTCAGCTATAATGGATAAATCGTCGGGAATCCCATCTAAACGCTTTGCCCTAAATGCGATTTGTCTCAAAGATTCCTCGCCTGTTGCATAAAGTGGTTTGTAATTGCCGAACCCGCGGCACATTTGGAGCATTAAGGTTGATTTCCCAATTCCAGGATCACCTCCAACAAGAATTAACGAACCGGAAATGATACCTCCACCGAGAACCCTGTCTAATTCCTTAATAGAAGTGGTGATGCGGATTTCACCATCAAGGGCAATATCTTTCAAAAAAACTGCATCGCTTTTTAATAGCTTTTTCGTAATTCTTTTTGATGTGGATACCTGGACATCTTCTACAAATGTATCCCAAGAACCGCAACTGTTGCATTTACCTTGCCATTTCGGAGAGCGGGCTCCGCAATTACTGCATACAAATTCTGTTTTTTGTTTCATAATTTTTTTTCAAGTATAACGTTTATTAACATTCAATTTAATAAAAAAATAATTAATCACTTAGAAGATTGGAGAAAAATATGTATTGCACAGTTGAAGCATTCTTAGCTGATTGGGAACAAGAAAACGAAAGCACGCTAAAAGTTTTTAACACTTTTACTGATGAATCATTAAATCAAAAAGTATATTCCGGAGGAAGAACTCTTGGAAGAATCGCTTGGCATATCGTTCAAACCATAGCAGAAATGATGAACCATACCGGACTCGATGTTAAGGCACCTTCCGAAGAAGCTCCAGTTCCAAGCAGTGCCTCATTAATTGCCGAAGCATATAAAAATGCTGCTGCCTCGCTAGCCTCCGAATTAAAAAGTAAATGGATAAACGGTATTCTTGACGATGAAATTGAGGTATATGGCACTGTTTGGACAAGAAAATTAATCCTTGTGGGCTTAATTAAACACGAAATACACCATCGTGGACAACTAACCATTTTAATGCGCCAAGCAGGACTTCCCGTACCAGGCGTTTATGGACCGTCAAAAGAAGAATGGGAACAATATGGCAGTCCGACTGCTGAATAGTAGATTTTTGGCTAGATCAAAAAAAGTTTGTAGTTTTGATTATTGAATTTTTAACAATTTTTTAAGTATGTTTTAAAAAAGGTAAGTAATGAGTTCTATATATCAATCTTTTGTTTATATTGAAGATTTAGGCAAGCATGTTGGCGAGGAAGTAACGCTCCGAGGCTGGCTATACAACAAACGTGACAAAGGAAAATTACAATTTCTTATTTTACGCGATGGAACGGGAATTTGCCAATGTGTTGTTTTCCAAAGTAATGTGTCGGAAGAGGTGTTTGAAAGTGCTAAAACTCTCACTCAGGAGTCCTCTTTTTCAATAACTGGAAAAGTTGTGGCTACCGATAAGGCTCCAGGAGGCTTTGAATTAGATGCTAATAATATTAAAATTTATCATTTAACAAACGATTATCCGATAACCCCCAAGGAACACGGCGAGCATTTTTTAATCGAGCATCGCCATCTTTGGCTTCGTTCGTCGAGGCAACACGCAATAATGCGCGTTCGTGCCGCCGTAATCAAGGCAATACGTGATTTCTTCGATGGGAATGGCTTTAAATTGATGGATTCACCAATCTTAACTCCAAATGCTTGCGAGGGGACTTCCACACTTTTTGAAACGGATTATTTTGACTTAGGTAAGGCTTACCTTTCGCAGTCAGGGCAGCTTTATGCAGAAGCTTCGGCGATGGCCTTAGGCAAAGTTTACACTTTTGGTCCGACTTTTAGGGCTGAAAGGTCGAAAACAAGAAAGCATTTGACCGAATTTTGGATGGTCGAGCCTGAAATGCCTTTCTTTGATATAGATGACAATATGGATTTGGCTGAAGATATGATAGAATACATAGTCCAGTTTGTCCTAAAAACCTGCAAAAAAGAACTTGACACTCTCGAAAGAGATACTTCCAAACTCGAACTTGTAAAACGACCTTTCTATAGAATGAGTTATACTGAAGCAGTCGATTGGCTTATTGCCAATAAGATACCTCTAAAGAAAAAAATCGATGGGCAAGATGTCGATATTTTCCCATTTCCCTGGGGAGAAGATTTCGGAACGGTACAGGAAGAAGCAATAATGGAACAATTCGACAAGCCGTGCATTATCCACCGTTACCCAACCGAAGTAAAAGCATTTTATATGAAACGAGATCCAGAAAACGATAAGTTAGTTCTTGCAATGGATATGCTCGGACCAGAAAAAGCTGGTGAATTAATCGGCGGAAGCCAGCGTGAAGACAACCACGACCTCTTATTGGAAAGAATTAAACATCACGAACTCCCCGTCGAGGAGTTCCAATGGTATTTAGACTTGCGAAAATTTGGCTCTGTACCTCATAGCGGGTTCGGATTGGGTGTGGAACGCACCGTAAAATGGCTATCAGGTGCATCGCACATACGGGAAGTTATTCCATTTCCTCGAATGATTTACAGGATAGTCCCATAATGTTGGTTGAAAATGCCAATTTCAGATGAATTAAAAGAAAGAATACTTCGGGAAAGCGATATCGTTGATATTATTGGCGATTATGTGGACTTGAAGCGTCGAGGTTCTAATTTTTTAGGGCTATGCCCTTTCCATAACGAAAAAACTCCATCTTTTACCGTTTCTCAAGAAAAAAATATATTCAAATGTTTTGGCTGTGGAAAAGCAGGCAATGCTGCAGGTTTTTTAATGGATTATGCAGGTTTGTCGTTTCCCGAAGCTTTGAAAGAGTTAGCTAAAAAGAGCGGCATTCCTTTTGAAGAAGAAACCTTAACTCCAGAAAAAAAAGAACAACTCACACGTCGGGATCTCGTCTTAGAGGCTTTAAGAAAAACAGCAGGGTATTATTCAAAGCTGTTAATGACACCTAGTGGTAAAAACATTCTCTCATATTATCGCAGACGCGGTTTTAATGAAGCAACTATCAAAGAATTTCAACTCGGTTGTGCTCCCGATTCCTGGGAAGAAATAAAAAATCGTTTTGGAAAAGACTTTAACGAGGATATTTTGTTCGAAGCTGGTCTAATTGTCAAAAATGAGGATAAAAATTCAACGTATGATCGCTTTCGAAAACGGGCAATTTTTCCGATTCAAGATGCTATGGGCAAGGTTATTGCCTTTGGAGCGCGAGCTTTGGACGATAATGATGGAGCCAAATATATAAACTCGCCGCAATCAATCGTTTACGACAAAAGTAATTCTTTATATGGCTTTTATCAGGCGAAAAACGAAATAAGAACAAAAGGTTATGCTATTTTAACAGAAGGATATGCCGACGTAATTTCTTTGCACCAAGCCGGATTTAAAACTGCTGTGGCATCAAGTGGCACATCACTGACAAACGAGCAATTATTAATTTTAAAACGTATTTGCAAGCGTCTATTTTTTGTTTATGACTCCGATTTCGCTGGCTTAAACGCTGCCAAACGTGGTTTGGAAATGGCGCTTGAGCAAGGTTATGAGGTTAGTATTGTTATTTTGCCCACTGGAGAAGACCCGGACAGTATTATCCGAAACAATGGAGAAAAGCTGTTTAAAAAATATCTTGATGAGGCAATGCAATTTGTTGATTTTATTTATTTATTCTATAAAAATAATGGAAAGTTAGACACACCACTTGGAAAAACAGAAGCAATTCGTGAGACTATTAAATTAATCTCGAAAATTGCTGATAGACTCCAACACGATTTTTATATTAATAAAATATCTGAATTATACAAACTTAGCGGAGATCAATTAAAAGAAATCTATAAAGAGAAAGTTATTAGAGAGAAGCAAGCAAAAGCTAAAACAATAAAAACATTTACTAAAGATAATCAGACTAACATAACTACAAAGAACATAGAGCAAATACAAGCGAGGGCAGGATCTAATTTAAGCGAAATACTTCCAGAGGAAAGATATGTTTTTGAATTAATTATGAGCGATCCCGGTTCTTTAGATATTTTTAAGCAAAAATACTACCTTTCTGCTGAAATATTTACTAGCTCGAAAGCCAAAGAATTGTTTTTAAAACTTGACACAATGCACGAAGACGGGCTCGATCTGGCTGTGGATATATTTACTTGTGAAGATATAAAAGAAGATGAAAGAGATTTTTTATCCGGTTTCTGTATTGGGCGCGAAACTCCCAGCGAGTTATGGAAAAAATTTACCGATGGGGATGAGCTAATTAAAAACGACGAATCAATGTATCGCTATGTCATCCTCAAACCCCTTTTAAAAAATATCGAAAGTCGCATTAACACAATAAAGAATGATTTGCAAGGAATGCCCTACGAGCTTCAATCAAACAATTTAGCAGAATTAAAAAGATTAATGAATAAAAAAGAAGAAATAAATAAAATTTTCTTAGAATTAAAGAAGTTATAAAGATAAAGTATTAATGATAGTTTTTTAAAAGTGAATAAACAAAAAAGTCGAGTAAGAATATGAAATTTGAATATTTTGACGAAACTGATACACTCTACATAGACATAAAAGATTCTAAAAGTGTCGTATCAAAAGAGATTTCTTCCGGAATAGTTCTAGATTTCGATGAATCTGGACACTTAACAGGTATTGAAATTGATAATGCAAAATCAGGAACAAACTTATCAAAATTAGAAACCAAACACCTGCCCTTCACAAATCTAAATTTTGCCACATAGAATATTTGGTATAAAATCAGGGCAAAGAATAAAAAAAGGCTGTCTAAAGAAAAAACTACTTCAGACAGCCCAATAAAAAAGAAAATAAAACTAAATTACTTTAGGATTATATCCAACCACGAAGTTTGCATGATTCGACAACCCTTGAAATAGAAATCAAATAAGCAGCGTCGCGCATATAAACACCCTTTTTATTGGCAACATCAGAAACAGCATGATAAGCTGATGTCATCTTATCATCTAATTTCTGAAGGACTTCATCTTTGGGCCAGAAATAGTTCATATTACATTGGACTTGCTCGAAATAAGAACAAGTAACGCCGCCAGCATTAGCTAAAAAGTCGGGAACTAACCAAATTCCTTTTTTCTTGATAATTTCATCTGCTTCGGGAGTTGTAGGCCCATTAGCACCTTCGCAAATCACTTTTACAGTATCTTTTATTAGAGGAGCGGTGTCGGCATTGATCTGGTTTTCTAAAGCTGCTGGAACGAGGATATCGACTTCTTGCTCAATCCAGGCATTTCCTGGTAGAACTTCGTAGCCAATTTCCACTGCTTTTTCTTTGTCAATTTCTTTGAAGCGGTTGGTAATCGACAATAACTCTTGTAAGTTGATGCCTGAAGCTTTTTTAAATGTATAAGATTTTTGTTCTTTTTGATTCCAGCAAGAAACGCAAATAGCCTTCCCGCCGTATTGTGTATAAAGATCGATGGCATATTGACTTACGTTACCAAAACCTTGGAATGAAGCAGTAGTTGATTTTACGTCGATTTTAAGTTCTTTTAATGCCTCTCGAAGACAATAAATTACACCATAACCGGTAGCTTCAGTTCTTCCAAGTGAGCCGCCAGAACCGACTGGTTTGCCTGTGATAAAGCCGGGAGCTTTGACACCGGTGATTTTTTCGTATTCGTCGAGCATCCAAAGCATGTGTTGCCCTGTGGTTAAAACATCTGGGGCAGGTACGTCTTGCAATGGACCGACATTTTTTACCAATTGGCGAACCCAGCCGCGGCAAAGAGCTTCTTGCTCGCGCATCGAAAGATTCTGTGGGTCGCAAATTATGCCGCCTTTACCACCTCCGAGAGGGATATCGACAACGGCAGTTTTCCAAGTCATCCACATTGCCAAGGCACAAACTGTATCTGCTGTTTCGTGGGGATGGAAACGGACTCCGCCTTTGCATGGTCCGCGAGCGTCGTTGTGCTGCACGCGAAAGCCGCGAAACACTTTGTAAGAGCCATCGTCCATACGTATTGGAATAGTAAAATGATATTCTCTGCTGGGGTTGCGCAATAAATCGCATGTTGCTTGATCCAAGTTCAGCTTTGCAGCTATCGCATCGAATTGCTGCTGCGCCATCTGAAAAGGATTGAATGATCCTGTAGCCATTAATACTTCTCCTTTAATAAAAATTAATGTGGGACAAACCACAAAAAGAATGCCCCAAAAATTACTTACTTACTAAATGCAAATTAAGAAAAATAACTTATATAAAATAAAAAAGTTTAGCAAATATTTATTTTTTGGAAAATGTATGTTGGATTGTTACTAAATTTTTAAAATGGGGTCCATACAAAGCTCGTAAATGGAGCAAAAAAGGGAGTTGTGAAAAAAGAGAGCCCGAATTCTGCAGAAAAATTTTGATTGCAAAGTCGCAAGCCAAGAAGTATTGCCGTGTTAGTCGGCTGCTGAATATTATTGTTCCATAATTCACCAATAAAGTATAAACCATGTGTATTTGAAAGACGGCTATCAACTCCTAATCCAATACCAAAAGCACCATTAGGATACAACATTTCTATATGGTTTACTCCGAAGTATAAATCATTTATATCCTGACTTCCTGCCTTGTAAAAAACAGAAGCGTGGAGCGAAGTGCGGCTTAGCTCGAAAGTGCCAACACCATAATAATGGACAAGCCGATTTCTGTCATTGATAAAAGCAAGATTTCCGCCGACAGCAAGCGAAAGCGATCTGTTTATATTATCAAAATTTTCAGTTAATAATGTTACCTTGCCATTAAGGGTCATAAACTGCTCGTCTGCACGGATTTGGGGAACAACTGTTCTACCTGCTGTTATTGATACGATGTCGCCAATACCAAAACCAGCGTAAAAAAAGAGTAATTCGAAAGCACCAATAAAGTGATTGTTTCCTATCGGTTTAGCTGTTGGCAAGAGAAAAACGCGATGGCTGTGGCGGTTACTCTCTTCGACGGGGTAAATCCTTTTTATTTGTTTTTCAAATATAATTGCTTCACCAAGCTCCGTATCGAATTTTATACCTTCACCATTTTTTTCGTTTCTCGTAAACTCGAGTATGTAACCTGTTAAAATATCACCGTTATTAAGAATTATGGCATATTCTATTTCTGTACTAATGCTTATATTTTTTAGAATACCTTCTTCAGCAAATAAATGAATATTTAATGCTAAAAAGAAAAATATAATTAGAATTTTTTTCATTTTTGTCAAAACCAAAAATTGTTTTTATGAATTTTGACAAATATACGAAATTTTGAATTTTATTTTCAACAAGTCAATTATTAATAGTTGATTTTCCACAAACGACAGTCGAAGGGTGTTTTTTGCTTTTGCGATAATGAGTTAATGCATCTTTGGCGCAGGCATCAATACATTCGCCACAAGCTATACAATCGGAATTCTTTAATGTATTGATATTATTCTGTCTAACAATAGCATCCATTTCGCATGCTGAACTGCCCAAACGACAACCAGTGCATTGTCCAGCTTTCGGGCCAAGCACTGATGCACCAGGAATATGCGAGACCCAACCGAGAACAAGCCCAATAGGACAAGCGGCTTTGCAAAATGGTCGATTTATAAAAACAGAGCTTAGCAATAGAAGTCCGAGCAATATCCAGCTTGTCAGATTTGCTCCTTGCCCTAGATTAAATGCAATTCGAAAGGGATCGATTTTATTGAAAAGGTAGGTATGGGAGTAAAGCAACTGAACTATTAGCACTCCCAACAACACCCAACGGATTATTCTCATTGTCTTTTGTGCTTTTTCACCTTGAAGGAAAGGATATTTCCCGGGTTTATATAAAAACTCCTGCAATGCTCCTAAATGACAGACCCAACCACACCAAACTTTACCGAAAAAATAAGTTATAGGCACAAGACCGATAATCCACATTGTATTTGCCCAATGAACCTTGCCACCAGTAATACCAATTAAAAAATGGCTCAAACTCGAAATTGGGCAGGGGCATGCCCCATTATAAAATCCAAGGTAGATAGCTGAACCTATAAGAAAAAGATATCTAAATTTTCTTGTCGGACTATTGCGAAAAAATATACCGGCTATTATTGTAAAAAATAAAGCAACAATTTGTATTGAAAGCTTATTCCAATCCCAAAAATTATTATTCTTACAGCTATTATCTTGTGTTTCTAAGGCGTTAGAGCCTTCAGAATTGGTATCGAAATCTTCAAAATCTTCGAATTCGTCATTAGCGTTATTATTCTTATTATTGTTTTTTTTGAAATCGAGAAATTCGTCTTTTTCGCTAATTTTCTTAACATTTCTTTTGTTTTGTTTCGGAATTGAGGCAATCTTCGCTTTTCTAGATTTTTGTTGGCAAGCACTACAATCATTACATTGCGCTAGGTTTTCTGAAGGAACGATCAGCAATAAACAGAGAAAAACCGCAATTATCGAAATAGTAGTTAATTTGTGAAAAATCATATTCTTGTTGGTTAATTATTTTTTTATTTTAAAGGATAGGGAAGCGTAGCCCCCTTCTTTCTCGCAAGTGCGCAAAGCACTAAGAATACCTTTGCCATCTTTCGAGCCATTAATTGTAATCATCAATTTCCGTTCAAACAAGCCTGTCAATACTTCGACCCATTTTGTAGCTTTTGATATTTCTAAACCCTTCGTCTTAAAATCAGTTTTTTCGATTCCTTCGAGGCAGTTGCGATGGGTAAGCAAAACGCTGACCTTTACAATTACTTTATCGCCTGCTTCATATATCTCTTTTTTATTTTTAATCACACTAAATTCGATATCGCAGGAATATGCACTATTTGAAAGGAAGAAACCCAAAAAAGTAATTATTATAAATGTCTTAATCATATTTTTTTTACTCATATTTTTATACTTTCGCAGATATTAAACAAGTTTTTTATAAATTAAGAATGAATTAAAATTCAATTATTAAATATATAATTTTCTTCTTCTGTTACTATATATACACTTTAAAATACGAATTGTTTAATTATTAAAGAAAAAAATATATATTTTGTTATGAAAGATAATATAATCACTGTATCGCAACTGACAAATCTCATAAGCAACTTGCTGCGAACGGGTGTTGGTACTGTTTCTGTCCAGGGAGAAATATCTAATTATATTTTACATAGCTCTGGACATAGATATTTTAGCATGAAAGAGGAGGGAGCAGCGATAAGTTGCGTAATGTGGCGCACGCGAACGATAAATTTTCAGCCTGCAGACGGAATGAAAGTAATTGCCCGAGGTAATATCACCGTTTATCCACCTCGCGGGCAATATCAACTCGAATGTACTTCGCTTACTCCTCTTGGTCAGGGAGATCTTTATCTGTCTTACGAAGCACTTAAAAAAAGGTTGGAAGAGGAGGGATACTTTGACCGGGATATTAAGAAGCCATTACCGAAATTGCCTCTAACTATTGGGGTTATTACATCGCCAACTGGTGCAGCAATTCGAGATATTTTTTCAACAATAGAACGACGATTTTCGGTGATGAAAATCTATTTTCGCCCTACTCTTGTGCAAGGCGAAGGCGCTGCTGAAGATATTGCGATGGCTATTGAGGAATTGAACAAAACAGATGCTGAACTGATCATTTCTGGTAGAGGAGGTGGCTCGATTGAAGACCTATGGCCATTTAACGAAGAAATAGTTGCCAAAGCCATATTTCATTCAAAAATACCTATTATTTCTGCTGTCGGACATGAAACAGATTTTACAATTTCCGATTTTGTTGCAGATATGCGGGCAGCTACGCCAACAGCTGCCGCCGAACTTGCTACTCCTGTGCCGATTGACAGTATAAGAGATTTCATCGATACGTCGCGTTTAGATATGAGCCGTAGTATTAGAAGATTAATAGAATCAAAAAAGGAGGTGATGCTGAAGCTTGCAAATGGAAATGCTTTTAAAAGGGTTACGGAACGCATAAATACTTATAAAAGGGAAGTTGATGAAAGTGAAAATCGTATCTCTAAAAGAATATCTCAAATAGTTGAAGTTAAAAGGCAGAGAATAAAAGCTTTCGAGCAGATGATGCAGTCTCTTTATCCTTTGTCGCCACTTCGTCGTGGATTTGCTTTGTTGAAATCTAAAGGAAGAATCATTGGCAAGGAGCAATCCTTAAGGAAATTTTCTGAAATCGATATTGTTCGTGAATTAGAAACGACGACTGTTAAAGTTATCAAAATAAAGCAAGATTCGTTGTTTTAACATTATTAAATCTCAATTTTTACTTTTTTTCTAGAATTTTTAATTCAAAACTACTAGCTATTTCTTTCTCTTTGAGTTTTCTACGAATTTCCTGTTCGTATTTGATTATGCCTAGTTGGATGTTACCTTTTAGTGTATGTGGAGCAATTCTTCCGCATTTCCCCAAGCCATTGGCGTCCGGCGGACATATTCTAAAGCACCAAGGGGTGCGATTGCGTGTCATAGTGCAACCCAAATAAGTATATTTGGGTAGTTTAGATACTCTTTTTACTGTTTTTATCATTTTTTCTAAATATTGTTAATAAAATTATTAGATTAGACTAATAAATTAAGAATATATTTGAAATAATATATAATTTTGCTTACTTTTCGGATTTATAAACGTATCTACCTAAAAGAATCCACTTGATTTCAGTATGTGTGTATTCTTTGAAATACTCTTTCTTAATGCGGGCATCAGTTTCTATCTCCGCCTTCAAAGAAGCAATATCAACTGAACCATTATTATTAATATCAACGGTGTAAGTTCCCTTGAGTTTCGAGTCGACGATATCGACCAACTCATTTATTCCATAAAACAATGATTTTTCCTGGTTGCAGCTTAGCGAATCGAGTTTGGCTGAAATATGTGCATGACCAGTTTCAAAATCGGTAATCAAAGCAGTAACATCGCCTTGATAACTCAAGCCGTTTAGCTCAAAATTCAAAGGAGAAACCCAACTTGTATCTATTTTCAAATAACCGAGTGGTACTTCAAATTTTCGAATATCAGTAATAAATGCTAAATTCTTGTCTGATAATGCTCTGTCCCAAATATACATTTTCTTTTCGCTAATTTTGCCCTTGCCTTGCAAAACATAATCTCTAATCCATTCAAGCTGTTCACCACCTAAACTGCTAACTTTTCCATATGGAGATAGTGTCAGATCAAACATTCGTCCAAGAGAGGCGTTATAGAATTCCATATCATCGAACTCAATACCGGAGCCGCCAAGCTTTTCTTGTGAACTAAACTTGAACTCTGCTTCGCCGTCTTTTAATCGATACATCATTGAGTCGATGTTTATTGTTATTGTTAAGAAACCATCTTGAGGAGGGTTCTCAGCAGTTATTGTAATGTAATAATCTACATCGCGCAGATATATTTTTTCTGATTTGTCGCTAAAAACGCGTCTAACAGTATCTCTTTGGATGTAATGATAGACATAAGGGCTGTTTTCAGTGTATTTTTGTGCAATTTTGAAACTGAAATCAGATTTTTTCCCTTTGACTGGATCTGATTGAGAAAATAAATTAAGAGGCACAATAAAAAGCACAAATAATAGAATAATTGAAAATAAATTCTCTATGGTTAAAGAGAAATCTAACTTTTTAAAAGACATAGGCTTATTACTTAATGATAAAGAAAAATCGTCCACGCTGCTAATGACATTCCGTCCCATATTTCACCTTTTTTGATTTTTTCAACAATTTCTTCTTTTTTTAAGAAAAGAATTTCAAATTCTTCTGATTCTTCAGGGCAAGAATCGAGCTTTTCTAAGTTATTGGCAAAAAATACTTTACACATTTCGTTAGTAACTCCGTTATAAGGATTAAACTCGCCAATCATTCTCAAATTGTTTGCCCAAAAACCGGCTTCTTCTTTTAGCTCATTTTTTGCATTTTCTTCTGGAGAAAGACCTTCAGCAAGCCCGCCACCAGGAAATTCAATACTTTCTTTTTGGACCAGGTAACGATATTGCTTTGTCATAACAAATCTTCCATCAGAAAGCATCGGAATAACAAATGTCGAGCCGCGAGTGTAAACATAATGATATTCGCCAATATTCCCGGAGGGCATCTGGTATTCATCGAGCCGATACTCCCACCAAGGATTTTTATATTTCGTTTTTGACGAAATATTATTAAGTTTTTTCAACATTGTATTATCTGTTTATTAGAATGACACGGGAACTACAGAATTATCTCTGATTTGCTGAAAAAAAATCCTATTTCGATTAGTCCATTCTCAACCGAATCTGAACCGTGGATAGCATTAACAGCTTTTGATTCTCCATAAAGCTTGCGTATTTTGCCTTCTGCGGCTTGGGTGGGATCTGTTGCTCCGATAAGTTTTCGGAAATCTTCGACTGCATTTTCTTTTTCAAGAGCTATGGGAACAATTGGTCCGCTGCTCATATATTCTACAAGCTCACCATAAAAGGAGCGTTCTTTGTGAACTTCGTAAAAAGCACCTGCTTGCTCCTTTGATATGCGCATTAGACGCATTCCCAAAGTCTTAAATCCGGCTTGAGTAATTTTTGCGATTATTTCACCGATTACATTTTTGCTTACTGCATCAGGTTTGATTATGCAAAGCGTCCTTTCCATATTTTTTCCTTTTTGAATTTTTTATAAATAAATTTTAAACCCTTTAAATATGCAATACAATTAGAATATTAGCTTTTAATTGAGTGTATAACAAATACTTTAAGGGTGGTTTATCAATAACGAAAAATATGGAAATATGTTTTATTCTTGCTTTGCAAATATTCAGAGAAATCCTTAAAAATGTACTTCAGCAGGCATTCCTATTTTAAGCGAGCCATCGTTCTTCACTTTTATTTTAATAGCATATACCAGATTGACTCTCTCATCTTTTGTTTGAATGATTTTCGGAGTAAACTCCGCCTTGTCTGAGACCCAGAGAATTTCCCCCTGCAATTCTGTATTCTCAGTTTTGCTTTTATCAATGAAAATCTTTACTTCTGCACCAATTTTCACGATGGGCAGTTGGTCTCCGCTTATATAAGCCCTTAAAATTAATTCGTCAGTATTTGCTATATTATAAAGGGGTTTACCCGGTGCTGTCATCTCGTATTGCTCGGCATATTTGTTTAAAACTGTGCCATTGATTGGATTAATCAGAGTACTTTTTGAAATCAAGTCGTCAAGTTGTTCGATTTGTGAGGAAACCGATTTAATTTCAGCAAGGATGCCCGCATTTTGTGTTTCGATGCTTTTTATTTGTTTTTCCAGAACTTCGACACGACCGTCGATGTCGTCCATTTGTTTCTGTGTTGCTGCACCTTCCCTGAACATTTTCTCAAAGCGTTCTTTATCCTTCAAAGCTGTTTCCAACTGTTTCTCATAAATGGCTATCTGCGACAAAACACCGGAAATTTTCGAAGAAACTCCTTCCTTCATTGCTTGAAGCTGTTTTCTTTTCAATGAGCTGCTGACAGTATCCACCACTGCTACCGTATCGCCTTTTAGCAATTTTTTTCCTTCTTCGATATTAAAAAAGATTAACTTGCCCGCTGCTTCTGAAGATATTAATGTTTCGATTGCCTCGAAATTACCATAAGCATCTGCTTTTTTACCATTTTCGGAACAGGAAACAAATAGCAGAATTGCTAAAAAAGAAATCATCAAGTTTTTCATATCTTTTACCTTGTTCGAATTGTATAAATTATTATTAATTATCATTTTATTGCGATTATTATTAATACCTCTTTCATCTATTGTCAAATAAAAGAAATCCATTATTTCTAATATTTTAAATTATTTAGCATTTCCAGTGAAAGTGATGTATTCAATTTTTGTTTTAATTAGTTCTATTTTATGAACTTCCAGAGTTAATTCGGCTTGTTTTTGCTTGTTTAGTTCAGTGATATAATCAGTTGAAGTAATTACCCCAGCATCGAGTTGTTTTGAGCTTTCCCCAGCGATTTTTTTCCTGATTTCAATAAGTTGCTTATCTTGCTCTATCATTCCTTCAAGTTTTTCAATATTGTTTATGTAAGATTTTTCAGCAATATTAAGTTGTTTTGTAAAATTATCTTCACTTGTGATAAGCATATTCTTTTGTAATTCTGCAGTTTCGTCTTCCTTATGACTTTTTCCCCAATTCCAAATGTTCCAACTGAATTGTATTCCAGCTATATATGCCGGTTCAAATTTTTCTGAAAACATATTTAAACCGGGTTTAGCATACATTGCTTGACCGAAAGCAAATATTTTGGGCATATATTTAGTTTTATTAAGCCGTTTAGCTTGCTCAAGAGCTTCTTTTTGCAGTTCAAAAGCAGAATATTCGAGTCGAGAGTGGAAATCACGGTTTTTTAAAATAACATTATCAGGTATCGTAAATTCAATATCCTCATTCAAATCTTTTTCGATGAGCTTACCAAGCATTTCGATGAACACTTTTTTTGCGGTAACTGTTTCAAAAATTGTCTGGTTAATAGTCATTATCTCTGCACGGATTACATCAGCATTGCTTGCTAACAAAAATCCTGCTTTAACTCCCGAATTAACAGTTTTCAGCTTTTCCTCGAGTGTTTCGATTAAAACTATAAGTATTTTGATGCGTTCATTAAGTATCAGAATGTTAAAATATGCATTATTTACTTTGTCTTTGATGTTATAAAGCTCAATTTCTGTTTGTTTGACATCAACATTCTGTTGCGCAAGTTCTAAATTCTTTAAACTTGAGATACTGCCGCCATCCCAAAGAAGTTGTTGAATATTTATCGCTAATTGATATTGATCTTTTGGCATTTCAGGCAATTTGATGTTAAAATTGGGAATTGGGATGTCAATATCAATCCTTGTAACTTCCGATTGATATTGAGCTTTAGCATTGAGATTCAGCTGCGGCCAATAATCCTTGCTAAAATTGTCGATTTTAGATTGAGCTATTCTCTGACGATACTCAATATTTTTTCTTAAAGGTGAGCTTTCCTCAGCGAGGACGTAACATTGCTCGAGTGAAATAGTATCGCTAGCGAAGATTTTATTTGAAAAAGAGATGACAATCAGACTCAAGAACAGGATTCTGGCATAATTTTGTGATAATTTCATATGTTTCCTTATAAAAAATGATTAAACTTTTTTTATGGAATTAAAAATCAATTCTGGAATTATTTTTTTTCTTTCATTCATAAACTCTTTGAAATCGTCCAAATCCATATTGAAGATCCCCTGGATCATTGGCTTTGCAATGAAAGGAAAAATGCACAGAGCCAATAAATTAAGCGCAAATTGGCGTGGATCGACATTGATAGTAATGCCACCTTTAGCCAAGTTACCGAGTTGTTCTTGAAGAACATCGAAATTGACTGGATTAAAATCCAGGAAGGTCTTTACTAAAGCATCAGGGTTTCTTGAAAGCTCATATAAAACGAAGCCAGGTATATATGGTTTGTCAAGTAAATTAGAAATATAAATATCAACAAATTGAACGATTTTCTTTTCCAGGGCAATATCGGAATTCAATACTTTTTTAACGTCTGGTATAAAACTATTAATGGCGTCGATGAACACAGCTTCGAAAAGTTTTTCCTTGTTTCTATAATAATAGTGAAGCATCGCCTTGTTAATACCTGCCTTGTCGGCAATTTCCTGCATCCTTGCCCCAGCAAATCCGCGATGATAGAAAACATCTTTTGCCGCATCAAGTATTTTCAGTTCAGAATCAGATTTTATATGTTCCATTTTCTTAAAAAAATAATTAACTAAATAATTTAACCAAATGGTTAATTACAAATATAAAACAAAAAAACATATAAGTCAAACTTTTTTTTTATAAAATCTTTTCTTAGTTTAAATTTTTGAGAATTAACATTTTAATAATAAAATAATCAGGAAAAGAAATGCAAAACCTTGATGGGAATTATATACCTGCTGGAGAAAAAAATCTATACATGCGAATAATTGGCGAGGGCAATCCGCCAGTAATTATCGAACCCGGTATCGGCGGTTTAGCGATAGAATGGCTGCCAATAGTCGAAGAAATATCAAAAGATACAAGCGTTATTCTTTATGATCGTGCTGGTTACGCTGAAAGTCCAAAAGGAAAAATGCCTCGTACAACTAAACAAATTTGCTTTGAATTGTTCGATATGCTCTCAAATTCCGGTATATTTTCTCCTTTTATTTTCGTTGGAAATGGCTACGGAGGTCTTGTCGTTCAGAATTTTGCAAGAATGTTTCCAAGGGAATGTGCCGGAATCATCTTGGCAGATTCAATGAGTGTAAAGAATGAAGAAATTGAAAACCTCGATGTGCCCACTTTTCAGGAAACAGCTTCTTTTGCTTCGAGAATAGGATGTATTCGCAAGCTTTTGGAAATGAAAAAAGAAGATTTCGAAACATTAACAACAAACATTTTACATAATTTGTATGAACATTTCCCAAAAATAATAGCGGAAATGCTTTTCGAATACCAAATAGACAAAAAACTATATGAAACAATAATCGACGAATTTGACAGCTTGGCAGAAAGTATTGAAATAATCAATTCAATTCCTGATTTTCCGAATATTCCGTTAACGGTAATGTGTCGTGATTTCAAAGTAATGATTTACCTTAGTTCCCAGCTAGGCATACCGGAAAACGAAACCCGTGCTGTCGAAGAGCTTTGGCTTGCACATAACAAATCATTAACCGAATTATCTACCTTATCTAATTTTCAATTTATTAGCAGCAGCAGTCAAATGATTCACCTTTCCAGACCTGATGCCATCATTCAGGAAATCAGAAATATGTTGAAAAGCATAAAAGTATAATATCATTAGTTTGCAGAACAAAATCCATATATTGCCGGAGCTCATTGCCAATCAAATTGCCGCTGGCGAGGTTGTGCAGCGACCTGAGTCGGTTGTGAAAGAACTTGTAGAAAACTCGCTTGATGCCGGCGCAGATTCTATTGCCGTTATTGTCCGCGACGCAGGAAAGCAGTTAATCCATATCGTTGATAATGGTTGCGGAATGACTCTCGAAGATTTAAAACTGTCTTGCAGGCGACATTCGACAAGTAAAATATATACTCAAGAAGATTTGGAGGCAATACGCTCTTTTGGTTTTAGGGGTGAGGCATTAGCTTCGATCTCTTCAGTATCTAAACTTGAGATTAGAACAAAACAAGCTGATGATAGTGGTACGGGTTGGAAACTGATTTCTGAGCCAATGCAAGAAATTAAAGTCGAACAGATTGCTATGGACAAAGGGACACAGATTTTTGTTCGTAATTTGTTTTACAATGTCCCTGCTCGAAGGAAGTTTTTACGGGCTAATTTGACAGAATTTCGATATATTTCAAATACGATGTTGAAGTTTGCCCTTTCTGATCCAAATATTCATTTTACATTTTATGATGATGACAATCTAATTTTTGATTTGTTGCCCGATAGTTTAATTGGTAGAATTGCAAAATTATTTAGTGAAGAGATAGCAAATTCAGTAATTCCGCTAAATTCAGAAGATATTGGCATAAAAATTAGCGGTTACATTGGTGAACCATCGATTGCAAAAAAGACAAAAGCAAATCAGTTTCTTTATTTAAACAAACGCTCAATTTATAGTCGCTCTCTTAGCCACGCAGTTTTCACTGCAATGGAGAATTTAATAGGGATCAATTTTCATCCTTTTTACATTATTTTCATCGAAATAGACCCTTCTCTTGTTGATGTCAATGTCCATCCTCAAAAACATGAGGTAAAATTTGAAGATGAAAAGCAGATTTATAATTTACTTCTGAGAAGTGTAAAAGAGTCGCTTGCTCAAAACTCCTTTATTCCTATTGTAGATATCGTTAAAAATACCGATAATAGCATTTTTTCCGACAATTCAATGGGTGCCTGCGATACATTTATTGTTAATCGAAAAACAGGAGAAATAATTGAACCTGTCGAGATAGCAGATAAATACAAGGATAAGTTTTCTTCAGATATATTCAAAAATTCTCCAACTCGAATGATTTCTGGCATTGATAGTAAACCATTTAAAAAAGAAGACCTTTCTGCGTATGATGCTTTGTTTGGCATGAAAAATGAACCTGAACGACAGATTTTCAATACTGATGATATTAAGGAATCGTTGGAGGTATTGAACATTTTCGAGAAGTATTTATTGGTTACTAAAAAAAACGAACTAATTGTTATTAATATAAAAGCGGCACGACAAAAGATATTATACGAAGAGGTTTTGAAAATGATTACTAATTCAAAGATAATTTCACAGAAGCTCTTATTTCCAGTAAACCAGGCACTTTCTTTAATTGAAAAACAAAAGCTTACCGAATTTGAGAATGAGTTTCGTGAATTTGCTTATGAGTTTTCTTTTATTGAAAATAACAGATTGGAAATTAGTGCTGTTCCTGCCATTTTGCCGCCAGGAACAGAGGCTCAGTCATTAATGGAGCTTTTAAATAATTACGATATTAATATAGATTTAAACACAAAAAAACGACAAACAGCCGAAATAATAGCCAAAGCTGCGGCGCAAGTTCCTATGCAGTCCTTTTCGAAAGAGGATATGCAAAATTTATATTATAAGCTTATGAAATGTCCTGCTGCGCAGTATTTATTTAATGGTAAAAAGACTTATATACAGATTGAGGAAGCTCAATTTCGAGATTTTCTTATAAAAATGCTTGAGAATTAATAAATTATTTTGATTTTAAATCTTTTTTTCTTAACTTAACTCTTATGGTATATTAATTGATAAAAAGATTGGTATTTAACACTATTTATTAAAAAGAAAAAGAAGAAAATCAAAAATTGAATGAATGTTGAAAAGTATTAATTACATAAAATCTTAATTGCTTATGAAAAGAATAATCTTTACTTTCGCAATAGTTTTTCTGTTGTTAGCATCAGAAAAAGCAAGCTCTCAGTATTATTTTGGAGTCGGACCTGTGTTTAAAAATCCAATATCAGATTTTTCTGATCTTAATAAACCAGTTTTTGGAGTAAATTTCCAATTTGAATCGCGACAATGGTGTCTTTTATGGTTTGGATTGCGCGTTGATTATTTTTCACTCCAGAAAGCTGATGATTTGGCTGTTGGTGCTGATTATTATCAATCTGAATTCACAATTTCGCCTGGAGTAAGATATAATTTTTTAGGCAAGGACTGCTATAAATACAACATCGTGCCTTATGCCCAAGCAATGCTTAGAATTAGCTCAATAACAGGAACAGATGAACTCGATCCAATGGGTCTCGGGGTGGCGGCAGGCATCGGTGTAGCTTTTAGCTTCTCTTTTATGAATGTGTGTTCAATGGTGGATTTAAATGCTCTTTACAATTCGCCTAATGCTATACTTGTCGATAAGAAAAGAGATGTAATTCAATCGATAGATGTGGCTCTTACTCTGAGCGTTAGACTATAGTATGCTTATTTTTAAGGAATTAAATGAGAAATTACATTTATTTCATAGTATTGATAGTGCCTTTCATTATTTCTTGCTCCACAGTTCAAGAAACTGGCAAAAGCTACGATGCTGTTCGCCTCAAACAAGACATTGTTAAAAAAGGATTATATGACACTATTACCATTGACAACAAGTTAAGGTATCGTAATGCAAGTGCTTTGAAAGGAACAGCCCTCCGACTGGAAACGACTTTGTGGCGCTGCCGAAATACAACAAAGGCGTCAGAAACCGTATTAATTTTTAAAGATGCTTACTCTGGCTCGCACTTGGAAAGAATTCCTTTGGAATATGTTGATTTAGTTGGGATTAAGCCCGGTGTCGAGACAGGCATCAATTGGTTTGAGCATTATAACGACCCGCTAAATCCTCCTGTTTTGCGTGAGATCCCGAATGATACGATAATTATTGCAGATTGTGGAGAGGGAGAACGGAAACATAGAAGTAGTGAAAGCGATTGTGGCTGCGAGTCGATTGATGTTGAATTAAAATGCCCTTGGGCTTGGTGTAGAGATAAATACTATAAATGGTATTATATTGAGATTAAAGGCGGATACGCAGCATATAACGATATGCAACCCGCTGGATTAGGCATCATCGGCAAGACAGCAATAATGGCGGACTTTACTACTGGATTCCGATTTGGCGGCAGAAAGCAATGGGGACTTGGTTTGACACTGTCCTCGGGAATGCCGCTTTATAATTCATTAGAAACACTCGATAATTTGGTTTATGATGATGGTGGAACGCCATTAAGTTTTTATAAACCAAACGTTATGCTCCAATCTCGTTATACATTTGAAGAAACATATTGTGTAAGACCATTTGTTTACGGCATGTTAGGTGTTGCAGTCGATGATTTATCATTGCAATTAATGAAATTTAAACTTAGTTGTGATGATTGCAAACGTCGATTAACAACTCAAGGATTATTGCCAAAAGTTGATTTTCCATTATCTTATGGAATAGGATTTGGAGTAGATGTGCCGATTGCCTGTTTGTTTGATTTTTCTTTCGATTTTGGGTTTCGTTCTATGGCAATAGGGGAAAAAAGTCCTTTGCCTGTTTTTGGTGTTAGTTTGCCTGTTTCAAAACGAACAAATATCTTTGTTTTTCGGTTTGGGATTACTATTTAATTTTTTATTAATACTTTATGAGCTTAATATGATTAAGTTAATTAAAAAATATTTGATAGCATTTTTCTTATTATCATTTATTTATTCTTGTGATATAAAATGTCCATGCGACACTGAAAATATTTATCCATACACTTGTAGTCCAAGAGAGGCAAGTATTACCGAGTTCAATCCTCAATTTGAGTCCATACCGCAAATCTTGCCTGCAGGTAAAGATATTTTTGAAGCTACAAAAGTGCTTTATATTCCAACAGATACATATAGCATTCATTCTTTCGAATTCCCTTATGAAATGAGTAGCTCCGGTTTTTTGCCTAATAATGAACACTACAAAGCTGATTTTGGTATTGCTCAAGGGATAATAAAATCAATAAAACTAAGTAATTATGGTATTAACTTGCCATATTCTTTCGCTGTTTTAAATGAAGTACCGCAAAATGCTGATATTAAAGGAGATATATTAGTCGAAGATGTGGAAATAGATACCAGCGATGCAAGTAATTCTACTGCAACGATAATGGTTAGTGGCTATATGCAAAAAATTGCAAGTAAATATGATAGCGAAAGTTCAAAAGATTTTTGTGAATTTTTAGAATCAGTTTATTTTAGTAACGGTAAACTAGATAAAGAAAAGATTTCTGATCTAAGGAAAAACATACTTGACTCAAAATATGGTGTGGGCATCACTGGTTTCGCATTGCAGAATCATTACACAAACAAACCTTTGTATGTTATTAATTCCATCGGTCAGATATTGATTGATTTTAGCTCTGGCAGCCCAATTATTAACAAATATGCTTTTGTTGGCAACAAAAAAGGATACAACGATTTGTTAGCCCAAGTAAATCAGATTTATAGCAAATACGATGAAGCAAGAAACAAACTGTTTTCAATGATGGCAAAAGAAAAAAAGGATTTTTTTGTTACTGTAAATATATCGATTGGAGATGTATTTTATTATCGGGCTAAAAATGGTCGAGATTTCATTTTTGCTGTCATTAACCTAAGCGAAAGACCAGACCCATATCAAAAAGTAAAAAAACGTATGTCAATTATTTTCAATAATATATAAAATTTACTTAATATTAATATGAAGATAAAAATATTTCTTTTATTGCTACTCATATCTGTCTTTATTCTGTCTTGTAGTACGGGTAAAGATTGCGAATGGCCTCCAGCTTGTTGTAAAAAGATTAAAAAAGAATTACCGCCTGGCAATGCCGACAAATTTTTTTCTGGAAATGATACAATAAATTCTTATAAAGATGATATTGCACCTATTCAGCAACCTGAAAGTGGCTTTGATTTTACAAATATTTACATTAAGGAGTTAAAAGCGAAGTATAGCTCTGTCAGACCATCATCAGAATTTGTTAAAAAGCATTTAGTTCGAAAAATTGATGATTTCGATCTAAATAATGAAGCATTGGAAAATTTAACAAAAGATATTGAATCAATTACCTTTATTGATGAGAAACATGGTTTTGCATCTTTTTCTCATCCACCAACAGCTTTTTTTGCACAGAAGGCACAGCTAAACCTTGAAGGTATAAAAGGTGGAACAGATATTTTCGAATTTGAGATTTCTGATAATAATGACATAATTTTAAAGAACTTAGAGAATGTATCCGATATTAACTCAGAGTTTTGGGATTCACATCCTTTTGCTTTTAGAACAAAATATGAAGATAAAACAGTTGATATACTGTTGTTTGCATCAGACCGGAGAAACCCTTACGTGAAAAAAGTGTATCTTGATGGAAAAATCGAATCAAAAGGAGAAAGCGATATCTATTATACTATGCGAGTTGATGGCAAATGGAGTGAGACGAAAATGCTCGACGTCAGCATGAGCGGTATTTCCGAAGAAACTCCATATATTTATTGCCTTTGTAAGAGCCCACTCTTGTTGTTTTCATCGAATCGCAATGATAAAACGCCAAATTTCATCGAAGATGATAAAACGGAGGATTTTGATATTGATTCTGTTAGATTGAAAATAGATTTAAGTGGCAGAAGTATCAATATGATAGGGGAGATTGGCTCTTTGCAAAAAGGCAAGGAAGATTTTTTCTCTTTGGAAGAAACACTAAGCCAGGATTCAACTATTAACACTTATTCTGACGAACGCTTTCCTTATGTCGCTTATCCTTATGATAACAAAGCAGGTACATATATTTACTTCTCATCAAATAGAAATGATACACCAACAATAGTTTTCGGCTCGAGTGATTCAGTAATTCAAAATAAATCAGGTGATTATGGCTATGACATATATCGATTTCCTTTTAATGTTCCTTGTGTTGAACAAAGAGAAATAGCTATCGACAACTCGTTGCAACTCATAGTAGATGTTATCGACATCGATACGAGAATGCCTGTCGAAGGAGATGTATCAATAGAATTGCGTAATAAATTGAAAAATAAATTAGATAGCACTATTTATAAAAACAATGCAACCTTTATTTTGTCAAAAAATGAACAGTATTCAGTCTCAGCTAAAGTTAATTATAAGTCAATCGATACAAGTTGTTACGGCATAACGAAATACTATATTCCAGCCAAACAAGAGGAATTTCTCGAAAGCTTTCAAATATCAGTTCAGGATACTATTACAAAGCGCCTTCATATTGCAGAAATAGGACAATATACTGAATTGGGCCAAAGTAGAACATACACCGATGAAAAATATTATTATAACTCATTTAAATACAATGCTATTGTCGAGGAAAACGAGCGTTTTTTAAAGCAAGAACCTGATATCGAAAATAGCGATTATGCTCTTACATTTTTAATAAGAAATCGTCTCTTTAAAGTATCTAATTATCTAAAAAATCGTTCTGTAAACAATTATTATGATTTGTCAAACGATTCTATTAACTTGTCGAATTTTAATAAAAATAATATTAATTCTGAAAAATCAATTAACAATGGCTTATTTACTTATAATATTAATACTACTACTTTGCTTAGGGACACAATTTTTGTAAAAATGCATGCAGATACAACTCTTTGCATTGATTTAAGAGTTGATATGGTAAATAAGGAGAATTATAGAGAAAGGATTAACGGTAATAAATCATTTAGATTGTTTCAAGTTGTTGGCGACAATTTATATAAAGAGTTAACTGATTCGACATTTCTCATCGAAAAACAAGAGGATTATGTTATATTTAGATTAAAATATGGTTTGAACTATTTAGTTATGGGTGGTAGCGATTATGTTCTTGACAATCCTTGCGTAAGGAATTCGCCACGTAAACAATTGGAATATTATTACATATATGAAAACAATGGAATTAACTCATTGGGTAAACGAGCACCAAAAGATAGCGTTTTGTCAGAGATTTCAAGAACTCAAAATTTTATTGCTACATCTAGATTTAAACCTGAAGTAACAATTTTTGATACAATATTTTTATACCCATCATATTTTGAAAAACCTCGTTGTAAATATGAGTTTACACAAATTCAAAGCGAATATCACAGACGTGTACCATATTTTCAAACTGCTTATTGGGAGGTAAATACTAGCGAAAATCTCAGAAGAGACTTATTGCTTTTAAATAAATCTAATTCACTTTATAATAAACCATTTCCACCATCAGAGCTAAATCTGATTGAACCATCTGAAACTTGGTCTCCTTGGTGGTATGGAGCCAAATGGATAGAGCTTCACAAGGCAAACACTTATTGGGCAAATAAGGACCCAAAGGCAGGAAATCGACGAACATCTCGTATTAACCAATATATTTCTTTTGCTAAATCTGTTGATTTTAATATTAAGCAAATGAAAGAAATCATTGGTAATGAATTGCTTAATGTATATGAAACAATCGCAAAAACAGATACTTGCACAGATTGTGGTGATAGAAAATTTATAATTGAAATAGAAGCTTGGAGCGATTACAGACCCGTTTATCGAGGCTGGTATTTAAGCAAAAATAAGAGTGAAGACACAATTAAATATGCTGAATGTCAAGACATTGAGAATTTCAATAGTGCTGAAACTAACAATAAAACATTTACGCCAGTAGTGGTTACTAATGGTGATTCTCTTGGAGGATATAATTCCAATCTCTCGAAATTAAGAGCCTTTTTTGGTTTTAAGGAAATAGTAAAGCAGCTTTGCTTGAATAACAATTTCAAAAAGTATTCTGATGACGAAATACTTACCCCAGACGAACTAGTCAATAACCAAGGAAAGCTATTATCGATGGAAGCAATCGACTCGCTGATTAAAAACAGCAAAATAATTGTAATAACAAAGGGTTACGACACTGACCCAAATACTTCAAGCTCAAGCAATCAACCTGCTTTTTCTGACGCAAACAATAAGGTGGATATTGCTAAGTATAAAAAGATTAAAGGAATATCAACATATTACAATTTGGATACTGTTCGGACTTTATTCGTTGTGGTAAGGCAAATGAAATATTATAAAGGGCGAATGATAGCAGATTCGTGTTGTGTGGATTATTAGTTCCCATTATCGATGATTGGTGTTTCAATAGTAATCCGAACTGTGCGGCAATAGAAGCGTCCTTCGGGTAGATCGTTGTTGTAAAGTAGTTCTTCCTCGCCGATACCAGCAACTTGAGCATTTTTAATACCGAGTTTACTTGCGACTTCCCTTGCCCGTCGCTCCGATAGCTTTTTATTAACCTCAGAGTCGCCTATTCTATCGGTATATCCATAAATTGTAACAGTAGAATTAGGCTTTATCCGATTTTTTATGAAATCAAGCACTCGCCGATGTTCTTTTTCGAGCGAAGATTTTCCGAAATCGAATAAAATCAAACTATAATACTCGTATTCGCGGTCTTCGATGCGATTCTGACGTTTTTGGTCGATAGTAAGCTTAAAAACAGGAATACTTGCCGCAGGAGTAGAAGCACTTTTCCCAAAATTATCTTGTGCAGAAAAAGAGTAAGTAATAGGTTCCTTGCTTGTTGGGGCATCAGGAGCATTTGTGGAGACTAACCAATTGAGTTCAGAAGGCAGGGTAGAGGCTCCTGAAAACTCTTTAATAGTAGAATCTCCTTGTTTAGCAGTTAATTTCCAGCGAGAAACACCCGCTGCCGAAACAATCTCGGGTAAAAAACGTAACGTAGTTGTTTTAATATGTCTTAGAGTGTCCACAGTCATTACTGGCTCAGTTATGGAAAAATTATCAGATAATATCTCAACACGCCTGTTTTCTTCTTCTCCACCAATCTCATCCATATTTGAAGCTTCTTTTGGTAAATTGCGGAAGCTAACCTCCATCTGCTTGTCAGGAATACTCCAAGTTCTATTCAGATAATCTCTTACCGCCAAAGCCCGATTTTTTGAAAGCTCAATGTTGTTTTTTTCTTCATTTGATCCACTATTTGTTCCTACAATAACAATCTTTGTATCAGGATTTTCGCTTAGTCGTTTACCAATGATGTTTAAAACGTGGTAATAAGTTGGTAAAACATCGAGCGAATGAAGTTTGCTTAAGTTGAAAGATTTTGTTTCAAGTGGTGTAAGTTGTTTGTATTTATGCGGGATAATATAGCTATTGTGCTCAAAAAATATATAATTGAGTAATGGTCGCATATTATATGAAACAAAATCTTCTATTTGTATATCAAATCCATTCTGGATTGTATTGTTACTATCGAGTTGGACCGCCTTGACACTAAGCGCCAAAGGTGGCTCTGATGGAATGTCGGGAAATGGTGGATATGGCGCTAAAGCTGGTGGCGGAGGTGGTGGTGGCGGAGGTGGTGGCTGTTTGTATTTTAATGCAAGTCCGGCACTAAAAGTATGTATGTTCCATTTTAAATCTTGAGCAACATCTGTTAACCAATAGCTATAAAACAACTCAGGCGATAGTATTAGAGAGCTATCAGATTTTAAAGGTAGTTCATAGCTGATACCTGCATTGATTGAAAATTGAAAAGAGGAAGCATTTGGTATTTCACCGGAAAATTGGTTACGTGTTCTTGTGCCTTCCTCAACGAAAACTCCTCTATCAGATGGTTTGGTTATTTTTTCAATTTGCGAAAACTGACTTTTTGTTACATAACCAAGTCGAAAACCTGCATAAGAAAAGATATTATCATTTATTTTGTAACCGAATAATGGTTCGAGAGCTAAAGACGAGACAGTGGCATCGATGGAATGTTCGAAAAAAACAGGAATTGATTTGCCATCAGCAATGCCATTTGTTGTTTCTTCCTTGGTTAATAGCCCGTTAAATGTACCATAAGAGGCACGTATTGAGAGTAAGTAATCCGGGAGAAAAAAGTAATCTAAAAGAGCGCCAAAAATCATTCCTGGACCATAACCGACACTAAACTTTGGGGAGCAGCAGGAAACATCGGGCAATTTCCTGAAATCTGCTGAATGTAAATTATAATTGTATCGAACGAATAAGCCATATTTTGGTTCAAGAGCCCTATTTTTAATTACAATAGAGTCATTATCGGTTGAGCTGCCTTGATAATAGTCAGTATCCTGGCTTTTTGCAGAATAATAGCTTAATAAGATAAGAAAAATAATAATTGCCTTTTTCATAAATTATTTTTTCAACGATGCGTATTAAAAAACAAGTAAAATAACAATTTATAGTTGAATACAAAAATATGTGTTGCTCATTCTTTTTTTTGTTTGTCTTTTGGGTAATTTTACATAAATTAGTTTATTGTTAATAAATCAAAGTAGAATATTAATTTAGGAGAAATTATGTCTGGACACAGCAAGTGGGCTAATATCAAGCATAAAAAAGCCGCCAAAGATGCCAAAAGAGGTAAAACCTTTACTCGTATAGCCAAAGAGTTAACAATAGCAGCAAGAGAAGGTGGAGGCGATCCCGACGGTAATCCACGGCTCCGGCTTGCTGTTTTGAATGCACGTGCTGAAAATATGCCAAACGAAAATATCGAGCGTGCAATTAAAAAAGGAACAGGCGAGATAGAAGGTGTTACTTATGAAGAAATTATGTATGAAGGATACGCTCCATTAGGTGTTGCAATGATTATCGAAGTTGTAACAGATAACAAGAACAGAACTCTGTCGGAAGTGCGCTCGCAATTAAGCAAATTGGGTGGAAACCTGGCTGAAGCTGGTGCAGTTGCTTGGAATTTTAACCGCAAAGGAGTCATTTTAGTTAAAACAGATGGTAAAAGCGAAGATGACTTGCTCGAGCATGTTCTCGAATCGGATGCCGAAGATATGGAATTCGATGAAGAATCAACCCGTATCATTACCGCTTATGATTCTTTGAATGCTGTTAACCAATATTTCGAAAAAAATGGCTTTAAAGTTATAGAGATCAAACTCGAATTCATACCTCAAAGTTTAATAAATATTAGCAATATCAACGATGCAAAGAAAGTGCTTCGCGTTATTGAGCATTTCGAAGACCACGACGATGTCCAAAATGTCTTTGCTAATTTTGATATTGATGAAGAAATAATGAATCAGATTGAAAAAGAATCTTAAAAACAATTCTGCATATAAGCGCTTTGCTAAAAAGATTTTTCAAAAATATTAATAAAAATAGCATAAATTGGTAATACTTGGTATTGATCCTGGTTCTGTTGTTTGTGGTTATGGAGTGCTACTTCAAAGCGACAAGGAAATATCTTTAATTGAATATGGGGTCATAAATGCAAAAAAAATACAAAAAGCATTCCCTGAGCGCTTGAAAGAAATTTTTGAACGACTCAATAGCGTAATTCACAGAGTTAAACCAGATACAGCAGCATTTGAATCCCTTTTTTATTATAAAAACGCCCAATCGCTAATAAAGCTTTCACACGCCCGCGCAGCATCCATTTTAGCAGCTGCTGTAAACAATTTACCGATAGCTGAATATAGTGCAAAAGAAATAAAAAAAGCAGTAACTGGAAGAGGTAATGCAAGCAAAGAGCAAGTGCAGTTCATGGTTCGTTCAACGTTAAACATAAGCGAAACTCCAGAATTTTTCGATGCCACAGACGCACTCGCTGCTGCAATTTGCCATGCTGTCAGAAGCATCTCGCCTGTATCTTCATCGAATAATTGGGCAGAATTCATCAAAAATAACCCAGAAAGAGTCATTAATAAATGAGTAGAAGAAAACACCTTATCATTTTGTCAGCACCAAGTGGCGGCGGGAAAAGTACTGTTGCTCGCCATTTAAAGAAAAAATTTCCTCAATTATGCTTCTCCGTATCAGCAACAACACGTAAGCCACGAAATCGAGAAATTGATGGTGTTGATTATTTCTTTATTTCAAAGGAAGAGTTTGAACAAAAGATTAAAGAAAGAGCTTTTGTCGAATATGAGGAGATATATGGTAACTACTATGGCACTTTGTGCGAAATAGTTGAAAAACATATTATAGCTGGAAAATTCCTACTTTTTGACATAGATGTTAAAGGGGCGCTATCCATACAGAAAGTATTTCCAACAGAAACACTGCTTGTTTTTCTGAAGCCACAAGATATCAAAGTGTTAGAGGAGCGTTTACTTAAACGTAGCTCAGAATCGGAAGCAGAAATCAAAAAGCGGATGGACAGAGCGATTATGGAAATGCAGATGCTCGACAAGTTCGATTATGTGGTTTCTAATATAGTTTTAAACGACACTTTAAAAGAAGTGGAAGAAATAGTGGAAAAAAACATCAAATAAATTTTTCTTTTCAACTTTTAATTACTATTTTTGTAATCTTATTATTTTACTCGAAGAAATAATCGGCGTGTGGCGCAGCCCGGAAGCGCACTACTTTGGGGTAGTAGGGGTCGCTGGTTCAAATCCAGTCACGCCGACATAATAGGTAAAGAATCACTCCAATTTTTAACAAATGATTTTTGAAGTTCATTTTCTGGAGCTTCCCTATATGACTCAGGGTCTTTTTGGCTTTTTCTCATTTTCGATATTAAATCAAATACATTTTTCAGATATAGCATTTTTATGTCTAATGAGCAAGCAACATCTAAAGTTTAAAAAATCATTCATTTATGAATAAAATTTAAATATTACTCAAGATGGATGTACTTGAAAAATAATAAGTTAATTTGTGATGAATGTAAAAAATATCTATCTAATGCATAATTTGGGTTAAAGCATTTTTATTTATTTTAGCTCTTTTCTTTTCAACAATTTATCTACCTTCGTTTCTAATGCTATTTATTAGAAATCTAATCTTAATGAATATTTTAGCTTTAAATAAAAAAAACATTTTATCGTATTTCACGTAATATTAAAAAAAAATTCAAAGAATCTTTGATAGTCGGATAGAATCTCAGTTTTTTTTATTGAATTATGGATAAACAGAAATATCACGAGCCGGGCATACGCGAAACGATAGCTAAAGATCTTCAGAGGGGTGATTTCTGGGTTTCAATAAAACAAGACTGGCGAGAACTTAAAGAGTTTTTTCTAAGTAGTGAACGTAAAGAAAAACTCGGAGATATGTTTGTCATTAAGCGTTGGCTTTTTATGCCATTCTGGCTGATGAAAAGCCTTTATTTGCATTTAAATCCAGCAAGGCGTATTCTTTTGCTTTTTAGTGCAATACTGCTTATAGCCTCCGATGGTAAAGAACAGAATACAACTTCATTGTTTTTCAGTGGCTTAATCGTTTTTTTCATTCTAATGCTTGAGCTTAAAGACAAACTTTTAGCACGCGATGAACTAGCAGCTGGTCGCTCTGTTCAAGCAGCATTAATGCCCGAAGAGCAGCCGGTCATAGAAGGATGGCAGCTGTGGTTAATAACTAAGCCAGCTAAGGACGTTGGTGGCGACATAGTCGATTTTATAGAGCTTGACGAAAAGAAACGCTATCTTGCTTTGTCCGATATTTCGGGTAAAGGCTTAGGCGCTGCTTTATTGGCGGCAAAATTACAATCGACAGTTCGCGCCTTAATCTCTGTGAATATTTCACTTTCCGACTTAGTATCGCAAGTTAATTCTATTTTTTATCGAGACACTCCTTCAAGCAGCTTTGCATCAATGTTTTATCTCGAACTAGAAACCAATAATGGAGAGATTCACTTTGTAAATGCCGGGCACATGCCGCCACATATATTTAAAAATAAAGAACTCATTAAACTTGAAAAGGGTGGACCGGCTCTTGGATTGATGAAAAATGTTTCGTACAAAGAGTCATCGATTACTATGAATAGCGGGGATTTTCTTTTTCTTTATTCTGATGGAGTAAGCGAAGCCGAAAACGAAAATGGAGCATTTTTTGGTGAAAAACGTCTTGAACTGTTATTAAACAGATACTGCGATAAAGCCCCTAAATATCTGGGAAATATAGTATTAAATTCAATAGCTGATTTCGTCGGGGAAGCAGCGGCTCATGATGATATTTCTATGCTGATTCTAAAAAAAGAATAATATTACTCTATCTCTTCAAGAGCATCATCAACACTATCCATAAAAACGAAAACGCCTTTTAAATTTAGCAAATCGAAGATTTTAAGAACAACTTCGTTGACCCCAACAAGAATGATAGGTATATCGTGATCGCGCAATTGCCTGTGGGCGAGCAAGAGAGCCCCCATACCTGCACTATCAATATATTCAACTGTTGAAAGATCGACAATTAATGCTTTTAAGTCCGGCTGGCATACAATCAATATCTCTGCCTTCAACTGGGCGGAAATATCGGAGTCGATGCTGGTAGACTTCATCCTGAAAATCACAACGTCGTCGTTTTTTTCTATGCTAAATTTCATAATCCTTATAAATCTTCTTATTTTTGAACAAAATTTAAATATTATTTACAAATAAAAAAAATTACGAACAAAATATAGTAGAATGACGAAAGACATCAAAAGTATTTTAGTTATCCGATTAAGTTCAATGGGCGATGTGATTTTAACATCTGCTTTGTTAAGAATGCTTAACGAACAGCTCCCAGAAACCGCTATCGACTTTCTTGTTTCCGAACCCTTTGCTGAGATTCTTGATCACAATCCTCGTGTCGATTTTTTGCTTAAATACGATAAGTCAACAAATTTTAAAGAAATATCTAAGCGTAAATCTGAGCAGCTTTCATTTAGTTCAGCAAGTGAAACTGACGGGAAGTATGATGTTATCATCGACTTGCAAAACAATCTGCGTTCCAGGTATTACTGCAAGGGAATAGGAAGAGAGATTTTTTCTGTTAATAAACATCGATTAAATAAATTATCTTTGGTCTATCGCAAAAAGCCGATAATAAGAAAGCTTTTACCTATACCGGAAGTATATCTTGAGACAATCAAAGAACTTGGCATTATTGACGATAAAAAACCACTCGAATTGTGGTTGCCCGGAGAAGCTGAATTGGGCTATTATCCGCCTGTAAGAAAGAAATTTAATGAAGAAAACAAGCGAATAGCAATCGCACCAGGGGCTGCCCATTTTACTAAACGTTGGCAAGTCGAAAAGTACTTAGATCTTATTGAAAGATTGCATGATGATTATGGTGCAGAGATTTTTTTGATAGGCGGCAAAGCTGATGTTGAAACCACTAACTTCGTTCTTAATAATTCAAAAATTACTATTGAAGATTTTAGCGGCTCAACTTCAATAATAGAAACAGCAAAGATTGTTGATCAATGTTCATTACTGATTACAAACGACACAGGCGTTATGCACATTGCAGCAGCTCGTCAAACACCTGTTATAGCTATTTTTGGTTCATCGGTTCGCGATTTCGGTTTTGCTCCTTATCGTGTCCCATCTGTAATAGTCGAAAAGGAAGTAAGTTGCCGACCTTGCTCGCATATTGGAAGAGAAAAATGTCCGAAAAAGCATTTTAAGTGTATGAAAAATATATTAGTTGAAGATATTTTAAAACATTTTTAGCTATATAGTTAGAATAACGTATTTGGGGTTGCTTCAAATTGTTAAATTACTGTTTCGTTAATAAGATATAATTTAAAAAAAGTACTGACTTTAGTAAAAATAACATTAACAAGGACAAGAAGAACTTATGGACGAAGTTAATATACTTTTTGCAGTCGATGCCGAGCATTTGTTAATAAATGGGGAAAGCTCGGAAGCCATACTCCTTTTAAAAAATGGATTGCGAAAATATCCAGAATATACTGCAGCCTATTGTCTTCTCGCGAAAGCTTACGATGAAGTGGGAGAAACCGAAACTGCCCTTGAAACAGTGAAAATAGCACTTGAAAGATTTCCTAATACTCAGTCATTAATTGGAATTAAGTCATATCTTGAAGAAAAGCAAGTCGAGGAGACCTATTTATTTATAAACTATAATGATTTTAACTATAAACCTGATTCATCACGCCCATATAACTCAACCAAACCGGACTTAATTCCAGGATTAGATTTCATTTCGCAAGCTTTTGATACTATTAACGTTCAAGCGAATAGTCAAAGTTATGAAAATCATAGTATTACAGAAGATATTCTGAATAACATGGACGACAAGGCACGCGAAATAGCTGAGTTATCCAAAAATCTTTCTTTTCATATTCAGATTAAAGAAAAGGAAAAGGTTAGCGGAAATTCTGACGATACTGTCGATGATCCAGATATTGCTACTGAAACTATGGCTATTTTATTTGAACAGCAGGGGGCTTATGCTCAAGCAATAAAAGTTTATGAGCAACTTATTGAGCTTAAACCGGAAAATTCTGAAAATTATTATGAAAAAATTGAATATCTGAATTTGTTATAGTAATCAGAATATATTTAACAGCTCGAGATATAGTAATAAGCCACCATTAAAATTCTTAAAGTCCGAATTCCAAGCCGAAGAAGTAGTTACGCTCTGCTGCAGGGAAGAATTCTCTGCCTTCAGCACCTGCTGCATACAAACTATTTAAAATATTATTGACTTGCGCTATTAACTTAATATTTTGGAATGAAATGATGTCTTTAAACGTATAAGATACAGTTGCTGAGAAATCCGAGTACGCATCTAAAGTATTATCAGCATAATAACCCTTTAAATCCTTTAATAAAAACTGTTTAATTCTGTCATCTTTCTGTAATAAATCACCGAAATTATCTGTCTTAAACGAGCCGACAAATTTGCTTATAAGATTAACAAATAACCCACCTTTATAATACTCTAAAACAAGATTTCCCATAGTTGAAGGAAAACCTGCAATATCATTGTTTTTCAATGAAATACTCTCGCCGCTGAAGGTTTGAAAGTTATATTCAATTATTCTATTTCTACTAAACGTAGCATTTGCATTAATTGATAGTTTTCCTGCATTATTATCAAATAAAATAGCAGAGGCATTTAGTTCAATACCAAAATGTCTTGTTCGCGGAGCATTTCCATCAATTGGATTACCCCAAATATCTGTTTGTCCACTTTTGACAAGTTCTTCAAAGTATTCCATCCAATAGGCGTTTATATTGAAATAAAGATTATCTGTTCGATAATTCAATCCTAATTCAAAATCGAGCATCGACTCGGGAACAGTGAGAGGTTTGGAAAAGTCATAAACAGCTTCATTATTGCCATTTAACGAGCTTTTGAATTGAGGGAGAGCCCCAAACCAGGCATCTTCTGCAGCAAAAAGATTTCGCATTCGTGGTTCACGACTTGTGTAAGCGACAGACGAGTAAATACTAGTGTTTTCATTATAATTATAAGTAGCGCCAATTCTTGGATTAAAAAATAAATAATTTACATCAAATAATTGGTTATCGTTAGAATTATTATTCTTCATTCTATTAAAAATTAAATAATCATTTCCTTTTTTCAAATTGTCCATAATATATTGTTTATAAACGAGTTGGGCATCGGCACTTAAGATAAGCTTTTCGCTTGCAAAATATCTTTCACCTGCAAAAATTGAGAAATTATTCACAGCAGTTTTACTACTATAAATTTCAAAATCGGGGTCGAAAGCTTCGGGATAACGTTCTGAAAAGGGAATTTGTCCCCATTTGTGTGATTTATGTAGGCGCATTTCAAGCCCGAGAGTAAGTTCACCATTAGAATGCGAAAAAATGAGCCTTGGAATCCATCCTCCTTGCTTGTTGCTAACATTTCCTTGCACTATTGGATAAATAAATGAATTATTCTCATCGAAAGCGAAATCATTCGATAGCCAATCGGCAAGAGTGCCACGATAAAAATTGTTTTCATCGTCATAATAAGCAGCAGCCCATGAGCAATCGTAATTGTAATAACCGTCGCCTGTATAATAAAACAGTGAAGATTTCAATCTAAGTTTATCGCTTATTTTCCAATCGGTTAATAGCTCATAATGAGGCTGTGAAAACTCTTCCGTTTCTTGCTTTCGAGCAGGCGAATACCATACAACTTCCTTTCCGTCTTCTCCATAAAGCCAGTCATTTGGGTTTGTTCGGCGAAGCTTCTTATCTTTAATATAACTTTTCGGTAAACCGACATAAGCGAGACCATCGGCAATAGGACCGCCAAAGACATTTAATTGAGCAGAAAAATCATCTCGAAACATCGAAGCACTTAGGAAATAACTTTGCATTTCTGCAAAGGCATTGTCGCGATATCCTTTTGAATTTATAGAAGAAAGCCTTCCATAAACGGCAAAATCACCTATAAGTCCTGAGGAAATCTCGATCGAAGTTTTGTCGGAAATACGTTGAACAACATTGTTACTGCCGTATTCTTGCAAACCAAAGCCAGAAAACAGTTTGACACCTTTTTCGCGAATGTAATTAGAAGTTGTTAGGTTAATACTTCCTCCGATTGCAGCCGCTCCATAGTTCATAATACCGGCGCCGCGTTGCACTTGTATATTATCTAAAGAAGCGGTAATATCTGGAAAATTAATCCAATAGAGCTGATGGTCTTCTGGTTCGTTTTGCGGTATGCCATTGAGTAGGACAGAGATACGCCTCTGGTCGAAGCCACGCATTGTCAAAATCGAATAGCCGATGGCATTCCCATTTTGCGAATAAGAAAGCACAGAAGGAAGGATAGAAATTGTTTGAGGCAAGTCGGCGGTAGTGTATGTTTCCTGGATTTGAGATTGAGTTATTTCAGAATAGGGAATAGGATGGAGACGTTCTTCTGCCCGAGCGGCAGAAATGGTTACCCCGGGTACGCGATAGATTTTTGAAGTATCTGGCTCGATTGTCGATACTGTTTCAGAACGCAATAAGCTGTGAGTTATTAAAAACACAGCGAATATTGAGGTAAGTAGCTGATTCATAATACATCTTTCGGAAAAATTTAACATAAAAATTAAATCTAACCGTAGAAGTTGCCAATTGTTGTTATACTGAGATATGTTTTCGGAGAAGTATTAGGCTTCCCGTTTCCCTACGCCGGTATTATCCGGATCAGGTAATTAGAGTGTCGTCTCAGCCGCCCTCCTTGGAGCAAGCACCTCTAACGGATTATTTTTTATAATTCAAAAATACTAAAAATAATTTAAATTAAAAAATATTTGAAAATTCTTTTCAATTTTGTAACTTTAGTTTATCTTATTTGTATATAAAGATTATTATTGTTGCAAATTCTGGAAAATATTATGAGAATATTTATATACATGTTTCTATTTTGCTCTATTTTTTTTATTTTGTTTACGCCTTCATCATTAAAATCAGAAACTGGTTCAGTTGTGCCGGGTAAAATCATTGTCAAATTTAAAAAAGATTCTCCCCTTGCCAAAAAATGGCTTGATTCTGATAGAAAAGGAGCTTTTCCTGAATTTGAAAAAATTTTAGGTAGCCATTCATCAAGAGCATACATATCTGATAATCTAATAACTGCCCTGCAAAAAAAGCAAATGCGAAATTCCATTTTATCAAGTGTTAATAAGGCTGGATCACTGTCGAGGATATGCGTAATAGAGTTTTCGCAGAATATTTCGCCCATTCTGGCTGCAAAAAAGCTTGAAATGCTGAATGATATTGAGTATGCCGAACCAATCTATCATCGTTACTTGTGTTGGATACCCAACGATACTGATATTGGATATCAATATTACTTAAAAAATATTATGGCTTTCGATGCCTGGGATGAAATTGACAGCGACAGCACGGTTATTATTGGTATTGTTGATACGGGTGTTTTTTACGAACATTCTGATTTAGCTAATAATATTTATGTCAATTCGGGCGAAAGTGGATTGGACGACGAAGGAAATGATAAAAGCAGTAATGGAATTGACGACGATGATAATGGCTTTGTTGATGATTGGCGGGGCTGGGATTTTGTTAGCTCTAATACTATTGGTTATGATAATGATCCAAGACCTGGCAATCCACACGGAACTCACGTTTCAGGTATTGCAGCGGGGGTGGCTAACAATAATAATGGTATAGCTGGCACTGCACCAATGGCAAAAATCCTACCTGTAAAGATTGGCGCCGACCATCCCTGGACTACGAGTGTGGAACGTGGTTTTGAAGGGATTTTGTATGCTGCAATATCTGGAGCCGGTGTTATTAATTGTTCTTGGGGAGGATCGGATAAATCACGAGCCGAGCAAGAGGTGATAGATCAGTGTGTTGCTCTTGGTTCGGTTGTTGTAGCGGCGGCTGGAAATAACAATAAAAAAGGGAGATTTTATCCCGCTTCTTATGATGGAGTAATGTCTGTTGCAGCTGTTGGAGAAGATGATGTGCGAGCTCCTTTTTCAAATTATGATACACGTATTGATGTTTCTGCGCCAGGACGCAAGATTTATTCGACGATTCCGCCCTATAATAGATATAGTTACGATACGACTTATGCTGAAGATTCGACGATAGTCAAAATTGATACAATAACAACCATTGTTGCTTACGATTCTTGGGATGGGACTTCAATGGCTTCGCCGGTTGCCGCCGGAGTTGTTGCATTGACAAAAAAGAAATTTCCAGATTATACTCCATTACAAATCATTGAGCAGGTCAAGCAAGGTTGCGACAACATTGATTCTTTAAATAAGTTTTATGTTGGCAATCTCGGCAGGGGGAGGGTCAATGCTTTGAAAGCCCTGACTAATACAAATGCAAGGGCTTGTATTATTAAAAATGTAAGGGTATATGACGAAAATTCTGATGGTGATTATGATAATAATGAAGAGATTCAGATTGAAATGGATTTTTTGAATGTGCTAGCACCATTGCACAATGCATCGATTACGGTTTCTTGTATTGATCCGGTTTTAAGCAACAGACCTCAGTTTGCAAACAATACATCAATTCTTGGTAATATGATAACTAATCAGCAAGTTTCTGCTCCAGATAAAATTATCTTTACTGTACCTGAACTGTTACCATATAATTGTGTACTTGATTTTGAGGTTGCCATAGCCGATGCAGATGGCGAAGTTAATAAAGAGTATTTTACTTTGACTTTTGCTCCATCATACAGGACAATGCGTTCAAATAACATAAGTATTACAGTCAATAGCTCTGGAAATTTCGCCTTTAATGATTATTCGAGCAATAATCAAGGAGAAGGTTTTTCTTATAAGAAAGGGGAAAATCTATTATTCGAAGGGGCTTTTATGGCTGGAATTTCAAGCTCCAAGGTTTCGAATGTTGCTCGTGCGGATGAGCAGAGCAAACAAGACAAATCTTTTAAATTCAACAATATTTTAGAATTGATGAAACCAGGCAAAATTGCAGCCGAAGAGGCAAATGCAAATTTCTTTTCCATTTCAGAAGAAAATAACATTCCTCTTGAAGTGAAGCAAACGGTTTACCAATTTGATGAGCCAGACAGAGAAGATTTCATCATTACGGTTTATGATATTGTCAATACTGGAACTATCAAATATGACTCACTATTTACAGGATTGTTTTTTGATTGGGATATTGGTCCTGAAGTTACTGATAATATATGTGAGTGGCAGTATTCCGATGCATTTGGAGTTGTTAGAAATACAGCCAGAGACACAGTACCGATGGTAGGAGTAAAACTCCTTTCATCACAGGACAAAAACTTTTTTGCTATGAACAATAACTCAACAGAAGAAGGCAATCCCGGTTGCTATGATGGCTTTACTTTAGCTGAGAAATGGCTAACTATGTCTTCGGGCATATTAAGAGACAGGTCGGACACAACGGACGTTTCAATGATTATCTCAGCAGGACCGATCGATTTATTGCCAGGCGATACTGCACGGGTATGCTTCTCTATTTTTGCGGGGAATTCGCTCGATAAATTAAAAACAACTGCCGAAAAATCATATCAAACTGCTTTAGATTTGGATTTAAACGATGAACTTTCAAAAATTCCGCGAAAAGTAAAGCTATATCTGAATCTTAGTCCTAATCCATCGAAAAGTGGAATAAAAGTTAAGTTCGGTTTCCATCAGAGAAACACTGTTTCGTTTAGTATTTATGATTATCTTGGCAGAAAAATAGAAGATTTGTTGAATAACCGGACATACAGTCCTGGTGTATATGACCTAATGATTAATATAGATCTTTTAAGTCAAGGATTTTATCTTTTAAGGATGGAAACTGCCAATGGTTCGCTTACAAAACCATTTGCAGTGATGAGATAATTACTAATAAATAGGTCCGCTTTGCTTTTCGAGCTTCAAGTCTTGTAACATCGACGCTTTAATGCCGAAATGCAATCTGAAGCCCGCACTCGGACCGACTGGATACCAGGCGAAATTGAGCATCCAACAATGCAGATCTTTTGTAATATTTATGCTTGGAGCAATTAGCTGTTGATTAATAAAATCATATTGGGCATTGCCAGTTAGAATAAGAGTGGGGGTGATGTTGAAGGAAAAGGAAGTATTAACACTTATTGTCCGGGAAATTTGGCGTTTGTATGGCTCGCGATATTGGAAGTTTAACCCAAGAGATAATCGCCAAGGGATGTTAATTGGCGAAAATCCTGGAGTGTGGTCACCAAAAAAGTCAGTTTGCGATTCTTCATATTCCATTCTTTGGTGGAAACGCTCGCCTAAGCCAACATTTTTTTCAGATTCAGCCATTGCCTCTTGCCCATAGCTTGGGTCAAATTTTATGCCTTCAGAAGAAAACTCAGTCGATAATTGCATACTAATATTTGTCAATCGCATCAAACCAGAGCCGTTTTCAAGCATCAATTTATCTATTCTTCGATAGCTAGTTTTTTCGCAATTACCCGAAATACATTGCTTTTGCTCATCATACAAAGAGAAGTTTGAATTGATATTGAGCGAAACTATCTTCAAGGCAGGGCTGCGAAAAGACATAGAAATATCACTAAACTTAAAAGAATCCGCTGCGAAATTGACCGAACCGCGAATATCCCAGCGCAACATATCTACATTTAAATCAGGTAAAGTGTCCCCCTGAAAAATTTTTGCCTCGAAGCTATTGAGGAGGGAATAGGACATTGATAAAGCTTTTTGATAGGGAGCATGGCTGCCAACGTCTTTTTCGAAGCGGGAATATACGATTTTGCGATTTGATTGTGTATTGAAGTAAGAGCCATAAAATTGGCCGAATGGAGGAGTGTATGCAAAGGAAATTTGAGGTTGTAGAGTATGTCTTGCCGCTTTTATCCCGAACAAATTTGGTTGAATAACACCATAAAGACGCGTTGAAACACTTAGACCAAGACTATACCACCATTCTGTGAAAAAACCATGTTCATAACTATCGCTAATGCTTGAATCTACCGTATTATAAGTTCTGTCTAATTTCCTGAAAAAATTCCTTGCATTTAAGGAAATAGAGGGAGAAATAGTGAAATAACCTGCTTTTGGTGAGATGGAAATCCTGGGACTATGGTCAATGGAAGAATAATAATTATGGACCATACTTGTATCGATGTAAGACGAATCACTATTTACACTAATCATTGATGTTTTTACCAGATCTTCGGCATAATAATTCAATCTGCTTGTATTGGAAAACGAAAGATCCCTAATCCAATCGGGTACATCTCCCCGTTTAAATAATCCTTTTAATGGAGTTAAGTTGGGCAGTTGATAAGAAATGCTTGGGGTTTGCCTGACTTCGTTGCTAATAATGTTTTGATCGCGGTTGTAGGCTAATGAGAGCATATCGCCGGTTGTTAATACATTGTTGTTTGTATAAGAAGCGTTTGATGTAATATTTTGTGTCAATCTATCCCGCAAACTATTGGAGGTTTTACGATTGTAATCCTGCGAGGAAAAACTCATATTGGCTGTAATTCGCGAATCCGGGTCAATAGTCTGGTTGTGTGTTAAACCAAAACTCCAATTGCTTGTATATTTGTCGTCAGGATCGAATCTTGTTTTGCCAAAACTGAGATTCAAGCCACCACTAAAAGAGTTTCTGAGCGCCCATCTGGTTGAGTTTTTAAGGTTGAAGCCACCTTTAGAATATAAATCAGCAGTAAATTTCGTATCATAATAATCGCTCAAGGCAAGGAAAACACCCATATTTTCGAAAGTTACGCCTCTTGTAGCAGAAAAGAAAAAATTCGGAATGATGATGCCTGACTGTCTGCCTCCTTGATTTGGGAAAAATAAGCCAAACGGCAATATAAACAAAGGTACATCTTCGACATAAAAAATTAATGGATCGAGAAAAACGCGGTCGTTGGCAATGATTTTCATCTCGCTAGAGCCAAAATAATAGTGCGGGTGAGGATTGTCGCAAGTAGTATAAAAGCCATCTTTGACAAAAAGCTCTTTTTCTGAGATTTTCTTTATTTTTTTCCCGAAATAAAATCCTTCGCCAACTTCTGTTTCGCCTAAAGATATAGTGCCTTGCTGTCGCTTGAAATTGTAATTGATAACTTTCCCGAAAAAAATATCGCCTTTATCGTTGAATTTCGGATAGCCAACAATTTTTCCAGATGTATCTTGCTCGCCTTGCGATTTCAACATAGATTCTTTGAAAGAAATCTCAATTACTTCGCTTTCGAGAGATTGTTTTTTATAGTCTAATTTTGCCTGTCCACGAAGCCGCATCGTTTTGTTTGCAACTTTGAAAAGGACAGTGTCTTTGGCATAATAATAAACAGTAGAATCGAAACCACTTGACTTGGGTTTGCTTTTCAGACTGTCAATAGAAATAGTTTTGCTTGAATTATTTTCTAAATATTTTGAAGTATCATTTGTAAAAGTAGATGTAGAGGCTGATTGTGTGGTTTCATCTGTTTTTGCAATTATGTTTAAGGTAGAAAACACACCAATAAGGGCAATAATAAGGGCGAATCTTGCTAATTTTATTAAAAAAGGAAGGATATTGATTGGTTTCAATTCTTTGGCTGATAGTTTTTTATGTAAGTAGTTTTTAAAATGTTTACCCATAACAAATAACTTCTAATTTAACTGTTCAGGTTTAGTAGCGTCAGGTTCGGTTTTCTCCAAATCCTTCTTTTTGGCTTCTATAAAATTGTATTTGACGGAAAAACCTATGTAAAAGTTGTTGATTTGCCAATTATAATCTTTGATAAAAGAATTTAAGCCAATATTGTAATCAAAAGTAGGTGAGAGAATGATATTATTATTAAATAAGGTAAAATCCCAAGAAATACCAAAGGAAGCATAAAAAAGAATTGAGTTAATTCTTTGCATCTCACCTTTTTGATAATTTCTTGTTCTGCTGCCATTTTCAAAGCTTCCATAATCAGGTTCGATTAATGTTTCAATTTGATTGAAGCGTTTAGTCATTGGCAAACCACCTTTTAGCATTGCTTTAACTTTTAAATTGTCATAAACATTATAAATAGCTCCGATACTTAAATCTGCAGTTGAACTATAAATATTCAAACTATGCCTTACAAGAGCGTCGGATTTATCATCATTAATCTTAATCATCTCATCAGAATCGAAATGGGCATTTATATATTCCAATCCAAGCTCTGTTCTAAACATTAGTTTTTCATAAACAGGAGTATCCCAGAAAAAGGAAAACTGACCACTCAAGCCATTTCCACCATCGAAAATGGGGCAACAATTTGGTACATCTGGCAATTTTGTGAATTTAACTTTATGATCATTCACACCAAAGCTGATATTTAAACCTATTGCATTATTTTGAGCAGATTCTTTGCAGAGTACTTCAGTTTGGAATATCCAGAAAACTAATAATAGTAAAAAACTTAGCTTGAATTTTAACATTTATCTATTTGTCCAAAATTCATAAGAAAAATTATGCAAATTAAGAAAAATATTTGATTTAAAATGAAAGTGGAATGTTTTGTTCTTTCCTGTTTACCCTTAAATATTTCAAAATTTATTATATTATAAGACGTTAATATTATAGTTATTATAACATTTAATTTTTTAACGGAATATATATTGTGTATTTTTTTGAGATACATTAAAATTAAATTTTTCGTTATAACTAAAAAACCATAATGCAATTATGATACTTGAGAGCGGAAACAACGGAAATATAATAACTTATAATGGAATAACACCAAAGATACATCCAAGCGTTTTTATTTGCCATGGGGTTCAAATCATTGGCGATGTGGAAATAGGCAAGGATAGCTCGGTTTGGTATAATAGTGTGATTCGTGGTGATGTCCATTACATCAGAATTGGCGAAGGCACAAATATTCAAGATTTGTCTATGCTTCACGTTACAAATGGCATTTTTCCCCTTAATATTGGCAATAATGTAACAATTGCTCATAGCGTAACCCTTCATGGCTGCACAATAAAGGATAATTCGTTTATTGGAATAGGGGCAAGGGTTCTCGATGGAGCAATAGTGAATTCACGTTCAGTTGTTGCCGCTGGTGCTTTAGTAAAAGAGGGATTCATAGTGCCTGAAGGAGTATTGGTTGCAGGTGTTCCTGCAAAAAAAATCAGAGAGATACGCCCTGAAGAACGGATAAACTTTGATAAAATTTCTGGTTTATATATAGGATATTGTGAAGATTATCGACGCCAGATTGTGGATAAATAGTTAAAATTGTTGAATTATTGAGATGGATAAATGCTTTCAAGAATTAAGGAGATTGAAGTTCGCCGATGAAGATTTCCATTGTAACCCCATCATACAACCAGGGGAGATTTATTGAGGAAACAATAAAAAGTGTTATCGAGCAAGACTTTAATGACTTCGAATATATTGTTATGGATGGTGGCTCGAGTGATGAAACTATTGAAATCTTAAAGAAGTATAATGATAGTATCAAATGGTTTTCAAAAAAGGATAAAGGACAGTCTGACGCAATAAATCAAGGGCTTAAGCTAGCTACTGGCGACATTGTTGCTTATATAAACTCTGACGACTTCTATCTATCCGGAACTTTTCGCAAAGTTGCAAATTATTTTAATAATAATCCTAAAGCAAAAATTCTTACAGGGGATTATACAATAATTGACGAGTTCGGGAATAAGAATCAAAGAGTAGTAGCCCAATATAAAAAACTACTAAGGCAATTTCCATCTTTGAATATGCTATCTTTTGCAAATTTTATAATCCAACCAAGCACTTTTTGGCGCCGCTCACTTCTCGAAGAAATCGGTTATTTCAACGAAGACTTGCATTATGTAATGGATTATGAATATTGGATGCGTGTTCTGCAAAAATACGATTTGCATGTCTTGCCCGATACTCTTTCAGTTTTTCGGATTCATTCACTTTCAAAAGGAGGGCATCAGTTTGAAAAGCAATTCGAAGAGGAGTTAGAAATAGCGGGAAAATATAATAAAAACAAATTGATAATTGGATTGCACTCTCTCCACAATAAATTAATTACAACTATCTATAAGATAATAAAATAAAAAAACTCTGTGTTTTTCTTGGAATTATTGATAGTTTTCCTTAATATTGAAGAATCATAATATTCAGAACATCGAAATGCCATTAGTAAAAACGACAAGATTTATAACTATTGAGCAACATATTTTTGAGGGAGAACACAATCACCTAGAAGCAACCGGCGAATTAACAGTTATCCTACACGATTTGGCGTTTGCAATAGAAAAGATAGCTCATCAGGCACGTAATGCTGGCTTGAACGATATTCTTGGCTGGACATCCAACCAAAACGTTCACGGAGAAAAGGTAAGGAAAATCGATGAATTTGCCAACGATACTATTCGAGAATCAATGGAGATTAGTGGGAAGGTCTGCGCTATGGCATCAGAAGAATACACTGATATAGTTGAAATCTCTAACAAAAGAGGCAAGGGGAACTATGTATTGCTTTATGACCCAATCGATGGTTCTTCCAATGTAGATGTTAATATTACAACGGGAACAATTTTTTCACTTTATCGCCGATTAAATACCGAGTTCTCTCCTTCGTCTGCTGTCAAGGATTTATTGCAACCTGGTTGGAAACAAGCAGCTGCCGGATACGCTCTTTATGGCAGTTCTACCATGCTTGTTTATACAACTGGCAATGGTGTTAATGCCTTTACTTTTGACCCGATAATTGGAAAATTTCTATTAATTTATGAGAATATAAGTATCCCTGAATATGGAAGTCATTACAGCTGCAACGAAGGTAACAACAAATCTTGGGGTAAAGAGCTTATGGAGTATCTTGATTACATAAAAACTCCTTCAGAAGATAGGAAGCGACCTTTTACACAAAGATATGTTGCTGCTGTGGTAGCAGATGTTCACAGGATTTTGCATTATGGAGGGATATATTTATATCCAGGTTCGTTGAAAAAACCAAATGGTAAGCTTCGTCTTGGCTACGAAGCTAATCCAATGTCAATGATTATCGAGCAAGCTGGTGGTATTGCCACCACTGGCAAGCAACGTATTCTCGACATACAACCAACAGAAATACACCAAACAGTACCTTTTATAGCAGGAAGCAGAGGTAATGTTGAAGAGTTGATGTTGTTTTTAAACCGCGAGCATCCATCCCAGCAAGGAAGATAATTGATTACTCCTCTTCAATTTCTTCTTTTACAGGAAGTTCGTATTTCAGTCGTTCTTCGAAAATTTCTTTCATAGCAATGAAAGTGGGCTTTGGCAGGGTGTCATATTTCCGGCTAATTGCTATCTGATCGAAGTTGACACCTTCGGTGTCGCTGGTGTCAATCACATCATGAAGCTCCTCCTCGATTTGCGCTTTAATATCGTCATTAATCTGACGGGAGCGGAAGCCGAGGGCAACAATAGATTGATAAATTGAGCCCTTATCGCTCTCTTTCATTCTTACTTTTACCGGATTTACTAAATGGTATGGCATTTTTACCTTACTTTTATTACTCTTGGAAAAATATAACTTGCAAATATAAGTAAAATTATATTAATTGCAAAATTGAAAATACAAATATAATTAATATCGAAATAGTCATGCAAAAATTGTATTATTCCATAAGGGAAGCGGCTGAGATGGTTGATGAAGAGCAACACATCTTGCGATATTGGGAGAAAGAATTTGATGAATTGTCCCCAAGAAAAAATCGTGGCGGTAATAGGATATATTCTGAAAAAGATATTTTCATTATAAATACTATTAAATCTTTGCTTCGCAACGATAAACTTTCTATTCAGGGAGCTAAAGAGAAACTTTCAGAAATTCTTTCTACGAAAAGAGTTGACTCAGCAAACCAAGATAAGCAAATTCAAGAGCAGCCAAAAAATCAAATAGATTTAACAAACAATTCAATTGACAAAAAAATCCTCGCTGAGATAAAAGAAGACTTAATCAAACTAAAAGGAATAGTCTTTGAATTATAATATTAATAAAATTATTCCTTATTGAAAAATATTATTTTTGGGCATTTAACGTTATGGTTATAATAGAAACTTTTTTTTAAAAAAAAAATTCTATAAATTTGCATTTTCAATTATACTCTTTATGGGAAGTAATTATATCTTAAACAAAAATACAGGGTTAAAAAAATTATGTCTGGAAAACTAAGAATAATTTTAATGGCAATTTCAGTATTGCTCATAGCTACTCAGTTTTCTGTTGCAAAAAAAGTGCAATACAAGATGGAAACAGTAGGCAAACACAATGACGAAGTGCTCGGTGTATTCGTAAACGAAGACGACTCGAAGGTAGCTACTTGCAGTCTCGATGAAACAATTAGTATCTGGAGTTTGCCTCAAGGTAAGAAATTGATTACTTTAACGGGCCATCTTGGGCAAGTTAATAATATTTCTTTTTCTGGCAACGACCAATGGCTTGCCAGCGGCTCGAGCGACATGACCATAAGAGTTTGGGATGTCGCCACAGGTAAGCAACTGAAAGTTCTTACAGGACATACTGATCAAGTTATTGGTGTTTACTTTAGTCCAGACGATAGCTGTACATATATTGCAAGTACAAGTTTCGACAAAACGGTAAAACTATGGGATGTTCGCCTTGGAACGGAGATTAAAACTCTACGTGAACACACAAAACCGACAAATAACGTTGCATATAGCTATGATGGCAAGTATATGGCTTCTTGCAGCGACGACCAGACAATAAAAATTTGGTCAACGGATTTGACAACAAAAGAATCTCTGATGACCTTGTTAGGGCATGAAGCTCCTGTGCTTACTTGCCTTTACAGTTTCGATAGCAAGGTGCTGATTTCTGCAGACCAATCAGGTGTTATTAAAATCTGGAGTATGCCCGAAGGCAAACTCTTAAGATCATATAAAGCCCATGACGAACTCATTCAAGATGTTTCAATCGCAGGCGACAACAATACTATTGTTTCAGCCAGTTTGGACGGAAAAGTAAAGCTTTGGGATATAACTACAGGTGAAAACTTGATGACATTTGATGCTGGGGTCGAGATTTGGTCGGTCGACCTTGTTAGCGATACAAGTATAATAATTATTGGTTGCGCTGATGGCACTGTAAGATATTTAAGAAAACAGAAATAATTTGATAATAATTGAAAATAATAAATTAAGGAGTTAGGTTGGAAATGACATTAAAAAGGATTTTTTTCGCCATTCTGCTGGTGTTTGTATGCATTAGCTTGCAAAACGTATCGGCACAGTCAACAGTTGTATCTGTTACAGGTAGTGTTTATAATGCTGTAACTCACGAGCCTGTATCAATATTTTTAATTGTAATGGACCAAAATGGCAGGCGAGTTACTGCCGCACGCAGTAATGCTGCAGAAGATGGTTATTATTTTATTACAAGTTTAAAACCAGGTAACAAATACACTATCAATATCGGACAAAAGGGCTATTTCAAAGAACAATTTGAACTAGATATACCAAACTCTGACAGATACGAAGAAATTTCTAAGGACTTTCTAATAAAACCACTCGAAAAAGATGTAAAAATTCCTTTTCAGGTGTCGCCTTACGAATTGAATAAATCAAAGCTTCGCTTCGGTATTGAACACACTCTTGATGGTATGGCTTCTGCATTGAAAAACAATCCTGAAGTCTATTTCGAAATTAAATCATTTCCAGATAATGCTGTTGATAAAGCTACAAACCAAGAGCTAACAAAGGAAAGAGCGGAATCTTTAATGGAGTATTTTGTAGAAAAAGGTATAGACAAGAGCAGAATTACAATAAGTGGTTCGGCAACTGTTGACCCACAAAATCCGCCTCCAGTCGAAAAAAGGGCTAAGGGAAAGAGATATATTGGCACTACTTATATTGTTGTCAAGAATTTTTAAGTCTTTTGAAAATAAAGATACAAAAAGCGATATTTGTCTAAAACAAATGTTCTTCTCTTAGCAAATCGTTAACAGTCTTTACCGGGCTGAAAGTGGTAATGGGAGTTTCAATAAAAATAGTGTTCCATTTTGCCATGGAGCCATTCCATAGTCCGGGTAGTTCGATTGCTTTGTAATCACGACCAAAGCGAGTTTTTCTGACAATGAATGCAGTCTCAGGATCGGAATAATCAAAAAGGTTAAATTTATCCCCTTTGTAATCTCTAATCCCACAAACCAAATCAACTGGGTTGAAATGAGTGCTTTTCGATAGTATTTCCAATTGCGAAGGGTCGTTAGGGTCAATTTGGGCTGATTCTACTATTTGAAGGGTTACGCTTCCGTCTCTTTCTTCCACAAAAAAAGGACCACCGCCGGGTTCACCTTGATTTTTTACCATGCCGCACACTCTTAAAGGCCGGTTAAGCAAATCGAAAAAATAATCTATCTGGTTTTCAATACTGAATACTTGAAAATCGGTGGGTAACTGTTTAAACAAAACTGTTTTTGTAAACTCAGAAATTTGGTCTAAATCTTCTTTTTCTGTACTTCCATTAACAGCTTTTCTTAAAAAGGTATGAATCTTTTCTTCTGTTTCTGCAAAGAATCCACCTAATATCCTTTTATAAAGATAAGTTACATCTTTTAAGCTATCTGGAGCCACATTATCAATATTTTTAATAAATATTACATCTGCATCGAGTTTGTTGATGTTTTCGAGTAATGCTCCATGTCCACCGGGGCGAAATACGACATTGCCATCATTATCTTGAAAAGGACTATTATCAGGATTAGCGGCAATTATGTCAGTAGCAGGGTTCTGAGTTGAAAAACTTAATTCTATGTTGATGCTCGATAGTAGCTCATCGGTTTCAATAATGCTTTTCAAGTAATTGTTAACATTATCGATATGCCTGTCCGTCAAGGTAAAATGCAATTTAGTTTTGTCATTACTAGCCTTGGTATAACAAGCCGCTTCAATTAAATGCTCATAAAATGGCGTTCTCGGACTTTTTTGAAACTTATGAAACGGTATCAACCCCTTTGGCAGATTTGATAGTTCCAGTCCAGTTTTACCGATAGTATGTCTAATTATAGAAGAAATGTTCCCATTTTTTCTTTCTTTGGCTAGATCGAATCCATTTTTTTTCATTATTTCCGACAGTTCATCGAAAAAAGCAAATTTTTCAATATTATCAATAAAATCGAGCGTATCTTTGGCGTTTTTACAACTTTTCGATTTTTCTTTTAGAAACCAATAATCGCTGGCAGGATGTTCGGTGATAAATGAATTTAATGCTTTGAACATTCTTGAGGCTGCACCTGAAGCTGGAATGAATTTCATATATCTTCCATCCTTAACATGCTTATTGTGTTGAAAAATGTACTTTAGAAAATCAGTTTCAGGAACGCTTATAATGCCATCATTGATTGTTGCTGGCTTAACAAGTTTTACGAAAGGAAGACCTTTGTGGTACAATTCAAGCTGTTCGATTACTTTGTCCAAGCCCACAATACTTTCAATAATCTGCTTTGATAATCTCTTGTTTGCTAGAATTGCACTCAATAACTCATTTTTTTCCATTTGAGCACGAAAATGAGGTAATAAATTTAAATAATCGCGAATGCGTTTTATATTAATATTATATAAACGTATGGCTATACTTTAAATTTTGATTTTATTAATCTGTTATTATCTAAGTTTTATAAGTTTTGATGCTCTTACAGTATTGCCACTTTCCAGAATACAAAAATATAATCCCGATGAGAAATTGTCGCAATCAACTACAAACTGATGCTCGCCAGCAGACATTTGTTCGTTAACAGCTATTTCTGATACTGTTTCTCCATAAATGTTAATTATTTTTATCGAAGTTGGTTGGGCTGATGGTAAGTAGACAGAAATTAATATTTTTCCATTAAATGGATTTGGTCCGACATTTAATTGTGCTATATTTTCTTCATTCTTTTTTTCTAAAACAGAGTTAGCTTGATTCTTGATGGTTATTGTCTTTTTGGCAATGAATGGTTTGAGATGATTATAATTGTAACTTGCCATAATTTCAACTTTTGTATCAATATTAACAAGTCCTGTATAAAGAACATTATCTTTGAAATAGCTGCCAGAAGGAGCATATTGTGACTCGACAAAATCCCATTCTGTCTTGTTTGTAACATTTTGTTTGCTGCCATCGCTGAGTTCGATCTCACATTCAAACGCCTCGAAGCTTTCTTTTTGAACTTCATCTTTTCCTTTAATAGCAATATCAACAAGAGCAATTTCCGAGTGGTTTTCAAAAAGCTCACAAGATGTGTTAATTCGTTGACTATTGGTTTGCAATAGTTTATTTGAAAAAACTACATACCACAAACCCTTGCCGGGCAGTCCAAAACGGGACTGAGTGTTGTTGCTATAAAAAGCGCCCTCATAAGCATCGAAAGAAAGTCCTTTAGTAAAGTTTGAATAGTTGGCACTATCCAAAATGAAAAATGAGAGATTTCCAATATCTTCTTTTAAGTAATGAAAAGTGCTCTTTTGGCTGTCCGAAATGTTTTGAGTGCTAATTATTTCATTCGATTTCCAGGAGAGATTAACTCCAAAGTCGGCTGTATCGGGTGCATTTTTGTTTGACAATAAACTGAAAGCAGGCATATTCAGCGATTGTACCTTCATATATCCAATATCATAGATATTATTCGGTTGAGAAAAGGCAGCCATTAAAACGTAAACCCTGTCTTCAGCAGGCAAAACACCAAATTTCTTATGGTAAAGCTGAAAATATAATTTTTTCTTGTCCCCAGCTTTAAAAGATTGAAAGCCAGTGTAATCAGTATATAAATTTCCAGCCATACCAATTCCTTGGTCGCTTGGTTCGCTATTATGACCGGGAGAAGAATACAAGCGGATATTGACACCATCGGCAGGCACATTATTATTATCCATCACGCCGAGGCGCAATTCGCAAGTTTCCGTATAGTCTGCCGTATGGTTATCAATGTATCCATCTGGACGATGCCCTTCGATAAACGATAAGACCCAATAATCAGGACTTAGAGCTTCGTAACCACCTCTTTCCATCAAATTAGTCCATCCCCAGCCGCTATATGCCAGGCCACCTCTGAAAAACTCGAAATGATTCCAGCCTTGATCCCAAACTGCTCCCCAGACGTGATCTTCTCTTATTGTTCCAAGATGGATATATGGAATAAGAGCCGTTCGGCAGGCTGCTGCTATTAGATAAGCATCTTCACCGCAACGTCCACGGTGTTGCATTAATATTTGATTGGGGTGGATAGCACGCGGTTCGCCAACAATCGGATCGGCTGGTACTGCCTTCGACCCCCAATTTCCAATAGAATTAAGAGCATCGTCTCCATTTTGAAAATCTCGTCCAAAGAGATAATACTTTTGTTCGCGATCCCAAAGGATTTCTGGCTTTTGCATTAATTCGCCAAATCTTGGTATGGTCGAAACAGTGCCATAAGAGCTAGTCAGGTTGACTTGAGTATAATCGTAAAGCTTGGAATTATTCCAATAATAATTATGCCAAGACAAGCCATAAGTTCTTTGCTGCGAATCGCCTATATTGTCTTCAGTCCACAATCCCTCTTCGTGAATTTTTGGGTGGACAATATACCAATAATAAATCTCTTTGGGAATTTCATTCCAAATAGTTGCGCCATTTGCTCCATTTTTTATTCTGTATTTTGTTGTGGTATAATAATCTCCAGTATTGTAATCGCCATGCTCGACAATTTGAACATATTTCAAAGAATCTTTAACTCGATAGATAAATTCAGGAATCTCTATCAACCAATCTATATTTTTCAAGAATCTGCTGTTTTGTAAGCTTTCTTTAGCAATATGTGCCACAAGAAAGCATGTTTCATCGACATATTTGGTATTCGCTCTGGCTGACTTAAGAATCAAATCGGCATAAGTTTTATCTAATCCTGACGAATGCAATTCACGAAATTTTAACTCCAAATCGCTCCTAAGCCATTTCGGAGCAATGGCAAGGGCTGCGTAACACTCATCAGCAATCTTAAAAGCAGGGGGGATGTAGGTTACAGTTTTTGTGCGTGTATCAACGGCATAAGCTGCATATTCTCCAGCCAGAAGTGTTTCGACGTTCTCCTCAGCTTTGTCTAGAATTTGAGATGAAACTTTTTTAGATTTCTTCTGTTTAAAGGATGTTTGCTTGATAGCCGGCTTAGTGCTTTCTGATGGGAAAGGCACAATTGCTTTGATTTCGTTTGGGGTTGCTTCAACAGAAATCAAGCCCATAATGCTTGATTCGATATCAGTGTCAGCTTTCATAACCAAGGGCTCCAAAGATTTTTCTTGAGCCACTATGTTAAAAGAACTATTTGTATTTTCCTGCCCAAACAGAAAAATAAAGGAGCTTAACGTAAAAGTCAGAAAAATGAGTGTTTTTTTCATGTTTTTTGAATTTAATTATGGAAAAAATTTAACTATAAAAATTAAAAAAAAATTTTCAAATATCCAAAACTTCTCAATTTCTCAATCTGCTTTTTAGTATGAAGAAATACAAATAAAAGCGATTGAGTCGTTTTATAAAGAAAGAAATTTTTTTGAAAATTTTTTTGAATAATGTAGAATAATTCATAATTTACAGAAAAAAAAGATGCCAAACCCCCAAAATATATTTGCTATTTAAAGTATAATTTTTTGTCCGCTCTGCTTCGGGCGATCATATAGGTCCTCAACTAAGCAAGTAGAGACGTTTTTAATTCGTCTCTGCTTTTTTTTTCTAAATTTTTAAATATTTGTGTTTTTCTGTTTTGTAATTACTTCAAAAATCATTATATTTGTACTCCTTATTAAGTAGATAATTTGAAATCGGAGTAAAAAAAATGGCAAAGAAAGATGTTAGGATAAAAATTACCTTAGAATGCACAGAAGCCAAAAAAGAAGGTAAACCAGCGTCGAGATATACATCGATGAAAAACAAACACAATACGCCAGAGCGCATCGAGTTGAAAAAATATAATCCATTTTTAAGACGGCATACAATCCACAAAGAAATAAAATAATTAATACAACAAAAATTTCAAGCGCGGCTTCATCGATTTGAAGTTGCGTTTTTTTGTGTGCATAATAATTTGTTAATTCTGTGAAAATAGTCAGTATCAATTTCGATAACTTCAAAAGTTTTAAAAAACTTAAGCTTGAGTTCGGAGATTTCAATGTTCTTATCGGAGCAAACTCGGCAGGAAAATCAAATTTATTGCAATCACTGACTTTCCTTCGTGATATTGCTTCGCTCGGTCTTGAAAACGCGATATCGCTCCAAGGCGGCATAGACTTCTTGAAAAATATGAATCTTCCTGCAGAAGATAACACAATGAACTTTGAAATAGTTGTCGAACCAGATAAACAATTTCTCTGTGAAGCCACAAAAGCAGGAAAACTCTATTTTATTGAGATTTATAGGCTTGCATTTTCTTTTTCCTTGCAACTCGACGACAACTTTCCCTATCCTAGTATCATCAGCGATAGCTTGGTTCAGTATTTTAAGGTCTTTTCGACAAAAAAAGATGGGAAAAAATCTAAAAAACCATTGTTTGAATCATCTTTTAAAATTGAAAAAAAGGGTATTGACTTTGACGTAAGTTTCGGCGAACAAGTTCTTTCGCTCTTTGATGAAGAAGAGCTTTTTGAAATATTCATTATCGGTTATGATACTTTATTTAAGGAAAAAAAGTTATTAAGCGAGTCGAAGTTGAGAAAATCGCTTATGCTGGAAACACAACTTTATTTCTTGCCACACGTTGAAAATATAAAAAAAGACTTTTCAGACATAATAATCTACGACTTCGAGCCATCTTTACCCAAAAAAGCTGCCTCTCTCGCCGCTAAAGCTGAACTCGAAGAGAATGGCGAGAATCTTGCTGTGGTTTTAAGGAACATACTAGCCGACAAGGAAAAAAAGCGTATGTTTTTCAATTTAATAGCTGAGGCATTACCATTCATCGAAGATATTGATGTAAAGCAATATATTGATAAATATCTTTTAATTACTTTTCGAGAAAGCTGGTCGGGCGATAAGTTTATGCCTCCTTTTATGATGTCTGAAGGGACAATTTTTATTATTAACATCATTGTTGCCTTGTATTTCGAGCGTAAAAGCATTGTTATTTTCGAGGAACCAGAAAGACGCATTCACCCGTATCTGCTGTCAATAATAATTGATATGATGCACGATGCTTCTTTAAACAAACAAATTATTCTCTCAACGCACAATCCGGAAATTGTTAAAAATGCCAACCCAAACTCAATAATATTAATTTCAAGAGATAAGGATGGTTTTTCCACTATCGCCAAGCCAAGTCTCCAAAAAGAGATACTTACTTTTTTAGAAAATGAGATTGGTATTGAAGAACTTTATGTACAGAATCTTTTGAAAGGTGAATAACAACATTTTTTAATTACAAAAGTTTAACTTCTTATCGATATTTCATAAAATTTACTCTTTTATCCTTAATTTTATATTATAGTGTTTAATTAATAAAAATAAATTAAAAATCGTAAATAGTTCTTTCTAAATCTTTTTTTTAACAACGAATCGAGACATCATGAAAAAAACAGTCAGGACCGTGGCAACTATCCGCTTTGCAGGCGATTCAGGCGACGGTATGCAGTTAACGGGCGGGCAGTTCGCAAATACTTCCGGCTCCATGGGCAATTCGGTAAACTCTTTTCCCGACTACCCATCAGAAATCAGAGCTCCAGAAGGAACTTTGTATGGCGTAAGTGCCTATCAACTTCAAATTGGTTCTATTCCGGTCAACACCCCGGGCAATTTCATCGACGTATTGGTGGCTATGAATGCTTCATCGCTTAAGGTTAATCTTGGGCAACTTGCTGAGAATGCAATAGTAATAGCAAACACTGAGGGTTTTGGTGCAAAGAATCTCCAGCTTGCAAAATATGCTGAAAATCCACTTGAAAACGACAGCCTGAAGAAATACCGTTTGATGAAAATTGATATGGTCGAAGAATCAAAGAAAGTGCTTCAAGGCACAGATCTTTCAATAAAAGATATGGCACGTTGCAAGAACTTTTTTGCCCTTGGGGTCGTCTATTGGCTTTTAGACAGAGATATGCAATATACAGAGAAATGGCTTAACCAAAAGTTCGCCAAAAAGCAGAAATATCTCAATGCTAATCTTCTTGCAATGAAAGCTGGATATGAATATGCCAAGAACTCTGATGAATTTGATGAACAGTTTATTGTAGAAAAAGCTGATCTACCAAAAGGAAAATATAGAAATATCACAGGAAACGAAGCAGTGGCAATTGGACTCGTTGCAGCCGCTAATAAGGCCAGTCTTCCCTTGTTTCTTGGCTCTTATCCAATCACTCCTGCTACAGAAATACTTCATTTTATTTCAGGTTATAAAAAATATGGCGTTAAGCACTTGCAAGCAGAGGACGAAATTGCCGGGATTTCCAGTGCTATTGGTGCTTCTTTCGGAGGTTATTTGGCTGCCACAACGACAAGCGGCCCCGGGTTGTCTTTGAAAGTAGAGGCAATCGGATTAGCACTTATTCTTGAGCTTCCATTGGTGATTGTCGATGTGCAAAGAGGAGGTCCAAGCACTGGATTGCCAACAAAACCCGAGCAAGCCGATCTTCTTATGGCTATGTATGGAAGGCATGGAGAGGCACCTGTACCTATCGTTGCAGCACGTTCAGCTTCTCATTGCTTTGATATGACAATAGAAGCCGCTCGAATTGCTTTGAAATACATGACTCCTGTTATTTTGTTGACAGACGGCTATCTTGCACAAGGTACAAATCCCTGGCATATTCCTGACATCAATGATTTGCCAGATATTAGCGTTAAATTTGAAACAAATCCTGAAAACTTTCAACCTTATTCACGTAATCCTGAAACTCTTGCTCGTCCTTGGGCTATACCGGGTACACAGGGACTTGAGCATAGAATCGGTGGCTTGGAAAAAGAGAATCTAACTGGACTTGTCAGCCAAGATCCAGAGAACCATGAATTAATGGTTAATTTGCGTGCAAAGAAAGTCGCAGGTATTGCTAATGATATTCCCGACGCAGTTGTCGATGGTCCGCAAGAAGGCGACCTTTTAATCGTCGGTTGGGGTGGAACTCACGGAGCAATCCTTGATGCCTTCAATCAACTTCGCTCTGAAGGTAAAAAAATTTCCTTCTGTCACCTCGATTATCTTAATCCTTTCCCTAAGAATTTAGGCGAAATCTTAAACAGATTTAAAAGAATTCTTATTCCTGAATTAAACAGTGGCTCGCTTGGCACTTTATTCCGTTCAACATATATGAAACCATCAATTGGTCTAAACAAAATACAAGGTAAGCCATTGAAAGCAGTTGAAGTTTACTTAAAAGTAATCGAATTGTTAAACGATAAGGAGATTGTTGCGATATGACAACATATTTAGATAAAGTAGTACAGATTCCACATCAAGGAATTGAAAAATTAACTGCCAAAGATCTCAAAGCTAACATAGATGTTCGTTGGTGTTCTGGCTGCGGTGGATATGCTATTCTCAATCAAACACAAAAGATTATGGCTGACCTCGGATACGCAAAAGAAAAACTTGTTTTCATTTCCGGTATTGGTTGTTCGAGCCGTTTTCCTTATTATATGGACATTTACGGGATGCATACAATGCATGGCAGGGCTTTAGCCATTGCCTCAGGGCTTTCTACTGCTCGACCTGATCTTGCTGTGTGGATAGCCACTGGTGATGGGGATTGTATGAGCATAGGGGGTAATCATTTGATACACGCCGCGCGTCGGAATGTCAATTTAAAGATACTAATGTTCAATAATGCAGTTTATAGTTTAACTAAAGGGCAGTATTCACCAACATCATTACCAGGGCAAGTTACCAAATCATCACCTCTTGGCGTTTTAGATGACCCGTTTAATCCGGCAGCGTTAGCTTTAGGTGCTGGAGCAAGTTTTGTTGCTCGTTGCTATGACCGTGATGTTCAGATGATGCGTCATATTTACGATAGAGCCGGCAGGCATAATGGATTCGCATTCGTCGAATCTTACGCAAACTGCGTCATTTTCAATGACGGTGCTTTCGATTTATATACAAAGAAGGAAACCCGCAACGAACACTCCGTTTATCTTGAGCATGGGAAGCCATTAATTTTTGGTAATAATAGCGACAAAGGTATTAAACTCGACGGATTTACCCCTGTTATTGTTTCTCTCGAAGATGGACAGCATTCTGTTAACGATTTGCTCGTTCACAACGAAAAAGACGCTACTCTTGCTTTTATTCTAGCTAATATGACTTATAGCGAAGATCTTCCTCGTCCTATGGGCGTCTTTCAGGCAATCGAAAGACCTACGTATGAGCAAAAAGTAAAAGAACAAATTGGATATTATCAAGAAAAATATCCTGATGCAAATACTCAAAGTTTAATGTACGGCGAAGATAGCTGGGAATTGAATTAACCAGCTTGCTCAATTTAAAACTTGTTTTATAAATAAAAATGGGGCAGAAAGCAAAGAATCTGTCCCATTTTCTTGTTTTTAAGATATTTGAGTTCTATTGTTCTAAAAATACGTAAGCAATAGCATTCTCTTCGGTGTGCGACAAAGACACATAAGCTTTGCATTCACCCCATTTTTCAAGCATTTTCCCAGTAAGTTCGAATTGTGGTTTGCCGCTGCTTTCATTGATTATACCGACTTCAGTAAAGACAAAACCTTGTGTGAGACCAGTTCCTATTGCTTTGCTAAAAGATTCCTTTGCAGCAAAACGGGCAGCATAGTGCAAAAACTTCTTTTCTTTGAATGCTTCGGAATAGTTAATTTCCGTGGGTGTATAAATTCGTTTTAAAAAGCGCTCCCCATATTTTTCGATTGCATCGCTAATGCGTTTAACTTCAATAATGTCTGTTCCTATACCTATTATCATCGTTTTATCAAAAATAAGTGATTATTTAAAGCTTTTAAATTTCTTGAATTCTTCGAGCATTTTAGGGAGTGCAATCCCGGAGGGTGCGGCAAGCCGAACATCGACAAAAGAACTTAATTGAGTTACATTTTGATTGACTTCAACAACAAAAGCACCAGATCGCTTTGCTAGTGTGGGCAAATTAGCTGCAGGATAGACTTCTGCTGAAGTTCCGACAGAAAAAAAAACATCACAACTGTAGGCAGCTTCTTCACTCGCCTGGAGTGCTTCTTGAGGCAACATTTCACCGAACCAAACAACTGAAGGGCGTATCTTTCCGCCACAATGCGGACATCTAGGAAGTTGTTTATCAGGTAAAACTGTTTCTCCATTATATTGTTTTTTGCAATCGAAACAGTGATTTTCAACAATATTTCCATGTAATTCAAGAACATTGCTTGATCCGGCCCGATGGTGCAATCTATCAACATTTTGAGTAATCAGAGTGAATTTTGGAAATTTTTTTTCCATCTCTGCTATAGCAAAATGCCCGGGATTTGGATTTGCTTGATTGACAATTTCGATTCTGTGTTGATACCAAGACCACACCAAATCAGGATTAGACATAAATCCATTGACACTTGCCAGTTCCATTGGATTGAATTGAGCCCATAATCCATCTGGGTCACGAAAAGTCTTGATTCCACTTTCTGCAGATACACCGGCGCCAGTTAAAACAGCGGCATGTTGCGCCTCAGCAAGTTTTTCAAGTAAAATTACCGGTATTTCCATAAGCTATAATACAATACTATGAAAAAATCTATTGATGACTCTTACAGTTTATTCTTCAGGATTTGGCTTTGATTTCTTTTCTTGTAAAACCTTATCAACGTCGTATTGTTTTTTAATTTTTTCCCATTCTACTTCAGCTTGGGCAAGCTCCGTTTTATAATCAAATTGGTCTTTTAAGGGAGCTGAAATGAAAGCCGAAGGCAATTCGTTACCTCCAAAGATCTTTTTCATATATTCTTTCGAATCTCCAGCAGACTGAGCACTTGCAAAATCTAACGCGCTTTTTCCTTTTAATACTGCATCACGAATGAATTTTTCGTTATCAAGTTCATCGTTAGCAAGTTTTATTATTGTTTCGCCGTCGAATGAAAAAGCGATAGTATTTGGCGACGGATTTTTGAAAGTTTCAAATTTTTTAACTTTGCCAGGGAGCAAGTATTTAACAGTAATCCGAAATTCGGCAAACATCATCATTAGAAAGCCCATTAATTGCTTGGAGCTAGCTTTGTATTCCTGCATTTTTTGCTGAATTTCTTCTTCAGTCATAGCTATTTCAGTGCTATTGCCTACCTTGTCCGAACCATTTTTTTCCTCATTATTATCAAATTTTTCGTTTAGCATATTAATCTGCAATCCGGATCCAGATTTGCTCATTTTGATAGGGAAAAGAATAGCTTTGTTGCCAAGTGCATTAATATCATCGAAATAGCCGGTTGCCCATACTGTCATCGAACTGCTATCAGAACTTATTTCGTAGCGGACATCTTTCCAAGCTCGAATTCCTTCTGCTTCGACTAACATATTTGCTGTTTCTTGTTTTGCCTTTTCGAGCAAGTCCTCTTTTTCTGATGAACCCATAATATTGATGGGAATGGAGTTTTTCATCATTAATTTGCCGCTTCCATCTGGATTTAGTACCACTTCCTGCTCTGATTGGATACAACTGGAAAGCGCAAATACTGAAATAAAAAGTAAGAAAATGATTTTTTTCATAATTTTGTCCTTATAATATCTATTCTTCATCTGTTCTGTCAATTATAGTGCCTATTTGATTATTACTCTGCTGTTCTAGCTTTTTTGAATCCCCATTAATTTTCATAGTTCTTAGTGCATTGATAACTTTTTCATTAATTGGAGGCAACTCAATTCCTTTGATTAGCATATCGAGTTCTTCGCCATCGATTGTTTCGCGTTCGATGAGAACTTTTGAAAGTCTGTGAAGAAGTTTAATGTTGTCGCGAAGAATCTTTTCGGCGCTATTGGAAGCATCAATGATAATTTTCCGGACTTCAGCATCGATAGCCCTTGCTGTTTCTTCGCTATGAGTTTGCTGTTGAGTAATTTCCCGTCCCAAGAAAACTTCTTCTTGTTTATTTGAATACTTAATGGGACCGATAGTATCGCTCATGCCCCAATCACAGACCATTTTACGAGTTAGAGTCGTAGCTCTTTCCAAATCGTTTGCAGCGCCGGTGGTATATTGGTCGAAAACAATTTTTTCAGCAGCTCTGCCTGCAAGCAGCATTATAACTTGTGCAATAATGTAATCTTTTGAATGAGAGTGAGTGTCTTCTGTAGGTAGATAAGAAGTCAAACCGAGAGCTCTACCGCGAGGAATAATTGATACTTTATGAACAGGGTCGCTCTGAGGAAGCATTTTGCCAACGAGTGCATGACCGATTTCGTGATAGGCAGTAAACTCTTTTTCTTTATCTGAAATGACCATACTTTTTCGCTCGATACCCATCAATACTTTGTCTCGAGCATTTTCGAAATCGAACATTGTAACTCTATCGCTATTTCTGCGAGCAGCAAGCAAAGCTGCCTCGTTTACAATATTGGCAATATCGGCACCAGAAAGCCCTGGAGTTCCTCTTGCAAGAATTGGAATATCAACATCCTCGCCAAGAGGAATATCTCGAGTATGTACTTTAAAAATACCTTCTCTACCTTTAACGTCAGGTCTATCAACAACAATCTGTCTGTCAAATCTGCCAGGTCTTAACAAGGCAGGGTCGAGGACATCAGGTCTATTGGTTGCGGCGATCACAATAACACCGCTATTTTGTTCGAAACCGTCCATTTCGACAAGAAGTTGGTTAAGTGTTTGCTCACGTTCGTCGTGTCCGCCTCCGAGACCAGCGCCGCGATGTCTTCCCACAGCATCCATTTCGTCGATGAAGACAAGGCAGGGAGAATTTCGTTTTGCCTGGTCGAATAAATCGCGTACACGGCTTGCACCAACTCCGACAAACATTTCCACGAAATCTGCGCCAGATATTGAGAAAAACGGCACTTTTGCCTCGCCGGCAACTGCCCGGGCAAGTAAAGTTTTCCCTGTGCCTGGTGGTCCTAACATCAAAACTCCACGTGGTATTTTACCACCTAGCCGTTGAAAGCGGGTTGGATCTTTTAAAAACTCGATTATCTCTTCCAACTCATATTTTGCTTCGTCGGCGCCTGCAACATCTTTAAAAGTTACTTTGGGAGCGTTCTCATTTAGTAATTTGTGCCTCGATTTACCAAAAGAAAATATTCCTCGCTGTCCGCCTCCCATTTGCATTCTTCTTATAAAGAAAATAAATATGGCAATAAGCAATAACCAAGGTAATAGGAACTGAACAAGTGTCCAAAAGGGGCTTTCTCCATCTTCATAAGTCCAAGTAACATTATATGATGCCCATTTCGCTTCGGTTTGCGAATCCACAACGCCGAGTTTTGTTACAAAATGTTTTAATGATAATGCTTTGTCTTCTTTCATCATTGTTACAGTATGTTTCAATGTGCCATGAAACTCGAAATCGTTCAGTTGTTTTTTAGTAATGGTTGCATTGCTGATTAAACCATCTTCCAAAAATAGCATATATTCTGAATAAGTTACGTTTATTTCCTGTTTTTGTGCCGAATTCATAAACATATAAATCATAGCAACCGAGCCAAACAATACTATCCATATAATTATCATTCTTACGAACTTAGCTTGTGGATTAGGATCTTCAAAGCCAGGTTTGTTAAAATCGCCAAAAGGATTAAATTTGTTTTGCTCGTTTTTGTTACTTTTTTTATCATTCATCTGAAAATTGCTCCGATAGATTTGTCTAATGTCAATTAAATTTACTTCTTAGACGTAATATTGTGTTTTTAAGTTTTTAGAATTGCTTATATTTGCATTTTAGATGTATAAATAACCTTAAATCTTATGTTTTCAAGAAATTTCTCAGCCGCAGTATTCGGTATAAATGCTTTCATAGTAGAAATTGAAACACACCTTGACAACGCTGTTCCCGGCTTTTCCATAGTCGGATTGCCAGATAGTGCAGTAAAAGAATCGAGAGATAGAATCCCGGCTGCCATTAAAAATTCAAGTATTATTTTCCCAAGCAAAAAAATTACTATTAATCTAGCTCCTGCTGACGTTAAGAAAGAGGGGAGTGCCTTTGACTTGCCCATTGCTCTTGGCATTTTGTCTGCTATGGACATTATTCCGATGGAAAAATTTCATAGAAAGATTATTTTAGGCGAATTATCGCTTGAAGGTGTTTTAAGAGGAATTCGCGGAGTTTTGCCTATTGCTCTTGAAGCAATCAAGGAGGGCTACGAAGAAATCATTTTACCAAGCCAAAATGCTGATGAAGCTGCTCTTGTCGGAGGGATTAAAGTTATTCCTGTCGTTTCGCTTGCAGAAACAGTCGAGTATTTGAACTGCGAAAAAGAAATAGAGCCTCGAATAGTCGATTTAAAAAGGATTTTTGAAGAGAATCAGAATAAATATAACTTGGATCTTTGCGATGTTAAAGGTCAGGAGATTGTTAAAAGAGCTTTGGAGGTCGCCGCAGCAGGCGGGCATAATCTTTTAATGTTAGGACCTCCTGGTTCAGGCAAAACTATGCTTGCAAAGAGAATTCCTTCTATTTTGCCACCACTTTCGCTTGAGGAAGCTCTGGAAACGACTAAGATTCATTCTGTTTCAGGACTTATGGCAAACCACGAAGCACTTGTAACGATACGTCCTTTTCGTTCGCCACACCATACTATTTCCGATGCGGCACTTGTAGGCGGTGGTATGAGCAATATTCGACCAGGAGAAATCTCGCTTGCACATCACGGAGTGCTTTTTTTGGATGAATTACCTGAATTTGCCCGCAATGTGCTGGAAGTGCTTAGGCAACCATTAGAAGAAAGACATATTACGATTTCAAGGACACGGATGACTATTGATTATCCCGCCAATTTTATGCTTATTTGCTCGATGAACCCTTGTCCTTGTGGCAATTATGGCAACCCGCTGAAGGAATGCACTTGCACACCTGCTAATATTCAACGCTATCTTTCTAAAATATCTGGTCCTTTGCTCGATAGGATTGATCTGCACGTCGAAGTGCCTGCAGTGAAGTATCAAGAGCTATCATCAAGAAGAAAAGGGGAAAGCTCGGAGCAAATCCGGCAGCGGGTAGTAGCTGCACGTATGGTGCAGGAGAAGCGATTTTCAGGTGTTAAAGGTGTTTTTAAAAATGCTGATATGAATAGCAAATTGATAAGAGAGTTTTGTCATTTGGACGAGCCATCACAACAACTTTTAAAAATTGCAATGGACAAAATGGGTTTCTCTGCAAGGGGCTATGACCGCATTTTAAAGGTTTCCAGAACGATTGCCGATCTGGCAGATAGCGCTGAAATCAAGCCTGAACATATAAGCGAAGCGGTGCAATATCGAGGTCTGGACAAGGAGTATTGGGCGTAGTTTGGAGTTAGGAGTTAATAGTTTTTAATTTGAAGTTTTGAGATAGAAGTAAAAATCTTATAAACAGTATCCAGTCTCATTATTCTCAACTCCCAACTCCTAACTCTAAATTTGGCAAGCTTTTCGACTTGCGATTGGCCCGATTTTAAACTTTCGGAAGTCCTGCACTATTTGAAAATTCTTTGCCACGGCATAATCTCTGCATTCCTGAAAAATGTAAATATAGCTGCCGTAGATGTCAGATTACATGCAATGTGCTGAATATACAAAATTAGTGTATTACGATAAATTTAATTGTAGTTTTATAATAATCGGTTTTTAATAAACAATAATAAACGCCAGATGGCAAATCCTTGGAATAGAAATTAAATTTATTAAGTCCTTTTTCGTAATTTTGATTATCAAGAATCCTAATTATTTCTATACCTAAATTATTATAAATTGAGATTGATACTTTTGATTGTTTTTCAAGATTTATAAGTAATGTAGCATTTTCATTTGAAGGATTTGGTGATATTGTAAAATAATTTCCTTTATCTTCATAAAATCCAACAATATTCGTAATTAATTCATCAATTCTCGATCTGAATATTCCATCACCTTTTTCTCCAAAACGTCCGCTATTTGTTCCAATAAAACAAAAATTACCAACTTCTATTAAAGAACTAATGGCTAAATCAATGTTAGTAATACCATTGCTGTTTGAAGTCCAGTTCTCACCATTATTAGTCGATAAGTAGATTCCCCCACCAAGAGAATTAATTGCTGCTAAAATATTTCCATTGATTATTTTAATCTTACAATTATAATAATCCTTGTAATTACCATAATCCCAATTTGGAAGCCCTTTACTTATAAGATTCCAGTTTTCACCAAAGTTCGAAGAATTATAAATACCTAATTTTGCAACAATATAAAGATTATTATTATAAATTTCGATCTGCCAAATCATTAAATCCGAGGAAGGTAAACCTTTGTTTTTTTCGTGCCAGGTCTCACCATTATCTGTTGATATATAAAATGAACTATCCAAACCAGCAAATATAGTATTGTCCTTAATTTTTAAACTTATTACACTTTGTCTTGGAATTGGTAAACCATTATTTTGATTAATCCATGATTTACCTTCATCAGAAGATAATTTTATACCTTCTCTTCCACATGCAGCAAAGATTCCTTTTGAATTAAAAGCCATAGACCAAATTTCACTTGAATCAGGAAATCCTATTCCGTTTTCAAGCCAAGTATCACCTATATTGGTTGACAGAAAATTCCCTCTATTTGTTATAGCATAAATATTACTATGATAAGTATATAAAGCGAGTACATCTTTATGGATTAATCCTCTTGGTTCCCAAGTATTACCATAATCTGTCGATGAAAATATGCCATTAGGATAGGTTGTCATTTTCTTTGTTGGACTAGTTCCAACGAAAATAGTTTTATTTTTAGTTACTAAAGTATTTACTACACCGTAGTTATTTACTTTGCGTATAGCTATCCAAGAGTTGCCTTTATCACTTGAAAGATATAGCTCGCTGCCGGAACTAGCGTATATATTTTCTCCATCAACAAAAAACTCATCTATTCCCTGCTGAAGTTGTATTGGAAGGTTATTTGTTACATTAAACCATGATTCGGCACTATCAAGTGATACAAACAAACTATCCTTTGAACTCAAAAAAATTCTATTATCAATTGAAGCAAATGAATAAGTATATGATTTATAAAATGGCTGGTTATTTTTTTCAATCCAGGACTCGCAATAATCAGTTGTAATAAATATTTTGTTAATACCACCATTGTATATATCAACATTTGAACCAATTAGAATTAGACTATCAACCAATGATAATTTATCGTATGTATAATATTCTGGCAATCCTTTATTTTTTTGAATCCAACTTTCTCCTAAGTCTGTAGATAAAAAAATACCGCTCTGATTGCTGACTAATAGCTTATCGCCAGAGTTAATCATTTTAAAAACAGTTAAATATTTGCCAAATCCATTATTCTTTACAGTCCAATTTTCTCCATTGTCTGTGGAAATGAAAACACCGCCAGCAGAGCCCGCAAAAATCTTATTACCTATATTGACTAATGAATTTACTATAGGGAATGATTGCATTCCATTGATTTTTGATTGCCATGTTTCCCCGAGATCTGTCGAAACATACAAGAATCCAAATCCGCCAATAAAAATATTATTACCTTTTACTAAAATAGTATTAGGTACTATATCCATGTTCGATTCATCTATCGTTTTCCAAGTCTTTCCCTTATCAATCGAAATTACTATTCCTCCATAAGATTTAGCATAAATAATTATATTTTCATTGATATAAATATTTTGTAATACCATATCGCTATCCCAGGATGTTGGCTCCCATTGTGACAATATTAATTTTGGAAATAAAATCAAAACCAAGACAATTATCTTTTTCATTTTTTTTGAGAATTAATTTATAATAACGAATTTATTTCTTGAAATCATATTATCCTTGTATCCTTTCATCAGAAAAGCTACAAAAGGCATGAAAAATATTTGTAAAAATAATTAATAAAAATAATAAATAAAAATCAATTTGCTACAAAATATTCCATCGAAAATACTAATTTACACATCCTTTAGTTTGTTGTCATCTGAGGCTTTATAAGAATGAGGAAAGGGCTGGCAAGATGTCCTAATAGCATACTTGCCAGCCCTTCTCATTTATAATTAATCCCTTTGGGAGTAATCTTAATAATATTTATGATTTCTTACATTTCTTTGTATGGATTAGGCCCTAAATCTTCTACAACTTTGGCAAATGTGTTGAGAATGTCAGGAATTTTGTCGTATTCGTCGATTGAAAGGGTATGAATCTCGACGCGCTCTGGCTCTAAAACAAGTTGTTTTAACTTTTCTTGGACGTTTTCCATTCTTCTATTAGCAAGTTGGCTACCGCGAATGAAATGGCATTGATAATCGTCGCCAAATTTGCAACCAATGAGAATCGCTCCATCAAAACCGGCTGATAAGGCATCGGCAATCCAACTCGTTGAGACTGAACCAAGGCAGCGAACGGGTATAACGCGTATAAAAGGCGAAATCTTTATGTTTTTGCTTGCCATAATGTCCATAGAAGGTAAGGCATCGTTCTCGCACATAAATGCAATGATTCTTGGTGTTGCCTCGCCATCAGTTTCCTCTTTTGGTACGTAAATCGACTTTATCATAGCGGAAATTATCTGTACAGAATAATCTTTAAAGCTGATAATTCTTTCTGGACATGCGCCCATACAAATACCACAACGTCTGCAACGGTTGGAATTGGGCTTCGGAGTGCCTTTTGTATCTTCGTCGAGCGTGCCAAAAGGACATTCTTCTGTGCAACGCTTGCATTGAGTGCATCTTTGGAGGAAAAAGTCTGGGAAGGTTTTATCTCCGGAACGGGGATGAACAGCCGTGCCAAGCCGTGTATTCTCTATTGCCTGTATAGCCTTCATTGCAGCGCCTTCCGCGTCTCTTTTGCAACCAATCAAGTCCATCGGCGAACGAACTGTGCCAGCTGCGTAAATCCCCGTGCGTCTTGTTTCATAAGGGAAGCAGACGTAATGGGAATCTGGAAAACCATATTTTAAAGTTGGAAGCTCCGGTCCCTGTCGATAGGTCAAGTTAAGCACATCTGACTTATACATAACGCCATCGGAAATAATAGAGAAAAACTGGTTGCTAGCGGGTGCAGCGGGTTTGGGCTTTTCTTCAGCAGCTTCTTCGACAAATTGATTAGAAACCATTCCTTGTGCCAAAACAACTAAATCTGCCTCTATTTCAATATTTTGACCTAGTAATGTGCCATCGACATCGACAATAAGTGTCCCGTTGCCATTAGATTTAATTTCAGCGATGCTTCCCTTTGTTAAAAAGATGTTTTCTTCGTTTTGAACACGTTTGTAAAACATTTCGTATTGTCCTGGGGTTCGCATATCCTTGTAAATAATATAAATACTTGCATTAGGATACTTTTCCCGGACATACATAGCTTGTTTTAAAGAGGTCATACAACAAACTGAGGAACAATAAAGCTCGTTTTGGTGATCTCTGCCTGCGCATTGCACAAAAACAACAGTATCTATGGGCTTGCCGTCAGAGGGTCTGTTTATATTGTTAGCTTTTGCAAGCTCTTCCATTTCGATATTTGTAATAATATTAGGAAGTTCACCATAGTGAAACTCTTTTAAGAATTCTGATTTATTGGGTTTCCAACCGGTGGCTTGCACTATTGCCCCTGCTTGAAATTCCATATTTTCGCCGCCAACATTAGCACTAACATTGAACATACCGGGCTGACCAGAAGTTCTTTCTATATGGCAGTTGCGAAGAATGCTGATTAAAGGATGTCGTTCGACTTCGGCAATGAGAGCATCTGCATTGTTTTTTTCTGGTTCGAAATAGGGTGCTTTAGTAGGGGAGAGCTTGTAAAGTTTTTTGAAGTAACCACCGAGCTCATCAGATTTTTCTGTAAGTATAACAGGATATCCGGCATAAGCGGCAGCAAGAGCGGCGTTCATACCTGTGTATCCACCTCCAACAACCAATACAGTCTCGTTGATGTCCAAGGGTTCTGCAACAGGCACTTCACACAAATTAACATTTGTTACGCCCATACGGATATAATCCAATGCAAGATCGTAAGTCCCTTTATCTTTTGGCTCGTGAGTCCAAGCTACTAATTCGCGAAGGTTTACTCTGTTGTAAACAATATTTTCGAAAGTGAATAAGTCTGTATGAAAACGGGAAGAACTTGCGGCGATGACCACACCTGTTAGACATTCATTCTTGATATCTGCTCTTATTTCGTCTGCTCCAGCTTTTGTTGTGAGCTTTTTATTAACTTTTACAAGGGCAACCTTGTCGAGTGTTTTAGCGTCTTCGGCGAGTTTTTTGCAATCAATAGCCTCTCCGATGCCGTCGCCAGAGAATATATATACTCCAATTTTTTTTGCTTCAAGTGCCATATTATTTGCCTCCTTTGATTATTTGTATTGCTTTGATTGCGGCGGCTGTGGCGTCCTGAACAGAGGTTGCCACATCGCTTGGATACGTACTAACACCGCTTCCAATAATTCCCAAATTGTTTTCCATTACAAAACCGTTACGGTCGAGGATAGATCTGTCTAATCCTTTTATTTTATCATTAGTTGGCATCATCCCGGTTGCGAGAACAACCAGATCGGTTTTGAATTGTTTCAGTCCGCCATTGATTGTATCTTCTGCTTCGACGGTTAATTGGGTAGAGCCGTTTTCTTGAAAAACTTTTGCTACCTTTCCGCGATGGAAAAAGATTTTATCGTCTTTTTTCGTTTCTTGATAGAACTCTTCGAATATTCCGTGTGTGCGCATATCTATGTAAAATATATGAACTTCTGCATTTGGGTATTGCTCACGCACATATCTTGCTTGCTTCAAAGAGGCAAGGCAGCATATCGAAGAGCAATATTCGAGATAGTTTTCATCTCTCGAGCCAGCACATTGGACGAAAACAACGCTTTCAATTTCCTTTTTATCAGATGGGCGCAGGATTTTACCTTTATAAGGACCGTTAGGTGAGGCGAGGCGCTCCATTTCGACATTTCTAATCACATCTGGATACTTTTTAAAGCCGTAATACTCAATTTTTTCGGCGGGATAAGGATCCCAGCCAGTTGCAAGAACGATTGCCTTAACATGGAACTCAATCAATTCTTCTTTTTGCTCGAGATCGAGCGTTTCCCGGAAATTAGCTGCTAAGAACTTTAGTTGTTCCTCGTTAAGCATATTTTTTTCAAGTAAATACTCAGCGGGAAAAGCGTTGTTGAACGATTTATGAATGACAGTCGTGTTGTCAAGACCGAAATTAAATTCGTTTGGAATATCAATACCACATTCATTTGCGGCGTTTTCCAGATCTAAATCGAGGGCTTCATCTTTGATATAGCGTGGTTTTATAAGGACTTTGACTTTATAATCACCTTTACTTCCTTTGATATCGACAACTTCAGCCATTGTAAACAGCTTGATATTAGGATTGCTTTTCAGTCGCTTGTAATTAATTTCCAATCCGCATTGGGGAGGGCAAAGTTTAGGAAAATATTTGTTCATTCGAGCGACACGACCTCCGATGTGGGCTTGCTTTTCAATAAGAGAAGCAGTAAAACCCGTTTCAGCAACTTCGAGAGCAGTAGAGATGCCCGCCATGCCGGCTCCAATCACTAGGAGGTCGCTCGTAACGGTTTTGTAGTTTTGATGTTCTTCCATATTCCATTGTTATATGTTTATGAATAAAATAATTTGTTACAATTCGGTAGCTTTTGCAAGCAAAAACTAACATTGAGAATAATTTGCGTTTAAACAATTTAAAAATTAAAAGAAATAGTATCTATTAACAAATTATTAAAGATAAATGTATTCATATTGTTGGTATGGAATAAAGACAGGGAAGAGGAGATTAAGCCTGGTTTTCAGCTGCTATAATTTCATTGTTTTGTGATAAAGAGAAAGGAACTGTTTCGCAAATGTATTGTCTGCTATCCTGTCAAAAAATGCTACCATAAATTCATAACCGCCATTACCAATTTTTACGCGTAGCTTTTCATCATTTATAAGACGAATAATGGCATTTTTTAAATCTAAATAACTCTTTGGTTCAATTTTTATACAGTTTTCCCCGCCTTTCATTGATAAACGCATAGCCGGGATATCAGAGCAAATTATTGGCGTCGAAAAAGTCATAGCTTCTAACAGAACTCGTGGAAACCCTTCGTGATAAGTTGGAAAAATGAATATATCTGCATTTCTAAACAAATTATTTATCTTTGATTTTTCAAATATCTTGCCGTGGACAATAATTCTGTCTTTGTATTTTGCATCTAATTCATCAAATGCTTGAAATGCTACTCTCTCACCACCGCCGGCAAAATCAATTTGTATATCCAAGCCTTCGTCAATTAATTGCTTTAGTGCATCGATTGTTTCATACAATCCTTTATCTCGTTCTATTCTAGAAAGAAACAGAATTCTTATTGGCGAAGACAAGCTGAAAGAATTGCGTTTAAACAAATCTTCCTTTTGAACATTCATCATTGGAATTTCTTCTTCAACTATTTCATTATGGGGAATAGCTGCTTGTGCTGTAACTGGACCAGATGCAATGATAAATTTGGCTTTACGGAAAGATTTTCTAATTATTGCATTAAACAAAACTTTATAAATAAAATGATCCCGTTTGGCATCGCCTCTCAAGTAAATGGCATAAGGTATTTTTCTCAATATTAATGCAGGAAGGATTGAGCTTGTAAGATAACCAGGCAGAAAGGCAAAGACAAATGGAGGAAAATCTAAAAAGAAGGATTTAGTAAAAATCTTTATATAAAACAATATCTTGCCTATTGTAGTGTTATGAATTCTGTCGAGAATCATCGCTTTCGACTTGGGGATCGACCATATTCCTGTCTCATTATCTAAACTTTTTGAAACAGAAATGATTACTTGCTCAATATTGTTGTCTGAAATCTCGTTGTAGAACGCACTGCTCAACTGCATTTCGGATATGGACATATTGTCGTTATTCTCAAAAAATTTATCGTTTAAAATTATGCCTATTTTATTCATATCATCTTCCTAACTGAGTATTTTGACTTACAATGAGATTTAAGTTATTAATGCTGTGTCGATTTCTTTTTAATAGTATTAGTAATTGAATATTGTCTTAGTTAAGTTAATATTCTTAATTTTCTTAATGTTTCAATTACAAAAGTAACTGCAAGATGCCGTAAAACTAAATATTCTTCATGGAGAACCTTGATAGCAACATAAAAAAGGTAGCGATTATGAGTATATTTATTGAATGATAGTAACATTTTTTGATTTTGTCTTTTCCTCTTTATCGTCTTAAAAGCAATTTTTAATTTTCTTTTATTAGTTGCTTGCTTCCAAATACTTGTTAAAGAACCGGGTACATTAGTTCTGTATGTACTCATAAATTCATTAAAATTATGTATTTTCCCTTTTACTGATAAAAGCAAGAATAAAGTATAATCTCCGGAAGAGTGCTTGGACCATTTAGGTAGGTCAAGCATATCCGTCCGAAAAACAAGCGATGCTGTCGGATATATTTCTCCATCAGCTAAAATTATATCTTTGGTTTTACATTCTCGTTCTGAATTGAATTTTGATACAAACTCCGACTTTTTACCCGTTTGCATATCTAAATAAATTGCATCGTGAAAAGACATAGAATACTCTTCATTTGCCTCCAAAAAATCTACTTGCTTTTGCAGCTTTAACGGATCAGTCCAGTAATCGTCACCATGAGTTAACGCTATATATTTTCCTTGTGGCTTTTCAAATAAAGGATTCATGACACTTTTCCCTTGTGACCATTGATTTTCTTGATGTAGAATATTTTTAAATAAAATATTAGGATACTTTTTTTCGTAAGATCTTATTATTTCTGCAGTGCCATCTGTTGAAGCATCATCATGAATAATTATTTCTATGGGAAAAGTGGTTTCCTGTATTAGAATAGACTCAATACTTTCAACAATAAATTCCTTATGATTATAAACCCAACTAAATACAGATACCAACGGGCAAATATTTTTTGGCCAAAATTGTTCTGTTATTTTAATTGGCTTATCTAAGGTGCTTTTATCCATTATCTCCCTTTTTCACACATTAGAAATATACTTGAACACAAGTCAGGATAATGATGCCCTAACTGATAACAACCTTCCAAATATTCATTACTTATAATATCCGTTTGCAATAATCTATCCCATTGAAAATTTGCGAGAGCCTTAAAAAATATACCTGTTCTGAATACTACTTTTAAGCCTGCTGCTTTTGCATCTCTTTCTAAAGTATCCAATGTATATGTAATGTTATGACCATGTTCTTTTTCGGCAGGAGTAACTGCAGAATTATGACTTATTAATCCCATTTTGACAGCAATCTGTCGTGAAGGAGCATTTGCATTTGGACAAACAAGAAATAAACGTCCTGTATCGTTCAACCATTCATCATTTATACGCCTTAATACTTGAACGGGGTCGTCAATATGTTCCAATACGTGAGTTAAAACAATATTATCATATTTCTTTGGCAATGAAACTTCTTCGAACAAAGAATTGAAAAAAACTATGTCTTTTTTTAAAGTTGATTTAGCAATTTCAATTGCCTCATCTGAAGCCTCTACACATGTAATATCATCAAAATAAGGAATAATCCTTTTAGTAAAATCTCCTTTAAAGCTTCCTAATTCTAAGAAACTACCCTCTTTAAAAAATGGCAGAAAAGATTTAAGCATAAAAGGATGCATCACATCAAAGTCAAAATTATAGACATATTTGTGATCTTTCGTGTCTTTTAACTCAATATTATAATCTCTCTTTTTCATACTATATATTTCATTATTAGTGTTTTTTCTTTCTTTTCTGAAACAGTAAAATTTAATTTTTCATATAAACAGATAGCTGAATAATTATCCGTTGCTACTTCTAATATTATTTCCTTAAAATTATGTTTTTTAGCATATTCAAATGTGAATTTCAATAATTCTGTTGCAATACTTTTCCCTGTAAATTGCTTAACAACACTAACATTTGTGACATATCCATAATAATTTATAGTATCATTAAAATATACAGCAACTAAACCAATAAGTTTATTTTTATCCCATACCTCAAATCTCATTGAGTTCTCAACTAGCTTTTTTATATATTTTTCAATATTAACTCTTTTGCACAAAGACTGAAAAAACTCTTGATTACATTGCTTAAAATGATCTAGAATTTCAATATCTGTTGATTTTGATATAGTATATTCAATCATAAACTCTCAAAATCATTAAAAATTAACTCTGCCATACCAAAACCATAACGACCAAATTCATTCCCATTGTATAATAAATAATTTCTTCCATTAACTTGGAAAAGATGAGGATAACACATCATATCTGTATCCCAATCATTTTCTTTCATAGGAATTTCAAATTTCTCATCATCTCGAACCCAGTTTATTAAATCCTTTGAATATGCAAAGCCTAACCTATATGCATTATCTCTATTATTCCTAAAATCAATAGCTTGTCTATAGCAAAAAGCCATAAGATAATAGTTGCCAATTTTTATTACGCTCGGTAAAGCTTGACACTCATTTTCATTTAACCTATCAGGAATAATAGCAATATTTTGTTTCGTCCAATTAATGCCATCAATCGAAGTTGCATAACCAATTTTATACACTCTTTCAAGAACTTCACTAAGATTGTTCCGTATCCAACCTTTCCCATAAATATACCACATATAGTATATGTTATTAAAAAAAGAAACAAAAGGATCTCCAACTAAAAATGGCTCATTTAGTGAAGATGTTAAAATAGGGCCATCCCCTGTTTTTTCAAATGTTAATCCATTATCTTTACTTATTGCATAACCTATAGAAGTTTCAACTGAAACAGAAACTCTTCTACTCCACCCACAAGTATAAGCAACAATTTGATTATTATGTTTTAGAGGGTTAATTGGAAATATTCCATGTTCATCAAAACAACCTATATTACCTAACGGGATAACTGTTTTTTTTGATATATCAATTACACTATTTAACTCCTTGTCAAAATCCACAAATGATATGTAACTTAAAAATTTACCATTACTTTCTTTTTTGCGAGTTGAAAAGTAAATTCTTATCCTATCATCAAATACGATTGTTTGCGGAGATTGTGCAAATTCTACACAACCATCAGATAATTTATACTCTATCGGGTTAAATATTTTACCTACTTTTCTCCAGACCATAATTCAATTTATTTTATGATATTAGCTCGGCGGCACCAAAGCCAAATTTACCAACATGATTACCTAAATAAAACATATACACTCTTCCATCTAATTCAAATACGTGTGGGTATGCTACCATTTCATTATCCCAGCCTATTTCTGATCTTTCAATACCTGCTTTCTCATCTTCTCTTTTCCAATTAATTAAATCATTAGAACTAGCATAACCAATTCTATACCCTCCCTCTTTTCCTTTATAATTTAAACTATTACGATAGCAAAAAAACATATGATACATTCCATCTAAATAGATTACATCCGGACTAGCTTGACATTCATTGTCTTCCAGCTTCGTTTCTATTAAATCTTTATCTAATTTTTCCCAATCTAACCCATTATCTGATATTGCCATCCTAATTTGATAAACAGGCTCAGGGCGATTTATACCCATAACCCATCTTTTACCTGCAATATAAAATAAATAATAACGATTATTAAATTTCCTAATCTTAGGGCCACTTAAAATAAAAGGTTCATTTAAAGAATAAGACAAAATAGGCCCTTCTCCTAACTTCGCAAAAGTCTCTCCTCCGTTCTTACTCACTGCACAACCTATTGCAACGTTAAATGGAACGCTTTCGCACCTCGTCCATCCTGCATAATATGCATAAAATACATTATTTTCTTTTATTACAGAAGTAGGGTAAATTCCAAATTCATCAAACGTTCCTTTTTTCCCTAATTCCATAATAGGCTTTTCTGAAATCCTCAAAACATTAAAGATATTTTTTCTATCTAAATCAACAAATCCAGTATTGCTAATATATTGTCCTTTGTTATCAGGCATAGGCCTTCCTGAAAAATATACTCTTATAAAATCTTCAAAGATGATTACAGAGGGTGCTTGTGCAAACTCCTTTAACCAAGAAATATTTTTATATTCAGTAGGGTTAAAAAGTAATCCTAATTTTTTCCATTTAAATTGCATATTATTTAATTAATTTTTATAATCACTAATCAACTCATATTTATCCAACATTACACTAATTTCCTCTATCGAATTAAACATCAAGACATCAATAATAGACAGCCAAGGTACAAAATCATATTGATATTGCAGGTAAGTTACGGGATTAGATTTTAAAAACTGCAACTGAATTTTATTTTCTTCAAAATTACTTTTAGAATACAATTCCATTCCTCCAATAGGGTTGATGTAAATATTTGCATTCAGCGATTTGCAAATCGCTATCACTTTTTGTTCCGATTTTAGATTATGGTCAATCTGAATGGTGGAAGAAGTAACAAATGCTGTTTTTATTTGTAAGTATCTACAAATAATTTTTAACGAATGTAATATAAAATCGAAGAGATTCTTGTTTTCAAAAATCAGTATTTCTTCCATCAAAGGAAATATTTCGGTGAAGCAAGGAGCTTTTCTATACATCTCTTTTATTTTTCTCAGCAACTTTATTCTCTCATCTGGAAAAAAATCAGCTAAATATCTTTTATTTACAGGAAGAAAATCAGAATCTTTCTTTAATGGAATAGTAATAAATTCATCTTTTCCATTCACTAAAATTCTATTTCTATTTATCCATCCCTTCTTAGTATATTCTATATTATCATACACTACAAACTTATCCACCGCATTAATCAACTGAAAATACCCGATATAAGGCATAAAATACGGCTGCATTATTGCTATTTTCATCTTTTTAAATTCTTTATTAACTCTATAATATTTTTTACATCTCTTAGCTCAAGGTTCGGATAAATTGGCAAACATAAAACTTTTTCAGCAATCTTTTCAGCAATTGGTAAGTTTTCAGATTGTGCAGATGGCAATCCTCTATAAGTGGAGAACTGGCTTATCAAAGGGTAAAAATATCTTCTGCCATAAATATTATTATCCTTTAATTTTTGATAAAGTTCATCGCGTGTTATACCGTATTTTTCTTTATTTATTAAAATCGGAAAATAAGTGTAGCTATGCTCAACTTTATCAATATCTTCAAGAAAACTTATCCCTTCTAAATTTCGTAAATTATCTCTATAATATTCAGTAATTGTTTTTCGTTTCTCTCTAACTTCTTTTGCGTATTTTAATTGCACAAGCCCCATTGCCGATTGCACTTCATTCATTTTAGCGTTGATGCCCGGGGCAACAACCGTTGTTTCATCAGCAAAACCAAAGTTCTTTAGATAATCAATTCTCTTTTTCGTTTTTTCATCGTGACAAACAATTGCACCCCCTTCAAAAGTATTGTAGATTTTTGTAGCGTGAAAACTAAGAATTGATAGATCTCCATAGTTTAAGATAGATTCATTATTTATTTTTACACCAAATGCATGGCAAGCATCATAAATAACTTTTAATCCGTATGCATCAGCAATTTCCTGCATTCTTTTAACATTACACGGATTGCCGTAAACGTGAACCGGTAATATTGCTGTTGTATGTGGAGTAATGGCTGCTTCAATCTTTTCCGGATCAAGATTAAAATAGTTAGGTTCAATATCTACAAAAACGGGTTTAATCCCATTCCACCACAATGCGTGTGTAGTAGCTACAAAACTAAAGGGTGTAGTAATAACTTCACCGGTTATTTTTAAAGCCTGCAATGCGGTTATAAGAGCAAAGGTGCCGTTTGAAAATAGCGATAAGTATTTTACACCTAAATACTCTGCTAATTCCTTTTCTAACTGTTGATGCAAAGGACCATTGTTTGTGAGCTGTTTACTATCCCAAATCTTTTTTAGATAAGGGATAAATTCTTCCAATGGTGGAAGGAATGGTTGAGTAACGTATATTGGTTTATTCATTAATCTTTAAGATAATTAATTATTTTTTTAAATGCAACTATAAGTATTTTAATTAAAGGACCATAAACAATTTCAAATTTAAGTCCTCCGTAACCATCCGTAGAGCAGTCTTCATGAACAATAATCTCAACTGGAAAATCTGTTTTCTGCATCAAAAAACCATCTAAAGCCTTTCGTATAAATGTAACATGATTATAGGTAAAACATAATACACTAACCATAGGCATAATCGGCTCTTCCCAATTATGCTTAGTAATTTCTATTTTTTCTTTTAAAGGTGTATAATTAAGTTCATTTTTCATAAATTAAATCCAAATATTGATAAATTTCGTTTTTCTAAACCAAACTATTTATATGAACTCTTGTTATTTAACAAAATACCTCAAGTGATATCAAGAATGACTGAGTACCGAATGCTAATCTATTCAAATTACTTATTTTGAAAATTAAGAATTTACTTTATTCACAAAAATAATAAATAATACTTAATTATTTTATAGAAATCTTTAAATCTATTATTTGTTGTCTCAAATTAAAAGAATACTTTATCTAATATTTGTATAATCAAGAGGAACCTTAAGTTACCCTATACTTGCTCAAAACAAAGCTTTTCAACGATAGTACCTCGAAAAATAAGGACCTATTAAACAAATATTGTGTAACAACATATATTATTAATGTAGTAAAGCTACCAAGAATTAGCATTAGCAACAAATTTGCAGACTGAATACTAACGATATACCCTAGAACTCCTGCTAAAGCTCCACCTATAAATATAAATTTTAAATCATTTAGTTGCCTTGCAAGCCCGTAGCCAACGAAAACACGTGTATAATATGAATTAATGTATAAACCTGGAAGCGAAAATAATACTATTCCTGCCACCAGATAAATAATCCCAAAACGATACATTACCACTAAGTTAAGTATAGATATCAAGTTAAGAATAAATGACAATCTCATATATAATCTACTTTTACCTATTGCTAACAATATTTGTTGATTGATAATGTGGAGAGGGCTCATAATTGCACTTAGGCTCAATAACTGCAACATTGGTATCATCGGTGCCCATTTTTCAGTTATTATCAATAGCACAAATGGTTTTGCAACAACAATTATTGTAACCGATAATGGTACAGTTACAATCATTAAATGCTGGAGAAAATTGCGCATTACATCTTTCAATCTTTCCTTGTCATCTTGTAATTGAGCAAAAATCGGAAAAGCAACTGTCCAAACAGAACCAGCCAAAGGAACAAATGCAGCAACTGAATATTCGTTTGCCTTGTTGTAATAACCAAGCTGAACAATTGAAAAGATTTTGCCAATAGTCAATGTATAGATATTATTAAAAATTGTTTGAATGAAGCTAGATAGAAAAATCCAAGAGCCGAAAGAAAACATATTCTTGAATGCTTCTTTAGAAACCTTAAGTGTAGGCGACCATTTGCTTGTAATCCACAGTCCAGTGGTGATAAAAAGCCTAAATGATATTTGTTGGATTATTAAGGTCCACACGCCTAATCCGCAAAAAGCCAACGAGATGGCAATGATAGAGGATGTAAAAACTGAAATAAGTGTAATAATTGTCCTTCGTTTGAAATCTACATTGCGAGTTAATTGGGCAGTTTGTATTATATCGAAGGCATTGATAAAGAGTATCAAACCCATTACTCTGGCGTATAGTTCCAAATTAGGTTTATGATAGAATGAAGCGATATAAGGTGCAGAAAGGTATAAAATTATATAGAAAATGCAAGAAATGGCAAGATTCGTAAAAAAAACAGTATTAGCATCAACATCGCTTACTTCTTTTTTTTGGATGTAAGCCGTTCCCAAGCCACTATCGATAAAAACTTGAGTAAGAGCAAAAATAACTAGTAAAATGCCAATTATTCCGAAATCTTCTGGTGAGAGCAACCGAGCTAAGATAGTGCTTGTAACGAAATTAAGGGCTAAGACGCCAAAACTTGAAATAAGATTCCAAGAAATTCCAACAACTGCCTTAGTCTTTAATTGAGTGTTCATAATTGAATAGAGTCAGATATAAAAGCTATGTATATATTCCTCTGTTGGAGCTTTCAATGAAATCTATGCAGTGTTTTATCTCGGGGCTAATATCGTAATGGGCTTTATAGCTCTTAATACCATCGCTAATGTTCATACCAGAGTGTAATATATGTTTGTAGAATTCACCTATTTCCTTTATTTTTTCGTTGCTAAATCCACGTCGGCGAAGTCCGACAATATTGATACCTTCGACTTTTCCTGGGTCTCGGGCAACAAGGGTATAGGGGGCAATATCTTTAACGACTTTCAAATCAGCTCCGACGTAAGAATGTGCTCCGATTCTGCAAAACTGGTGTATTTTCACAGCTCCGCCTAACCAAACTTGTTCTTCGATATGGACGTGACCGGCAAGTTGCACAAGATTGCTCATCACGATTTTATTTGAAAGCCGGCAATCGTGAGCCACATGACAATAAGCCATTATCAAACAATCGCTGCCAATTTCAGCGCTACCTGTTGCTTTGGTGCCTCTGTTTAAGGTAACAAATTCTCTTATTACAGTGTTATCACCAATGATAGCAAGAGTAGGTTCGTTGGCATAGCTTAAATCTTGTGATTCGGTGGATATGGCACTGGAACTAAAAATTTTGCAATTATTGCCGATACGAGCGCCGTTTGCCAGAACGACATGAGAGCGAATTTCAGTATTGTTACCGATTTCCACATCATCTTCAATAATTGTGTAGGGACCAACTTTTACACCTGAACCAATTTTTGCCTTGGTAGAAACAATGGCAGTAGGGTGGATAATATTGTCATTCATTATTCTTCATCCTCTTTTTTTACAATGGCGGCTTGCAGTTCAGCTTCAGCAGCCAACTCTCCATCAACAAAGACTTTAGCTTTAAACATCGCAATACCAAATTTTTGAGCTGTCATCACTACTTCAATGATTAATTGGTCGCCAGGAACAACGACTTTACGAAATTTCGCGTTTTTCACCCCTGAAAAAAGCACCCAGATCTTTTTGTAATCTTCGACTTTGTGCAACAACATTATGCCACCGGTTTGTGCCATTGCCTCGAGTATAAGCACTCCAGGCATTACGGGCTTCGAGGGGAAATGCCCTTGAAAATATGGCTCATTAAAAGTAACATTTTTAACACTGGTAACTGTTTGGTGTTCCAAATCGATATCCATTACCTTATCAATCATCAAAAATGGATAGCGATGAGGCATAAACTCCATCAAAGTGTTAATGTCGAAAATCGGCCTGCCTTTTATCTTTTTATATTGGTTTAAGGGTTTCTTTTTTAAATACTGACTTCTGATGATTTTTGCAAATTCAAAATTGCTTGCATGTCCTGGACGAGCTGCAAGTATTTGTGCTTTCAATGGCACCCCGACAAGAGCGAGATCTCCTATCATATCAAGTAACTTATGTCTAGCTGGTTCATTTTTAAATCGTAGTTCAGAATTATTTAAATATCCATTGTCTCCAATGATAAGCTCCGTTTTAAGGTTGAGCTGCTTTTGGATGCTTTCCAACTCGCTTTTGCTGAGATCTTTGTCGATAATGACAAGGGCGTTGTCAATTTGTCCTCCTTTGATAAGGCCTTGAGAAATAAGTTGCTGTACCTCCGACATAAAACAGAAAGTGCGGGCTGGAGCAAACTCGTTGACAAATTCCGATTGCAGATTAAACAAACCTGTATGCTGACTGCCAAGTGCCGGGTTGAAATAATCTATCATAACAGTGATTCGGAAGTCATTGGTAGGGAGGGCTACTATATCAACTTTTTTATCTTCGTTTTTAAAGTATATAGTTTCATCGACTTCGAAATATTCTCTTTCAGCATCTTGTTCTTCTATACCGGCAGCAACAAGTGCCTCGACATAATGCAGCGAACTGCCGTCAATGACAGGTGGCTCCTTACCGCTAAGTTCAATTCGGCTGTTGTCAATTTGCAAGCCTGCAAGGGCAGCAAGCACATGCTCGACAGTATGAATTCTAACTCCATTATTTTCGATTGTGGTGCCTCTCGATAAATCGACGACATAATCAACCAAGGCAGGAACTTCAATATTGGAATCTATATCTTTTCGCACGAACTTATAGCCGTAGTTTTCAGGAGCTGGCAGGAAAGTAATAGTAGTATGTTCACCAGTATGGAGTCCAGTCCCTGAAACACTTGCCGGTTGTTTCAAGGTTCTTTGTTTATCAGCCATAATTATAATATTAAAATTTCACAACACAATTTATTATAAACTTCAAAGTTACGAAATTATATGTTTTCAATAAAAAACTTTTTTCAAACCTGTTAATCTCAATACAAATCTATTTTGGCACGTGCATTGATAGTTATGTATTTATTTAATAAAATGATAGATAATAAGATTGATTGATAAGACTATATTTTAATAAAATAAATGGCAGAAAAATGAGAATATACATACGTTTTGCTTTGATTGCAATGTTTTTGGTTTGGCTTACGCCCTTAAAAGCACAGAAGCTCTTAATGAAAAGATCAGATGTGGACTCGTCTCGCTCTGGTTTTGTTACTGCGACATTTATTTTCGGGATAGATATTGTAACTGAAGGGCTTGACAGTGCTACAATGGTATCTTTTGAACTTGTTTTTACAAATATCGATCATATATATTATTCTGATTACTCAATATTGAATTTTGGAGATAGCTCTCGAGCTCTAGTTCAAGCCAAAATAAACCCTTCGTCTCGGACAGGCTCAGTAAATGCAACAGTCTTTTCTGGAGATACTATCGGCTCTCGAGGTTATGATAACCCGGAGGTAATCCATTTGGAGTTTGTTGTTTCTCAGGCGGCACCGCACGGTATTCCCGTTACATTTTCTTTCAACAATGCTAATGCTGTGGCAACAATGCCTGACGGAACTGGTGCAATAGTTCCACTTGAAAGCGAAGCCACAGTTTATACGGTAAATTCTTACGTAACTGTCTGGCCCGGAGATGCAAACAACGACAGGAAGGTCAATGTTTTAGATTATAATAGTATTGCATTATTTTTTCAATCTGATTCAGCCAGAAAATCCTGGAGAAGTTTTAAAAGGAAAAATGCAAGTACTAAGTGGATACCACAGAGAGTGTTATCATGGGACAATGATTCGGCAGCTTATGCAGATTGCGATGGTAATGGAGAAATAACTGTTGATGATCTTGCTGTTGTACGTCTTAACATCGACAGTACACATTATGGCAAAATCAATAAAGATAGTGAAATACTGGGCAAAGATATCTTTCCGATTGTCGAATATTCGCCAAATTCTGTTAGAATACCGATTCGAGTGGCTAAAACAGAAAAATATGTAGCGGTAACCGGTAGTGTAACATTAAATAATGAAGAAAAAGAAGCATTCCTCGGTATCGAATCAGGCGATATTTTTGTTGGAGATGGTGCAATAGTCTTTTCACGAAAAGATGTTTCTTATGTAGATTTCTTTGTAAGCTCATCAGACAATAATTTTGGAGGTGATGAAGGAATAATTGCATATTTAGTTTTTAAAGAGGGTTTTCCGGCAAGGAACATTGAACCAGAGACTTTAAAAGGAATGTCTCCAAATGGATATTTCTTCCCAATTAGTTCTGTTACTGATGTGAAAGAGGAACAACAAAAACAATGGGATATCGATTTGTTTTATTCTAACAATAAGGTGTTTGCAGATATTAAAGAATCAATTAATAATGCAAAGCTAAGTATGTACAACGCTACCGGGGGGATAATTACGCAAAATATTGTAAAGGAAGGAATAAATGAGATATATATTGAAAATATGGCTGCTGGCGCATATTTTGTTGTTATCGAGAATGGTTTAAAGTACTCTGTTTTTCCATTGTTGATAACAAAATAAGCAAAAAAACTGAATGAAAAAATTAATAAAATGATTAATGGTTATAATTATGCACCAAAGAACTCTGATTTTAATAGATTTAATTAACATTGTATTAAAAAAGTATAAATATATTGAGCTAAAATGAAATTTCTATAAAAAGAAATAATTAATTGAGATAATTACACATTAAAAAAGACAAAATTGAAATTCTGGCACATTAGTTGTTGGAATATTGTAAAGCAAAAAGGTAAATTTAATTACTTATTTAGCTAAATATTTGAAATACAATTACTTGAATTGCTTTCAAATATAAAAATTCAGGAAGAACATAAAAACATATTGTTTTACACCACAAGGAGGTGACTAATGCCATTTGCTATTGGCGGAAATGCCCGAATACGGACAAACACACCGGCTGAAAATGCATATAATGCATTGGACGAGTCCAACCGCAGTATATCGCTAAGACAATTACGCCTGTCCACAGGTAAGCGAATCAACAATGCTGGCGACGATGTTGCCGGTTATATAACTTCACGGTCTTTATTTGCTCGCAATAGTGCTTTGAAATCTGCACTTCTTGCAGTGGGAGATGCGAGCAACCTGACTAATATATTAATGGATTCGCTTTCAAATATCAACGATTTGCTGATAAAAATCAAGGATTCAACATCGCAAGCTGCATCTGGTGCAATGGGCACTGACGAAAGAGTTGCTCTTTCTAAAGCAGCTTATCGTATGGCTCAACAGATACAAACAGTTGCTGATTCAACAGTTTTTGGTGGGCAGCAACTCTTAGACGGACATTATTATGCTGATTTTTTCATTGGCACTAATGCTGTCCACAATCTGTTAACACTTACCATCGATATGACAACAGACAATCCTGATTATAACGTTAAGAGTCTTGATTTTAACGTGAATGCGATGATGATAAATCATTTTGCTGGCATTACAGGACTTGATATGCATGCTTTTGACAATGTATCAGCAACGGATCTGGGAATATTTAATCCTCTAGTGCTTGGAACTACCTTGCAGAGTATTTCAAATGCCATAGATAATGTCAACAAGGTCGCTTCTTATCTTGGGGGTATATCCAATCGGTTAACTTCTCAGGAAGATTTATTAAAAGGACAGATAGTTAATTACAATGCTGCCATTTCACGAATTGAAGATGCCGATATTGCCAAGGAACAACTCGAATTGGTCAAGTCGCAGTTCTTGCAACAAGCATCTCTGGTTTCTTTAGCTCAAGCAAATGCTAATCCACAATCATTCTTGCGTCTAATTAGTGGATAAGCATTAAATAAAACAAGCAATTATTTTGTATAATATTTTAATTACAGGTGTACCATGCCATTTGCATCAGGTGATAATGCAAGAATAAGGACTAATACTCCGTCTGAAAATGCTTACAATGCTCTCGGTAAGTCTAATATGAGTATCTCAAAAAGCCAGTTAAAGTTATCCACAGGTAAACGAATTAACAATGCCTCGGACGATGTGGCTGGTTATATTACTTCGCGTGCTATTCAAGCAAGAAATGGGGCTCTAAAATCTGCCTTGCTTACTATCGGTGATGCTCTCAATGTTACTAATATTATTCAAGACTCGTTGGATAACATCGATAGTCTCATTCGTTTAATAAAAGACTCTACCGCACAGGCAGCATCCGGAGCGCTCGGAACAGACGAAAGGGTTGCCCTTGCTAAAGCTGCTTTCAGAATGGCTGAGCAAATACAAACTGTCGTTGATTCATCTGTTTTTGGCGGTTATCAACTTATTGGTAGCGATTATAAAACCAATTTCTTTGTTGGTATCGATAATCATAATAGCCTGCTGACAATTAGCATCGATATGACTGATGATAACCTTGATTACAATGTTGATAGCCAAGCTTTCAATCCCAACAGTCTAGGTGGAGTTAATATTTTTGCCGGTGTAACAAATCTTAATCTTGAAGATTTCAATGCTGTTACTAAGGAAAATCTAGGCATATTCTCTGCAGAAAACCTCGGGACGACAATTTCTAGTCTTGCAGAGGCATTGAACAATGTAAACAAAGTTGCGGCTTATGTTGGTGGTATTGCCAACAGATTGTTTTCGCAAGAATCACTACTAAAAGAGCAAATAGTAAATTATAATGCGGCAAACTCGAGAATCGAGGATACCGATGTTGCAAAAGAACAACTTGAGCTTGTTAAAGCGCAGTTTTTGCAGCAAGCATCGCTAACATCACTTTCGCAATCTAACCAGAACCCTAATGCCTTTTTGCAATTAATCAGGTCATAAGGAAAAATTAATATGTTATTCTTAATTTTTAATAAATACTATTTCCTGGCGATATTTGTGAATATTCACCAGACGAGATAGACGGTGGACAGAAGTAAACAAAGATGAAAACAGTTTTTTAAATAGATGTCGATATTAATTATTACTTCAGTAAAGAATTAGTTATTATTTCAGCAAAGAGCGAGCAATGACGAGACGTTGAATTTCGCTTGTGCCTTCATAGATTTCAGTAATTTTTGCATCACGAAGATAGCGTTCTGCATTGAAATCTTCAGTATATCCATAACCACCGTGGATCTGAACACATTTGTTGGCACAGAAAGACGCAACTTCAGATGCTTTAAGTTTTGCTGCAGCTGACTCAGTTGAATAAGGAATTCCTCTATCTTTCATAACAGATGCACTCCACACTAATAGCCAAGCGGCTTGATATTCTGTCCACATATCTGCAATCATCCATTGTATTGCCTGAAAATTTGCTATCGGCTGGTCAAATTGATGACGTTCCTGTGCATATTTAACAGCATCTTCGATGCAGGCACGGGCAATACCTAAAGCTTGTGAAGCAATGCCTAAGCGTCCTCCGTCAAGAGTTACCATAGAGACTTTAAAACCCTTGTTAAGCTCGCCGAGCATGTTCTCTTTCGGAATTTCTACATCTTCTAGAATAATCTCTGCTGTCGAAGAAGAACGAATACCTAATTTTTTCTCAAGTTTTCCAATTCTGTATCCTGGCGTGTTCGATTCAACAATAAATGCAGTAACGCCACGAGTTTTAAGCTCTGGTTGAGTAGAAGCAATAAGAACGAAAATATCAGCTTCTTTTCCATTTGTAGCAAACTGCTTCGAGCCATTAAGCACCCATTTGTCGTCGACAAGCTTTGCTGTTGTTTTTGTTGCTCCTGCGTCGGAACCGGCACCAGCTTCAGTAAGCGAAAAACTGCCGATTTTATTACCAGAAAGCAGGTCGGGGAGATACTTTTGCTTTTGCTCCTCAGTTCCGAAACGATAAATGGGATCGCAAACAAGGGAGGAATGTGCTGAAATGATCACTCCTGTCGATGCGCAATAACGGGAAATCTCTTCAAGAGCAAGCATATACGAAACATAATCCATACCTGCACCTCCATATTCTTCGGGGTAAGCAATGCCCATCAAACCAAGTTCGGCTGCCTCCTTGATAATATCTGCCGGAAAACGATGATTTTTTTCATTATCAGAAGCCACGGGCGAAATTCTTTCCTTTGCAAATTTAGCAACCATCTCTTTCAACATTATCTGTTCGTCTGTTAGCAAATAATCCATTGAAAAATCCTCCAAAAATTTGAATAAATGACATATAGAAAAAAAGAAATATAATTCTTTCGCATAAAGATTTTAAATTATAGAAAAAAATACATATATTCCATAAAATAATTGAAAAAACTTTAAATTTTTTTTTAATTTACAACTAATTTTTCTTAAAACAAATTATGGAGAGCAAAATATGCCGCTAAACCGCAATCTGAACGAACAACAAATCCTTTTACGCGATACCGTCAGAAAATTCGCCGAAGAAGTTATTCGCCCAAAAGCAAAGGAACTCGACGAAAAAGAGGAGTTTTCTTATGAAATAACTAGACAGATGGCAGATATGGGTTTCTTGGGTGCGTTCCTTCCTGAAAAATATGGAGGTAGCGCACTCGATTATGTTTCATATATAATAGTTGTCGAAGAGATCTCTCGAATCGACGGCTCGCAAGGAGCAACAGTTGCTGCTCATAATTCTCTTGGCGCAGGACCTCTTTATTATTTTGGTAATGAAGAACAAAAGAACAAGTATTTACCTGAACTAGCTACTGGCAAGCTTTGGGGTTTCGGATTAACCGAACCTGAAGCCGGTTCTGATGCAGGCAACACTCAAACAACAGCAGTGGAAGATGGCAATGATTGGATAATTAACGGATCGAAGATATTTATTACAAATGCCTCTACTGATATTACTCTTGGTTCGACAGTTCTTGCTGTTACAGGAACAAAATCAAATGGAAAAAAAGAATTATCTTGTTTTCTTGTTGAGAACGGCACTCCCGGCTTCGAAGTAAAAAAAATGACTGGTAAAATGATGTGGCGTGCCTCTAATACAAGTGAACTCTATTTCACCGACTGCCGTGTTCACAAGGAAAACCTGCTTGGAAAGCGTGGCGATGGATTCAAGCAGATGCTCAGCACTCTCGACAATGGACGCCTTTCTATTGCTTCAATGGGATTGGGCTGTGCTCAAGGTGCCTTCGAATATGCAATGAAATATGCTAAAGAGCGCAAAACTTTCGGCAAGCCGATTTCAACTTATCAAGCTAATGCTTTCAAATTGGCTGATGTCGATATGGGAATCGAATTGGCTCGCAATTATCTTTATGATACCTGCAGAATGCTTGATAATGGAGAAAAAATTACTCACGAAGGTGCTATTTGCAAACTATATTGCTCTGAACTAGCCCATGTTGCAGCCAATCATTGTGTCCAAATCCTCGGTGGGTATGGCTTGATGAAAGAATATGAAGCAGAGAAATACTATCGCGATCAAAAATTGCTCGAAATTGGTGAAGGTACTTCAGAAATCCAACGCCTTGTCATTTCCAGAGAAATCGGTTGCTACGATGTCTAAGATTATTACTGTAAAGTAATTTTCGTAGTTGTCAATAAATCTTTATCAATATCGTAATACAATAATCATTATTAACTTGAATAACGAGGTATATAATAGTGTAGCTTTTTTATATTAAATGTTAATTATTGTTAAATTTTATTTATATATATAATTATGATTTCACCGAATGCCGCTTATGCCGAAGAGTTTTATTATAGATATTTGCAAGATCCTAATTCTGTTCCAAAGGAGTGGAGAGATTATTTTGAAGAATCTGGAATGCAAAAACCAGAAGATGTGAAAAGAGAGTTTGCTACTTCAGCGCAAGCCCCCAAAGAAATCGAAAGGCAAGAGCGAATCCCTGTGCTTTTGAATGAAGGCGATATTCTCGAAGAACTTGAGACAATACCCTCTGTAATGGCGAGAAATATGGATTATTCTTTAAAAATTCCATCTGCTTCTTCTGTTAGGACGATGCCCGTCAAGGCTCTCGACGAAAACAGGCGGATAATCAACAAGTATTTATTAAAGATGAAACGCCCTAAAGTCTCTTTTACCCACATATTAGCTTGGGCTTTGGTGAAATCATTAAAAAGATATCCTCAATTGAACGATTCTGTTGATTTTATTGATGGAAAATACTTTCGTATAAAAAGAAGCACCATCAACATTGGTTTGGCGGTTGACATTAAGAAAAAAAATGGGAAAAGATTGCTGCTTGTTCCAAATGTAAAAAACGCTGATTCAATGACATTTGATGAGTTTATCAAAGAGTTTCAAGTTCTTGTTGATAAAACCCGAGATGATAGGATTTCACCTGATGATTTGCTAGGCACAAGTGTTACACTCACTAATCCTGGAATGATAGGCACAACACATTCTAGTCCTCGCCTGATGCTTGGGCAAGGGCTAATCGTAGCTGTTGGTGCAATAGACTATCCTTCTGAGTTTTCTGCTGTACGTCCTGACATGCTCACATCGCTTGCAGTTTCCAAGGTTGTTATGGTAACCAATACTTATGACCATAGGATTATCCAAGGAGCTGAATCTGCAGAGTTCCTGCAATATATGAACGAACTCCTTGTCGGTGGACATCAGTTTTACGATCAAATGTTTGCTCAATTGCGCATCCCATTCGAGCCAGTACGTTGGGAATTGGACAGCGGCAGCGATTTGAGCAACCAAAGCGTTATTGTCGATAAAACTTTTATTGAAAAAAGTGCTCATATTATGCTTTTAATAAATGCCTACCGTGTAAGGGGGCATTTATTAGCATCGACCAATCCACTCGGCTTGGTCTCATATTATTATCCCGAACTCGACCCGGCGCATTATGGATTTACAATTTGGGACTTGGATAGATTCTTTCACGCCGACGACAATTGGTCTTCAAACGATATGACTTTAAGAGACATTATCGAATTGGTTCGTGAAACATATTGCGGACCTATCGGCATCGAGTTTATGCACATTCAAGACCCATTAAAAAAAGAATGGATAAAACGAAGACTCGAAAGCACCCGTGGAACAGCTAATTACTCTAAAGAAGAAAAAATCAGGACTTTGAATAAATTAATAGTTGCTGAAGAATTCGAAAATTTCCTTCACACAAAATTCGTTGGGCACAAGCGCTTTTCTCTTGAAGGTGGCGAGTCGATGATAGTGCTGGTTGATAAAATAATGGAACTTGCAGCAGACTATCCTTTGTCGCATATCTCAATGGGTATGGCTCATAGAGGCCGGCTAAATGTCATTGCTAATATTTTCAGCACCCCACTCGAAAAAATATTTGATAAATTCGAAGATATAATAGATTACACAAGCTATGAAAGCTCTGGTGATGTGAAATATCATCTTGGCTCTGAAAGCGAGTATGTTTCAGAAACCGGGAACCATATTCCCATAAAATTAGCCGCCAATCCGAGCCATCTCGAGCTTGTAAACCCAGTCGTAGAGGGAATGGCTCGTGCTTTGGACAACAGTATAAATGACACAACATACACTAAAACCCTTCCATTATTGGTTCACGGAGATGCCGCTTTTGCAGGACAGGGGATTGTTGCCGAAACTTTGAATCTTTCTGAACTTGAGGCATATAAAACCGGTGGTACGATCCATGTGATTGTCAATAATCAAATCGGCTTTACAACCACTGTCGAAGAAGCCCGCTCGACCATTTATGCAACCGATATAGCAAAGATGATTCAAGTGCCAATCATTCATGTTAACGGCAACGACCCTGAAGCTGTAAAAACTGCGGCGAGCTTTGCCTTTGAGTATAGAAGTAAATTCCATAATGATGTAATAGTCGATATGCTTTGTTATCGCAAATATGGACACAATGAAGGCGACGAACCTGGATATACTCAGCCTCTACTTTATAAAAAAATCAAGAGTATGGAGCCTGTCAGCAGATTATACCAAACAGAATTAATAAAACAAGGTATAATCACTAAAGAAGAATCTGACCAATATTATAGAAATGTTATACAAAGGTTTTATGATGAGTTTACTTCAAGACAGGCTGCTGCCCGTCCAGTACTCCCTAAAAATAATGGGGAGGAGGTAATTTATCCTGAAAAAAGTATATCGAATCAGATAAAACAACAATCAAAAGTTGAAAAAGGTAGAATCGAAAAAATTACTAAAGCTTTATGCACTTACCCGTCAGGTTTCAATTTAAATATCAAGTTGCAAAAGCTTTTAGAAAAACGGCTTGATATGATTGTTGGTAACATAGCAAAGATTGATTGGGCTATGGCAGAACTTCTTGCCTTTGGCACAATTTTACTTGATGGCAAAGAAATCCGAATGACAGGACAAGATTCGCGTCGAGGCACTTTCAGCCAGCGGCATGCAGTCCTTGTAGATATGAAGAATGAAGAAATATACATCTCGCTCAATCATATTGAAAAAGGACAGAAACAACTCAGGATTTTTGATAGCCCATTATCCGAGTTGGCTGTACTTGGCTATGAATATGGTTATAGTGTTATTGCCAATGATTCTTTGACTCTTTGGGAAGCTCAATTTGGCGATTTTTCGAATATGGCACAACCTATCGTTGATCAATTTCTTTCTTGTGCTGAACAAAAGTGGGGGCAACTTTCAAATTTGACATTATTGCTTCCTCACAGCTACGACGGACAAGGCCCAGAGCATTCGAGCGCCAGACCTGAAAGGTTTTTACAATTATGTGCAGATGACAATATGTTTGTATGCAATCTCACGACACCAGCACAGTATTTCCACGCTTTGAGACGACAAACTATGCTAGAAAGAAACAAACCATTAATAGTAATGACTCCAAAAAGTATGTTGCGTCATCCTGCCGCAGTTTCTTCTGTCTCTGATCTGACAGATTCTGGATTTTACGAAATTCTAGACGACAAATCTGTGAGTAATACTAAAGAAATCAAGCGTCTCTTGCTTTGCTCAGGTAAAATTTATTATGAATTACTTGAGAAATATGCAGACATAAATAATTTGAAAGTTGCTTTCGTAAGGATTGAGCAACTATATCCGCTTGATACTGTTAGCTTGACAAAAATATTTGAAAAATATAATAATGCAAATGAGATTGTCTGGGTACAGGAAGAACCGCAAAACATGGGTGCCTGGTGCTATATCAAGCCTTTGATAGAGCCATTACTTGCGAATAATCAGCAGCTTCACTATGCAGGCAGAAATCCGAGGTCAGCAACTGCAACTGGTTCAGCGAACAAGCATGCTATTGAGCAAAAGGAATTAATCGAGGCTGCATTTAGAAGTCTTTAATGTAATGCTTGACCTGCTTCGATATTCTTTTAATCAGAAACATTATCACTGCATTTTCATTAATAATTATTAAAGACATATAACGTATCTTATCTGTTTAAGAAAGATTGTTAAATTCATAATGATTTCATTAGATAAAATCTGGTATTAATTATTAAAAAACACAGTAAATAATCTATAATGAATTTTGAATAAAACTAATTTATCTATAACATAATAATCCTCATTTCAAGCAAAGCAACAAATAAAAACAGTATATAAATATAAACGAAAAATATTAGGGTAAGTAAAAAAAAAGTTGTAAATTTGTTTTTCATAATTTGATGAAATAATAGTTGTTGTTTTTTTAATAAAAAAGATTTTTTGAATAAAGGAGAGACAAATGAGCGAAAGACAATTCACAACAATCGACGGCAACGAAGCGGCGGCTTATGTTGCTTTTCGGGTGAACGAAGTATGCGCCATTTATCCCATTACGCCCTCGTCAAATATGGGCGAGTGGGCTGACGAATGGGCATCGAAAGGTTATAAAAATATATGGGGAGGTGTGCCAACAGTTGCAGAAATGCAAAGTGAAGGTGGAGCTGCTGGCGCTGTGCATGGTTCATTACAGGCAGGCGCATTGACTACTACTTTTACAGCATCTCAAGGTTTGCTGTTGAAAATACCGAATATGTATAAAATTGCTGGCGAACTAACTTCAACTGTGTTTAACATATCAGCTCGTTCTCTTGCAACCCATGCTTTGTCAATATTTGGCGACCATAGCGATATAATGGCTGCCCGTAGCACTGGCTTTGCTTTTCTTGGAGCAGCAAGTATCCAAGAGATAATGGACTTTGGCTTGATAGCACAAACTTCAACACTCAGATCTCGTATTCCATTTGTCCATTTTTTTGATGGTTTCCGTTCTTCACACGAAGTACAAAAAATAGAGATCATTCCTGACGATATAATGCGTCAAATGGTAACCGACGAACTCGTCCAAGCTCATAGGGATAGGGCATTAACCCCAGATAGACCGAAACTTCGCGGTACTGCACAAAACCCTGATGTTTTCTTCCAAAATCGTGAAGCTGGTAACAAGTTTTATATTAATTGCCCGGATATTGTTGAAGATGTTATGAATGACTTTGCAAAACTCACTGGCAGACAATATAAATTATTCCAATATGAAGGTGCACCCGATGCCGATAGAGTGGTCGTTTTAATGGCTTCTGGCTGTGAAGCAGCTGAAGAAACAGTGAACTATCTTAACGCTCATGGAGAAAAAGTCGGTGTCTTAAAAGTCCGTTTATATCGCCCCTTCGATATAAAACGTTTTGCCGAAGCATTGCCGGCAACAGTGAAAAGCATTGCCGTACTCGACAGGACAAAAGAACCAGGCGCACCCTCAGAGCCATTACATCAAGATTGTATGAATGCTTTGCACGAAGCTCTCGAACTTGGCTATGGCAATCTTAAATCCATGCCAAAAATCGTTGGCGGGCGCTATGGCTTGTCTTCAAAAGAATTTACACCAGCTATGGTTAAATCAGTGTTTGATAACTTACTTCAAGCCAAGCCAAAGAACCACTTTACTGTTGGTATTATCGACGACGTTACCAATACTTCGCTTGATTGGGATCGTGATTTTAGCGTTGAAGGTGATGATGTCGTACGCGCTTTATTCTATGGACTCGGTTCAGACGGAACCGTTGGCGCTAATAAGAATTCGATAAAAATTATCGGTGAAAACACTAATAACTATGCTCAAGGTTATTTTGTCTATGACTCCAAAAAAGCAGGTTCATTGACAGTATCGCATTTGAGATTTGGACCAAAACCGATACAATCGACTTATTTAGTAAACAAATCCAATTTTGTTGCCTGCCATCAAACAGTATTTTTAGAAAAATATGATATGCTTAACACTCTCATCGAAGGTGGCACATTTTTAGTTAATACTCCTTGGGCAAAGGACGAGGTTTGGGATAATCTACCAAAAACAGTACAAAAAGACATTATTAAGAAAAAAATCAAGCTTTATTCGATTGATGCTCAAAGTGTAGCTGAAAAGAGCGGGATGGGAAGACGTATCAATACTGTTATGCAGACCTGTTTCTTTGCAATTTCTGGCGTTTTGCCGCGAGAAGAGGCAATCGAAGCGATTAAACAATCTGCCATAAAAACATATTCGCGCAAAGGTGAAAAAGTTGTTAAAATGAACCTTGATGCTGTCGATAATACTTTGGCTAATTTATTTGAAATTCCAATTCCATCAGAAGTAACAAGCAAATATGATGTGCATCCGCCTGTACCAGCAAATTCACCCGATTTTGTTAAAAATGTCATCGGCGAAATCATTGCTTATCGCGGCGATAATTTGCCTGTCAGCTGCTTCCCTATTGATGGCACATGGCAAACAGCAACCACTCAATATGAAAAACGCAATATAGCTCTCGAAATTCCTGTTTGGGAAACTGACATTTGCATTCAATGCGGTAAATGTGCTATGGTCTGTCCTCATGCGGCAATAAGACAAAAAGTTGCATTGCCCGAATCACTTCAAGATGCTCCAGAAACATTCAAATCTACTCCTGCTCGCGATAAACAATTCGATGGGCAAATGTATTTGTTGCAAGTTGCTCCAGAAGATTGTACAGGTTGCAGCGTTTGTGTCGAGGTCTGTCCGGTCAAAGACAAAACAAATCCAAATCGTAAAGCAATAAATATGGCTACTCAAGTTCCGTTGAGACAATCGGAAGCTAAAAATTGGGAATTTTTCCTTGGGCTACCTGATACAAACAGAGCAGAGCTTAAAATTACGCAGATTCGTCAGCAACAGTTGCAAAGACCACTTTTCGAGTTCTCTGGCGCCTGCTCAGGTTGCGGCGAAACTCCTTATATTAAATTGCTTACTCAGTTGTTTGGGGATAGGGCAATTATCGCCAATGCTACTGGATGCTCCTCAATATACGGTGCCAACCTCCCGACAACCCCATATTGCCAAGATGAAAACGGCAGAGGACCTGCCTGGTCAAACTCATTATTTGAAGATAATGCTGAATTTGGATTCGGTTTCCGTCTTGCTATCGACAAGCAAAACGAATCAGCCAAACGACTCTTGCAAAATCTCTCATCACAACTCGGAGAGGATTTTGTAAATGAAATAATTGAAGCAGCGCAAGTGGACGAAGCAGACATTAACTCACAGCGCGAAAGGGTTGCCCTGCTGAAAGAAAAACTTGCATCAATCAAATCAGTTGATGCCGAGCGTTTGCTGAACATTGCTGATTATCTCGTGAAAAAGAGTGTTTGGGTTGTCGGTGGCGATGGATGGGCTTATGACATCGGTTACGGTGGTCTGGACCACGTGATTGCTCAAGGTAAGGATGTAAATATCTTAATTCTTGATACTGAAGTATATTCCAATACTGGTGGACAAACATCAAAATCGACACCTTTAAGTGCCATTGCCAAGTTCTCTGCCGGCGGCAAGACAACACAGAAAAAAGATTTAGGGCTTATGGCTATGACTTATGGAAATGTTTATGTTGCTAGTGTTGCTATGGGTGCAAAGGACGACCACACTTTAAAAGCATTTATCGAAGCTGAAAAATGGAATGGTCCATCAATCATTATTGCATATAGCCATTGTATTGCTCATGGAATTGATATGGAAGCTCCTCTGCAACAACAGAAACTTGCAGTCGATACAGGACAATGGTTGCTCTATCGCTATAACCCAAGTCTCGTTGCTGAAGGCAAGAATCCTTTCTTGCTCGATAGTAAAGCACCAAAAACTCCTCTTACAACCTATTTGAACAGTGAAACACGCTTTAAGATGTTAACTAAAATTAATCCTGAAAAAGCAGAAAAATTGTTCAAAGAAGCTCAAATTGATGTAAACAAGAGGTATGAGTATTATAAATACCTTGCTGAAAGAAAGTTAGAAGGTAATGGAAAATAAATCCCCCCTAACCCCCCTTATAAATAAGGGGGGAAAGAGGCTTTTCCTAACCCCCCTTATA
>CAYVTD010000002.1:98428-133079 GCA_964454445.1 uncultured Hyphomicrobiales bacterium
AAGAGGCTTTTCCTAACCCCCCTTATAAATAAGGGGGGAAAGAGGCTTTTCCTAACCCCCCTTATAAATAAGGAGGGAAAGAGGCTTTTCCTAACCCTGCTTATAAAGAAGATGAAAAAGATAGAAAAAACTTAGAATAATTAATTATTTTTTGATAATGAGGTAATAAAAATGGATATTAAATCAAATTATATGGGGTTGGCGCTTTCTTCTCCTATTGTTGTATCTGCTTCCCCAATATCGGAAAAAGTGGAAAACATCAAGAAATGCGAAGATGCAGGTGCAGGAGCCATTGTGCTGTATTCCCTTTTCGAAGAACAACTTGAGCATGAGCAGTATTCTCTTCATTACCATACAACAGTTGGTACATATAGCTTTGCTGAATCATTAACTTATTTTCCAGATTGGGACGAATATCGTCTCGAGCCAGATAAATATCTAGAACTAATCCGCAAAGCAAAAGAAGCCGTTAAAATGCCTGTTATTGCCAGTTTAAATGGTAAAACAATCGGTGGATGGACAGAATTTGCCAAGAAAATGCAAGATGCTGGTGCTGATGCTATTGAGTTAAATGTTTATTTCACTCCAACTGATATAAATAAAACAGGATTAGATATAGAAAATACATATATTGATATATTAAAAGCTGTTAAATCTTATGTTAGCATCCCTGTAGCTATAAAAATTAGCCCATATTTTTCGAATATTGCAAATATGGCAAATCGTCTTGATGAGGCAGGAGCAAATGCGCTTGTCCTTTTTAACAGATTCTATCAACCTGATATCAACTTAGAAGAATTGGAAGTTGTTCCAAATCTTGTGCTTAGTAATTCTTCTGATATACGTTTGTCTTTACGTTGGATAGCAATACTTTATAAACAATTGAAAGCCGATTTAGCAGCTACTAGTGGCATCCACACCGGCGAAGATGCAGCCAAGATATTGCTGTCTGGTGCTAAAGCAATACAGATTTGCTCTTCATTGTTAAAAAATGGAATAAACCACATCAAAGATGTTGAGAATGGGTTAACACGCTTTATGGAAGAAAAAGAGTATGAATCTGTTGCTCAAATGCAAGGTGTTATGAGCCATTTCAATATGAAAACAAAAGACGCATCCCCTTACGAAAGAGCGCAGTACATGAAAACACTGACAAATTACAAGTTTTAATTCTGCTTTTTGAAGCACTTTAGTTTTTTAATAAGAAAATTAGTATAGATCGAGCGCCGCTTGCATTCTGCGGCGCTCTTTCTTATTTTTCTTATAGAACTGTTAAAAAAAATCTTAAAAAAAATATCAGAATAATAAAAATTTCTTTTTATTTATAATATCAGTTCTTAATTTGCAGTTTTTTCAATTGGTATTAATTAAGAACATAATGCAGCAGTTTCAATTAAAATATTCTGTTGGAGTAATCTTGAACTTCGAACTGAAAACAAAGGCTCAAATGAGCTAATTATCAATATATTATACTAATTATATAGGTGATGCCATGGCGAAAGACAAGGATATTAATAAGAAAGAAACTAAGAAGAAACCTGCAAAAACATTAATCGAGAAACGCAAAGAAAAGCAAGAAAAAAAGCAAGCTAAGAAATAGCTCCTGACTTAAGTTCATAATTATCTTAATGTCATTAGTTTTTTACTGATAGTTATAGTGTGTTGTGTTGTGATAGCGTGCTTTACTATTAAAAAAAAGTGAAAACCTCTATTATCATTGTAATTGTTAGTAATCATTAACTATAAATTCACTTCCATCATAATAACACTTATATAAATAAATTTATATAAGTGTTTATACTATAATAGTTTATATATATTTGAATCAGCTCTGTTTAAAATTAAATTTTTATGAATATATATGCCAATTATTAAATAATGAAGAATATTTTTAAAGTAAAAATCAACATTTTACCAATTAAAAAAATGTTTTCAAAAAAAATATTTGGAAAATTAAAATTAATATATTAGTTTTGTGTAAGTAAACATTAACAAAAGAGTTACTGGTATTGCTCTTTACATTAGTATAATTTTGGTTAGTTCAAGAGCAATGATAGTATCGTAGATATCTTGAAATCTTGTTTTTGTTAAGACATAAGTACCTCCCAATTATGTCTTGCTTTGCCGCCTCTCTTTATGGGGCGGCTTTTTTTTTATTCTTTTGTATGTTAATTCACAATTATTCATTATTTTAACATTATTAAATATCCCAATATTCTGTAATTGTATTTCAATAAAATGGTTGGTAAAATGAAAAGAATTAATAAAAACTTAATACAGACACATAATAATAGGATTATATCGTTTTTGAAATACTCTTCTTTTACTCTGGCAATGTTGTTGTCTCTAACCAATATTGCCAGCAGCCAATATTGGATGAAAACGTATGTCCCTTCACCTTACAATACAAATCATTGGCTTGATGTATATTTCCTACCAAATGATCCAAATTATGGCTGGGTTTGTGGATTCTCAGGAATGGTTTTAAGATCCACGGATGGTGGGCTTACTTGGCAGGGGGCAGGTATTAGCTCAGCTTACCAATTAGAAAGTATTTTTTTTACAAGCAGAACTACCGGTTATTGCTCCGGAGTAGAAGGGGTTTACAAGAGCATAGATGGCGGTAAATCTTGGACTGAAATATCTCCCGATACTTCTATTTCTTATTGGGGACTACATTTTGTTAATGATAATATAGGAGTTGTGCTTTCCGGCGGTTGTCTTAACAATGTCCAAAAATTTTTTAGAACAACAGATGGCGGTTCAACCTGGTCATTGTTTGAGGCGTATGAAGTAAATTCGGGTTTAACTGATCCGGTTCTTTATAGCGCTAACGGTCTCGGCTACGCATCAAGCAGCGGTAGGATTTGGAAAACAGTGAACGGAGGTGTAACCTGGAGCATTCACTCAGTAACAGGCACTAACGTATGGGCTGAGGAATTAGCACATATCGGTAATTCATTTCTAGTCCCTTATGCTGGATCTACTTGTATCGGTGATAAATCTACAGGCGGGACTAGGTTTTCCACTGACGATGGCGCTTCGTGGTATTCAACTGATATGGGCAGACCTATGTATGGTACTTTTCTAATTAACGAGACAACTGGCTGGGCGGTCGGAGACAATAGTGCTTTATATTACACAACTAATGCCGGGAGAAACTGGGAGCTAAGAAATTGTGGGATAACAGGCGGCAATCTTGATGATATTTATTTTTTAAATGAATCAACTGGCTGGGTTGTTGGCAATACAGGTGTATATAAATTAGCTCCAGATAAACATACAGTATCTAATACAAATTTTACTTTTTCTGAATTATGTATTCCAAACAATGAAACTCAGCCCTTCTGGATAGCCAATTGGTCTTTTTTTCCTACCAATGTATTACTTAGTAAGTTTGCTGATGATGATAATTCCTTTAGTATAAGCGCACCAGATACATTATTTACGTTAAATCCCTGCGATTCTGTAAGAGTTTATTTGAAGTTCGAACCAAAGAGCGAAGGTTTGAAAACAGCTAACTATCGCGTTTCTTTTAATGGGGTAGAGGAATTTACTCTTAATCTTAGTGGTACTGGAATGATTTCTCGTGCCGTCGTCAATGATACTCTGCTTGTTATCAACCCTGCTTATTGCGGTAGAACAAATCGGGACTCACTTCTTTGGACTACTCTTAGCCCCTTCAATGAAGTAATCACGGAAATCAGACCAATCGAAGGCACTTACCAGAACAAACTCGAAAGAACGCCGCCAATTCACCTCTCTTCTAAAGAACAAGCTATGATTTTTAGCGTTAATCCTCCCGATACAGGTTGGTATAATACTCGATTTCTCGTTACTCTAATGCCATGTAAGGTTGATACTTTTGTTACTGTTCGTGCTTATGGAGTATCACCAATAATTAACGCTGAGAAACAACGATCGATGATGTTAGAATGTAAAAAAACTACATTAGATACTATTCCTGTTTATAATACAGGGAACGATACCCTAACAATCAATAATATGCAAGTTTTGCAGAATCCCGATATTTTTTCCATTGTAGGCTGGACTAGCGGCTATAAGAATATGACTCGCATTCCGCCTGGGAAAGCTGACTCGCTTCTAATTAGGTTTTTACCTAGAAAAACAATTGAATATTCGACGACTATCCGTCTTTTAAATGATGACAAAACCACAAAACGAGGGACGATGAGTCCTTATGATATATCAATTACAGCTGACTTCTCGACCACTGAAGTGTTTGTCCAAGATTCTATAATAGATTTTGGGAAAATTTGTGTTGGAACTGAAAAAGAAGCAACTATTATTTTTGGTAATAATGGCGATAAAGATGCCTTTATTGAATATCCCAAATTTCAGACAAAAAATTTTTATACAGCTCGATTGAAAGAAGATTTCCCTGTTTTACTAGCTTCTGGCAGATCTGCTGAAGTTAAATTACTTTTTCATCCAAATACAGCTGGCTTATTTCGCGACACTTTGCATTTCAATACCAAGCCTTGTTTTGAAAATGTTGTTATTATTGTATCTGGCTACGGAATTGATACAAAGCTCCAAGCCAATCCATCGTCATTCATTGATACTGTTTCGGTAAACGAAATCCTCAAAATTGATGTTAATATAAAATCGATAGGTTCTTCTCACGCAAAAATCTCAAGGATTGAATTAGAACCACAAAATCCTGATTGGAATTTCTCTTACAAGCCTGATATACCCATTGTATTAGATTCCGCTCAGGAGCAAGTTTTCAATTTCGAGTTTGTTTCTTCAAAAGAGAGCTACCTTAATAGCAAGATTTGTTTCTATACTGAAGAGACTTGTCCTTCAAAAACTTGCGTTCCAGTCGAAATAGTGAACAGAAACAGGTTTTTTGTTGCCGAGCCGGAATACAGTAATTTCGACTACCAAACTTGTATTAAACAAGTAGAAACTAAGGATATTGACATAACAAATTACGGTATTGTAAACGATTCTATTGTCGAAATCAGTTTAGAACCCGAAGATGCTGGTTTTAGGATAATCGATATGCCTACATTGCCAAAAGCATTCGACAGATTGGAGAAAGCTAAAGTTACCATCGAGTATTTTCCGCTAAATGAAGGAGCCCATAAAGCAGATTTAATAATTAAATCTTTTGATCCAGGTGGACAAACTCTTGTTGTACCCCTTTCAGGTGAATTTAGGACAGTAAATACAACTCCTGAATCCACTACCTTCAACTTTTTGAATTATGAAGTATGTGATGATGATGTTGAAAAAGCAATAACTTTCAAAAACAGTGGCACTTTAGATGACACTTTGATTATAACAAGGAAAACTAACATTAAAGGATTGTATATTGAACCGGAAGCATTTATCGGTGTTCCTGCATTAGATAGTTCAATATGCTTTATAAGATTTAAACCTTCTGAATTTCCTGAAACAGGAATGTTTTCTGATACATTTTTGCTCGAAAGCAAGGTCTGCGATCAAATAAATGAAGTCATTGTTAATATCTCAATAGTTCGTCCTCGACTGACAATTAATCCTAAAGCTATTGACTTTGGCGATGTTTGGCATGGCGATGCTGCTAATGACACAATTTTCGTTGAAAACAATACTGATTTCGATAAGAGCATTATAGGATTTACTTTTAAGCCTCAAGATACACAAATTAAAGCACTTGTTAATTATCCTATTTTAATACCAGCGAGGAATAAAAGTCTTATTCCATTAATGTTTACAGCTTTGCAAGAAGGAGAGTTTCATTATGATTTCGATATCATCGAAAAATCAGTTTGCATAGACACAACAAACATAAATATCAAAGCAAATGTGCCAGAAGAAAGATACAACTCTTTAATTAGGATAGGGGATTACACTGCAAAACCCGGAGAAATTTTAACTATTGCATTAGAATTGATTGATACAGTTAAAAGAATATCTCCAAATAGCATTTATTATGAAATCGCTTTCGATGAAAAGCTTTTCAAACCGTATTCAGTAGCTCTTTCAGACTTTTTGGGAGGAAAATCGCTTTCATTCAACTATGCCGCTGGAACACTAAGCGGGAGAATACCATCACCAGAAGCAAATTTTACTTTCCATCACGCAGGAACAATTCTAAACATAACTGGTAAAACATTCTTTTCAATGCCCGACACAACAGGATTATTTATCAAAGAATTTTTACCAGAAACCGACAAGGTAATAGATATTAAAAAAGAAGACGGCTTCCTCGATTTATATGGATTTTGCATGCCTTTTGGATACGAAAAAATTCCCGTTTATTCAATTAACATAATTAATCAAATTATTAACTCAAATGCTTTATCATTAAGTATTAATTCTACTGAAATACAGCGATTAGATGTGCAATTAATTAATATTTTAAGCGATGTTATAAAGAATGTTTCTTTATTAACAACAAAAGGAAATGCTAATTATTCAATAGATATATCAAACATACCTAGCGGTACCTATTTCATATATATCAAATCTGAATTTAACCTAATTCAAAGAACAAAATTCGTTGTTTTGAAGTAATTATTTTGAATTATTAAGCTAATAAAGACAAATATTAGATTATAATAGTTTGGATATACTCGAAATGCCGACGGATTCGACTGCAAGAAACGCCTCGGCATAACGAACACCAATCAAAGAGCCAAAATAAAGCGCTCTCGCTTCTATTTCTTCCAAAAATTCGGGTCGATTAAGACGTGTTTTGGGTTCGCTATCGGGGGTTATGCCTTTTAAATAGACTTGGGAGGCATAAACTTTGATAGATTCCATCTTTCGCTCGAAAGTTTCGCTTATATCTACGTAAAAGTCGGGTTTCCTAGGGAATTCGTAGGATTGCATATATGAAAACATCTTTCGTATTCGGAAGCGTTCTTGTTGTTTGCCTTCGGATTTGGTTTCTATTTTTTGCAATCCGGCTTTAAACATTGCGGTTCTGACGAGTTTATGAGTGATTTCGTGGTCTGGATGACGTTCGTAGGGTGGGTGTAGTAAAACAATTTCAGGCCTATATTTCCTTAAGACGTAAATAACCTTGTTTATGGAATAATCATCGATGTGTATATCGCCATCCATTAAATCTAAATTTTCTCTAAACGTAACGCCAAGGACATCTTTTGCGATTTCAGCTTCTTTAAGTCTTATTTCGGAGTTTCCACGTGTGCCGATTTGTCCGCTGGTTAAATCGATGATGCATGTAAGCTTGCCTTCATCGGAAAGTTTGGCGATTGTGCCTCCACAACATATTTCAATATCGTCTGGATGTGCGCCGAAGGCAAGAACATCGACTTTAAATCTATTTTCTATTGTATTTTTTTTTTCATCAATCATAATTATTTACCAACCAGTTAAAGAATGGATTTTTTCTACCCTAATCATGTGGCGTTCGCCTTCGAACTCGCCTTCAATAAATGATTTTACAATTTCTTTGGCAAAGGCGGTTTCTAAAAATCGTGCGCCGAGAGCTAATACATTCGCGTTGTTGTGTCTTCTAGCTAAATCGGCAGTTTCCGGATTGCAGCACAAGGCGCATCTGATTGTGATTACTTTATTTGCTACTATGGAAACGCCAATTCCTGTTCCGCAGATAACGATTCCATAATCGGCAACGCCTGCTGCTACTGCTTCAGCAGCGGGATAAGCAAAGTCGGGATAATCTACATTTTCGGTTGAATAGCATCCAAAGTCGAGGACTTGATGACCATTTGATCTTAACCATTCAGAAATGAACTTTTTGAGTTCAAAACCTGCGTGGTCGCAGCCTAAAGATATTTTCATATTTTTTCTTTATTAGTTTATAATTTAATATATTATAATATTTAAATAATAATAATTTTTATAGTATTAATATATGTAAATTATTTATTATTGAATTATAATTATAAAACGGGAATATCTACGAAGACTTCATTTGAATAAGAACTTGTCATTTCATTATTTTTTGCTTTAATTTTAAAATAGAATCTTTTATTAATAATAGATGGAATTAAAGCAGGTGAAGATGGGAAACTATTAATAAATGTAAATTCACCAGCAGGATGACCAATATTTGCGATATTATAGTAAATGTCATAGCTTGTAGCCTCTGGAACTGCGTCCCATGAGAGAGTAATGTTCGGAGGATTTAGAGGATCGTAAGTAGCCAATAAGTTTTGTGGTTTAGGCAAGTTAGGATGTGTTGTATGATAAATGATATAATCATTATATTTAGCCGGATTGGTTGCAGCATAGACACGTTTTCCAATATCGCAATATTGCACTACAAAAGGATAGATTTCATTTCCTTTAATAATGCGTTCGCGTGTTCTAATATCGCGTAATTGCATCTTATCTAATTGTGAATTACGAGCATCTTCAAAAGATTCGTTTAAATCATCAAAATCATCGAGCATTTCTTGAGTTAATCCAAATTCAGCCAAGTCTGCTAAATAGGTAGTCATGCGAGTATGAACGTTTCTTGCTGTTGCTAATAAGACATCTTCATTGAATTTATTTAATCCAATAACACCTAATGTCTTATATTGACCAGAATTTATTCCCCATTTCAATTCCACACGCATTGCCAAATTGCGAATTGTTTCTTTAATTTGTTCTATTATTATATTTTTATTATCCGTTTCAACCATAATCATACCCAAAAAGACATCATCTGGAGGAAATTGTTCAAATTCGTCTCCTAATAACTCTAAATTAGTTATTTTCAATGCAGTCATACCAAATGTTGCTAAATCTGCCAAATCTCTTGTTAAGCAATCACAAAGATTTGATGTAAACATACAAAGTTCTGCATCAAGCATATTGTACATTCTTTGCGGTGGTTTAATTGCCATTATATTAATCTTTCTTATTATGGAACATATTTATATATTATTTATATCTTATTGATTTATATGTTATTTATATATTTTATAATATTATAAGTGTTACTTTATTATAAATATTTCTTACTTTATTATGATGATTCCTCACATTATTACTAATAAATTTCATATTATTATACATATTCTTCGTCTTATTACTATATTTCTTGTCATTAATATCTATTATCTTTTTATTATTATGATATTTTTTTACTTTATTATTGTATTTCCTAAGTTTAATGATATATTTCCTATTTATAATATATTGTACAATATTCATATAAATTAATATATATTATGAAATAAATTAAAATGTTTATATTCATATATGCAATGATATTATATTTAATATAAATTTTATGCAAATATAATATAAAATAATTAATTTGCAAATAAATATTTTTATTTTATAAAAATAATTTTTATATTTTTAACATCGCATTAATCGAAATATGCCTGGTGGGTGCTAAATTGCCGGGAATTTCGGTATAATAATAATTAAATAGATTATTTACATTAATTGAAAATGTTATTGGAATGATATCAAGTTTTTCTAAATAAAAAAGAATTCTTGCATCTATGATATGACCAGGTACTCGTGCGTCGGCATCCTTTATTCCTCCGGGAAGACCTAATCTTTCATCAATATTTATTATTTTACTTAAATATCTGTAATCTGCTTGAATTTCAATATAATTTATTGGTATATAAATTCTATTATACCATAATAATTTTGATCTATATTTTAGAGTTTCGTTTAGTGTTAAATCAATTGGGTTCATTAATGTAATGGCAGTTTCCAATCCTAAATAATTAGCGGGCATTGCCTTGATATTTATTTCTATTCCTTGAATTTTTGCACGTGTTACATTAAGAAATTTTATTTTATATGCACCTGAACTTTCAACGAAAGTTGGTTCGATTAGATCATATAAATCATTTTGAAATATTGAAGCATCTAATTGTATTGGTAATCCAATATCGAGCAGATCATATATAGCGCCTATTTCATAAGACCAGCTATATTCTGGCATTATTGAAGGATTTTCAGCAATTGTAAAACCGCTAAATTGTACTGCTGCGAATCTTTCGGCTACTGTAGCTGTGCGGAATCCTTTTCCTATCGATGCACGTAGATTTAATCCAAAATCAGTTCGGTAGGATAAGCCAATTTTTGGTGAAAATTCATAATTTTCTTTCAATTTATCTGTTTGTTCATAATCTATTCGTGCGCCAATTGTTCCAATTAATTCGTCAATTGGATTTAATTCTGTTTGGACGTAACCTGAAAATATATTTTGGCTATGTATTCCAAATATTTTTGAATTTACATTATTATAACCGTGATTTAATCCATATGTTAATGATATTATTTTATTAAAAATTGTATTCATTTGGGCTTCAGTATTTATTGAAAATGCAGAAGATTCCCTATATTCTTCAAAAACTTTTGGATGATTTTCTAATTTTGTTATGAATGCTCCTGAATTTATTTTTAAGAAATTACCATCATTAAATATATGAGTAAAGGCAGCAGATAATGAATATTTATCGGAGTTTATTTTATTATTGTAATCTGTGTTTGAAGGGGGAATAGTGGCACTGTCAAGACTGTTCCAATAGACCCAATCGTCGTGTTCATTTAATGAAGCGCTTCCGTTAATTGATAATTTAGAATATTCATTGATTGAATAATTGACTTTTGCATATGTATTATAATTTGTCATTTTATCATATTTTCTATAGCTATCATCAGAAAATACATCGCCGGATAAGAGCAAACCGAGATTGCCAAACTTTTTAGCATAACTTAAATCAACACCGTATTTCATTTTTGTTTCATTGGAATAATTCCATTGTTTATATTTTGTATTTGTATAAAAGCCGGCATATGTTTTTATTCTAATGTCGGCATTTTCTGAAGGATTTTCAGTTATTATATTAATAACGCCTCCCAAGGCACCAGTGCCGTAAAGTGCAGAGCCTGCACCTTTTACTATTTCTATTCTATCAACATTGAACATTGGCAAGGCGTCGAACTTTATGTCGCCATTGTCAGCAGATATCATTGGAAAACCGTCCAATAATACTTGAACACGAGACCCTAATCCGAATGCGAACCCTGATGTTCCTCTGATGCTGATGTGGTCGAAGTTGATGTTAATGCCCGGGACGTATCGGAGGGCATCATCCAAGACATTAATGTTCCTTTCTAGGAGTTCTTTTGAGTTTATTACGGCGACGGAGATGGGTACTTCCTGAACGGCTTGCACTTTTTTGTTAGCGGAGACGATTATTTCGGCGGTTTCTATAATAGTTGGCACAAGTTCGACATTATTTAAAATAATATTTTTGTTATTATCAGTGACATTGAATTTAAATTTATAGGGTTTATAGCCAACCATGCTGAAAACAGCAGTATAATTGCCATTGGCGAGCCCTTTTATTTCAAAACTTCCATCTTTTTTAGAGATGGCTCCATACGCTCTTCCTTCGATAAGGATTGTTACGCCGGGAATTGTCTTTTTTGTTTCAAAATCTTTGATTAATCCGGAAAAAACAGCGTTAGAAGCTGCAAAAATTTTCATAAAAGACAAAAAGATAGCCGTTAATATAATTAAATATCTCATATAAATACCTTATTGATTAAATGGTTGAGGGGGAAGATTGTTTAAATCGACATTGATTTCGATTACATAAGTATTGCCTTTTGTTATGATGACGGATTTGGGCTTTTTTCGTTCGGCGTCGGAGGCAAACAGTCCGATCACCCGCCAATCTGCGAGAAAATTGTCGCCAAATTGCTTGACAACAGCTAAATATTTGAGTTCGACAGGCAGATCTACGATTTCCATATCGTATATAGTTTCAGAAACATTCATTGGTAAAGAATCGTTTGTGAATATTGCTTTGCCTTCGAGGATTTCTTTTACAAGATTTGTATTTTCATTGGGTATATTTTTAAATGCAATGGCGCGTATTTGCTTATAAACAGAATCTTTCCAGGCATCTACTCCGCCGACATAGTTTATTTTCCATCGGATTATAGCTTTATCGGCTTTATTTTCGGGTTGTAAGCCTTCGTCGCAGGAGGAAATAAAAAAAACAGCAAATAATAGGAGAAAAAAGGGGTTTAATGAAGATTTCATATCGATTACCAAAAGAAAAAACCGAATTTTATATTCTTACGCAAAGAAGAACGAAATATTTTTATTCTTTATTTATTTTTTTAGTTTTTTGGTAAGGTCTTCATAAGCATTTCTTACGTTTTCGTCGTTACTTAAATAATTTTCGATAGCCTGGCAAGAGTGCAAAACAGTGGAATGGTCGCGATTTCCGAAGTAAGACCCGATGCTTTTTAAGGAGTGTTGAGTAAATTTTTTAGATAAAAAGATAGCCATTTGTCTGGCGAGGGCGATTTCGTGTTTTCTTGATTTAGAAGCGAGCTTTTCTGGTGATAATTTGTAATAAGTAGAGACATAATTTTTTATTAATTCGATAGTAATTGGCTTAGGTTCATTATTATCGACGCCATAAACGGTTTCTTCAGCGAGGGAAAGTGTAAGCTCTTTGCGATCGAAAGTAACTTTTGCCATTAATGATATAAGAATACCTTCGAGTTCGCGGACGCTCTTTTTTACGTTTCTTGCAATGAACTCGATTATTTCCATAGGCATTTCGAAACTAACATCGATACTCTTTTTCTTGAGAATGGCGACTCTCATTTCGAAATCTGGGGCTTGTATGTCAGTAGTCAAACCCCATTGGAAGCGAGAAATGAGTCTTTCGTCAACTTTCTGCAGTTCTCGAGGAGGTTTGTCGCTTATTAAAACTAACTGCTTTCCTGAATGATACAAGGCATTGAAAGTATGAAAGAAATTGTCCTGAGTTTTCTCGCGATTGCCAAAAAATTGGATGTCATCAACGATTAGCACATCGACACTACGGTATTTATTATTGAATTCACTTATTTTGTTGTTTTGAACATAGTCAATGAACTCATAAGAGAACTTTTCACTTGTTGTGTAAAGAACTCTTGCGTTATTGTTGCGCTTTAATATTTCGTTGCCAATACTATGGACCAGATGAGTTTTTCCCAAACCTGTATCTCCATAAATGACAAGAGGATTAAAACTCGTTTTCCCGGGGTTTTTTGATATGGCAATACTAGCTGAAGAAGCAAGCTGGTTGCTTTCGCCTTGAATAAAGTTGTCGAAAGTATAGTGGGGAATGAGAAACTTGTTAATTTCATTTTTATCTGGCTTTTCTTGGTTGTCGAATGGTAAGGCAACACTTTGAGGCGCAGTAGGAGGAAAACGATGACTTTGGACACTAATGCTTCTGCTTTCTATGTCATCTTTGTTACTAACCACAACAGCTTTATAAATTATTTTCGCATCATTGCCTATTACCTTTTCAATAGCTTTTCTGACAAGTGAACCGTATTGCTGGTCAATCCACTCAGCAAAAAACTGGCTCGGAGCGATAACAATAAGATTTTTGTCTTCGCACTTGTAGGCTTTCAGAGCCTCGAACCAAGTCTTGTAAACTTGCGGCTGCACATTATCTTTAATTATCTTTTTGCAATCTTCCCAATATTTTGCAGCAGTGCTATCTACTGTCAGATCAGACATAACCGTTTCTGGTACATGTCCATCGGGTTTACTGGTAAATTTTTCAATGACTTCTGGAAATAATGAAAAATCTTCTTTCTCGTTAACCACTTTTGCTCCTCATTCTTATATACTTAAAAAAAATATTTCTAGTGTTTAATATTTGTTAAAGAAGGCTCTAAATCCTTAAAAAAAAAGAACCCTTTAAAAACACCCTCCCAATGAGAATATTTTTTTATATTTTTAATATTAATCGATAAACGACAAAATGAATAAAAGAAAAATCGTATTTACAAATACTCGATGTATAAAATTTCAATTTTTTTTTGAGATAGACAAATAAAAAAAATATATTTTTTTGCAATTTTTTTTGGAAAATTCAATCCTTCTATTTCTAAAGAACTTACAGGAAAATATTTTTTTTATTAATTTTATAACATATAAAATATTTTGTAACTTCTTATAAAATAATATAGTTATTATGATTATCCTTAAACTTGGTAAAACTATGGTTATGACTGCAAATTAATTTTATGTATTTTATATTTTATTTAATACTTGTTCGTCTTGAATTGTGTTTAATGAAAATATAAGAACTTATGAAGATTTAATTTGGTAAGAAATGCTACAACTTAAGTTTTCTTAGATGCAAATGAAAAATGAAACCGTTAATTTAAAAGAATTTGTTATTTTAAACAAAAACAAATTTTATATTCGACTAAAAATATATTTAGCTGTTTTTCTTATGTTTTTCTTAGTTTTTCAAGTTTCTTTTTCTGCTTGGGAGAAGACAAAGACAGTTCCTGCTGATTATCGTGATGTGCTTTGGTTAGATATATTTTTCCTCGAATCTGATCCTAACTATGGCTGGACTTGTGGTTGGGATTTCCAAAATGATTTTGCCAGCGTGCTACGAACGACAGATGGCGGAAAAACTTGGGCAGGAAGCCGTGTTATGAATGCCAATCAACTTGAAAGTATTCATTTCTCTTCTAAACTTGTCGGTTATACTTCTGGTTTACACTATTCAAGCGGTGATTACTACGGAACAATCAAGAAAACAACTGATGGAGGGATAACCTGGTTCGATGTTACCCCACCAATCAAAAATATAAGTCTATGGGGAAATTTCTTTATAAATGATAATATTGGTTGGGTAATTGGTGGTGGATGCGATGGGGAAGGGCAACATTTTTTTAAAACTACCGATGGCGGTGCTAGTGGGTCACATTTCAAAACAAATCAAGGTAATACAGGATTAATGGATGTCATAATGTACTCAGCCGATGGGCTGGGTTTCGCAAGCAGTAGCGGTTATATATGGCAAACTATAAATGGTGGGAATTCCTGGTTTATACTCGCAAAATCAGGAGATATAGACTGGCAGGAAGAATTAACAAATTTTGGAAACTCTTTTCTGGTACCTTTTGCACGTTCTTGCACTGGCAATGGCAGTGGTGGAGGGATGCGATTTTCTGTTGATTTTGGTAAGACCTGGCGCGAAACAGTTCTTCCAAAAGAAATGTTCGGTGCTTTTTTGATTGATTCACTGTGCGGTTGGGTTTGCGGGCGCGAACCAATTGCTTTTTATACTTCTGATGGCGGTCTATCGTGGCAACTTCAGAATTGTGGTATTGATCCAGATGATACTTTAGACGATATTTGGTTTATAAACGATTCTACTGGTTTTGTTGTTGGCTCGAATATTTATCGTTATATTCCGCCTAAAGCGATTTATCCTAAAATCGTACCTGATACTGTAAATATGTGCCCAGGAGACAGCGTAACACTTTTAACAGAAGACAGCTACGAGGAGTATTTTTGGTCAACAGGGGAGACCACACAGAGCATCACTGTTAAAACTGCAGGGGATTATTATGTAAAGGTAGTCGATAAAGATTGCAACGAAGGAAAATCTAATGTTACAAGCGTTATAATAAGAGAAGAAAAAGTAAAAATAATCCCGGAACAGCAAGCAGTTTTTTGCAAGGGCGATTCTGTCGAGCTAACTACTGAAAAAAAACACAATAAAGTCGTTTGGAGCAATGGATCAGAAGATGACACTCTTTTTGTTTCAAAACCAGGGAAATACTATATTACTGCCTACAATGAATATGGCTGTAAAGCAAGGGACAGCATAGACGTGATAGAATCTGACCCAAAAGCCGAGATCCAATTCACAGGCAACAACATAGTTTGTGAAACAGACACTTTCTTTCTAATCTCAGTTTACGATTTTCCAACTTATGAATGGTATAGCAAGCCAAACGATGACTTAATAGGTAATAGTAAAAGTATCAGAGTAAGCCAATCTGGTATTTATTATTTAATAGTACGCGATAAATACGGCTGTATCTCCATATCGGATACAATACAAATCGAAATGCAAACCGATTCAAATCGCTTGGAAATACTATCAACTATGCCAAAAGAAGAATTTATCTTCGACTCGACAAGTTTCACTTCACTTAGTTGCCGGCGTTTTTTAATCAGAAACAACAGCTCTCAGCCTTATTTGCTAGAGAATGTGTCTTTATATAAAAATATCGAGTTTTCTGCACCTCAAAGCCAATTTCCTATCATCATTGATGCTTATGACACTGCATCAGTGTTCTTGTGCTTTTCACCTTTGCAATTGGGTGAGCGCCGCGACACTTTGCTGATTAAAGATGTATGCGATGATTGGATAGTGCCTCTAGTTGCGAATGGAAGAAGTAATATTTATGATGGTAATTCGCGTTGTGATGTCCCTGTTACAATAGAAACTACAAAGCTTACTGGTTACTTATTCGAAACATCTAAGCCAGTTCCCAATCCTGCTGAGTCTTCATTTAGAATTTCTTTTGTAAAATTTATTCCTAATGGTATGGATTTCAAAGAGAATGTTGCTTTATATGATGTTCTAGGCAATTTATGCTGTGTTGCTCAGCAAATATCTAAAACTGAGTTTTCAACAAAAAACGGTGTCCATTTCTCTGGAGATTATCTCTTTGATACAAGAATCCTTCCAACAGGCTCGTATATGTTAGCCATCAGAAGTATGAACGTAACTAAGATTTATCCTGTAATTATTAAGCGATGAGTATAAAATATAGGGTTGAAAAAAATAATTTTATTTTTTCAGAAATTATGGAAAAAAACAAATACCCTAATTTGTCCAAGAACCTTTTTTGAACACTAAGCCACTAATAAATAGAAAGAAATTATTTATCCTAGTTAATTTTGTTAAAAGAACGATATTATAATTTTAAATAGGGGATACAAAATGAGAAAGTGCTTTTTGCTTTTGTTTGTGCTGATTGCATTAGTTAATATTGCTGAAGGCAAATCCTTAACTCTCATATCTGGAATTACTCTCGACTCTGCCTCAAAAAAACCAATAACCGGTGTCGAGATATCCATTATTGGCAAAGACACTTCAATTTCGGTGATAAGCGACAGAAATGGTATGTTTTCTATTGAAGTCAAACCCGGGAAATACACTATTAAAGCTAAGTATCTGTTGATAAACGTTTATAAAGATGATAATATCAGTATAAAAGCACAAGAACATAAAGAACTCGATATAGTTTTCAATCCCAGCAACGATAGAGATAAGCAAATCTCAACTGTTTCGAGCGATGAATCCAATTTATCAGAAAATCAGTTTTTAATAGAAGAGATTAGTAGAACATCAATATTAGGCAATAAAGAAAAAGTAAAAGAAGCCGAGCCAGACAAGATTGGAAGAATGATGACACGCTCACTGACTTCAGCAATACCCGGCTTGGCAAAGGAAACACCTCTTAGTACAGATTATATAACAAAAGCCATCCCATCTAGTGATGCAGATCCATTAATGCCAGCTGAATCTTATGAATCTACCGATATAGAAGCTGGCTCAGCAATAAAAACGGAGGTAGCATCTGGAGGTAGTTTAGCGAAGGCAAGTTCCGCGGGGGTTTTAACTTCAGGCGAAGTCAACGATTTCAGAAAATGGGATATGTGGAACGATTTCGCTGAAAATGAACTGAAAAATCACGCAGAGTTTTGGAAGATTAAACCAGGTAAAAGATTTACTGTTCAAGTCTTGAATCGTTCCCAACTTCCTTTAGTCGATTGTTTCGTCGAGTTGCTCTATAACAATAAAATTATTTGGGTCGCAAAAACTGATAATACCGGCAAAGCAGAACTCTGGACTAATATTTTCCCAGGTAGCCATTTAGATAATGAAAACTTATCAATTAGAGTCAATTCAAACGGTAACTCGAAATCGATTAATGATATTAAAGAATTTAAAAATGGGATAAACATAGTCCAATTAGACGAAAAGTGTAATAATCCTAATAATGTCGATATTATGTTCGTTGTCGATGCCACAGGCTCGATGGGAGATGAGATAAATTATCTCAAAGCAGAAGTAACAGATATCATTGGTAAACTCGAAAAGAAGTTCCCAGCTTATGCTTTTCGAACAGGAAGCATATTTTATAAAGATGTTCTCGATGATTATCTCATTAGAAAGCTTGATTTGAATAGAGACATAAGAATAACATCTCAGTTCATAAATGCGCAAAATGCATCTGGTGGGGGGGATTACGAAGAGGCGGTTGAAGAAGCTTTGTTGTGTGCTGTAAATGAAGTTAATTGGAGTAAAGAAGCTGTTGCAAGAATTTGTTTTTTGATTTTAGATGCCCCTCCTCATAATAATCCCGTAGTCTTGGAAAAAATTAGGGAAATAAGTGCCGTAGCCGCAATGAAGGGTATCCGAATCATTCCTGTTGTTTGCAGTGGAGTTGACAAAAAAACGGAATACTTGATGCGGTCTCTCAGCTTGATAACCAATGGTACTTATGTCTTTTTAACAGACGACAGTGGAATTGGTAATCCTCATATCAAACCAACAACCGACAAATATGATGTTGAGCTTTTGAACGACTTGTTTATTCGGCTTATTGGACAGTTTTCGAGCGTTCCTGATTGTGGCAAAGAAAACTTCCTTGTCGAAAGCGAAATAAATGAGAACATTTTCAACAAAGACGAAAATCGTCTTGACGATACTAAGGACAGTTGGGTTAAACCATTGAAATGTTATCCAAATCCATCTAAAGGCGAGATTACTATCGAAATATTAAGTGACCTTGACGAAATTTTTATCGTCGATATAGCAGGCAAAATCCTTCAGAAATATGAACGCCCATACAAAGGTAGCGAGTCGTTCGATCTATCGCGTTATCCTACTGGGGTATATTTTATAAAATATATGAAAGAAAACAAGTGGGGATGTGAGCGAGTAATTCTTATTAGATAGATTATTGGGTTTCTATCGATTATTTCAATATTTTTCTATAAAATATTGAATATTTCAAACTAATATCGTAATTTTACACAATTTGTCGAACGAAATATTCAATAATTACGGAAAAAAGAAATTGAACATTTTTTTTAAGAATATTCGCCTTGTCAGCCCTTCTCAAAACATCGATGAGACAACTAATCTATGGGTAAGAGATGGAATAATTGCTCATTGTTCGCCTGTAGATGCAATCCTCGACCAGGACACCGAGATCATCGATTCTGATGGTTGGGTGGCAGCGCCAGGCTTTTTTGACATGCACGTCCATTTTCGCGATCCTGGTCAAGAACACAAGGAGAATATTAAAACAGGTTCTATGGCTGCGGCTAATGGAGGCTTTACTGGTGTTTGCACTATGCCAAACACCGATCCTGCTGTCGACAACATTGCAGTAGTCGAATATATTTTAAATCGTTCGCGCGGCTCCATTGTCGACGTCTATCCTTCTGGTGCTATTACTCAAAATAGGGAAGGCAAGATGCTGTCGCCTATGTTTGAAATGCACGAATCAGGAGCTATAATGTTTACTGATGATGGCACTTGTCTAACCGATTCATTAATAATGAGACGTGCCTTCGATTATGCAAAAACACGCGATTTACTATTATCACAACACTGCGAAGATCACCGTTTGACAGATAACTTTGCTGCAAATGAAAGTAGAATTTCTGCAAATCTTGGCTTAAAAGGCTATCCCTCTGTTGCAGAAGAGATTATGCTCAGTCGTGATATAAATCTTGCTGAGTATTGTGGAAATTGCCGTTACCATGCCCAACATATCAGTACGAAAGGTGCTGTAGAACATATAAGAAATGCAAAGCAAAAAGGGCTCAGAGTTTCTGCTGAAGTAACACCTCATCATTTTTCTCTGACTGACGAAGAGCTTAATAGCTATAATACCGATTTGAAGATGAATCCACCATTACGGACAAAAGAGGATATTGAGGCAATAGTTGAAGGCATCAAAGATGGTACTATTGATTGCATTGCCAGCGATCACGCTCCTCATACTCTTCATGAAAAAGAAGTCGAATTCGAGCATGCACCTTATGGTATCATCGGACTTGAGACAACTTTAGGAGTAACAATTACTTATCTGCATTTACTTAATAATATCCCACTTAACAGATTAATTCAATGCTTATCCGTAAATCCAAGAAAAATATTAAAAATAAATGATTTACTTATTAAAATAAATGAACCTGCCAATCTAACTATCTTTTCTATCAATGAGAAATGGTTTGTTGACACTAATAAATTTCTATCAAAGTCAAGAAATACTCCGTTTAAGAATATGGGCTTGTATGGACTACCTAAATATATTATTAACAACAATATGCTGCATAAATCCATTTTATTAGGTTAATTATTTTTTTATTTATCAGTTTTATTAGATTGTTTCAAACACATATAAATATTATTGTTGTTAAACCGTTTATTAAAAGATATTGATTTAATTAATGATATATAATTATTTTTTATAGTACAGATATGAATACCAATAAAACTAAAGATGATTCAGAGGATCGGATTTATAAGGAATTTCTTTTCAAAGAAATGAAAAGTAAACTAGTTGACAGAATCAACAACAACGATCCTCAAGTAATCAAAACAATTAAGTCTTTGCTATCGCAAAAACCTATTACTATAGAGAAAAATGCTAACAAAACCGAAAAAAAAAGAAAATAAATAATATTCTTGTAAGAACTGTTTTTTTTATTTAATATAATCTATATTATGTAAACTAAAATTTAAGTGAGATTGGAGTTATTATATGAGAAAAGAAACCTATCCCCGCCTGCTTACTATCACTAGTTTGGTTTTGTTGATAGTTGTATCACGATTCATTCCACATCCGCCAAATTTTGCACCTGTTATGTCTATGGCTTTATTTGGAGGGGCGGCTTTTGCCGACAAGCGACTTGCTTTTTTAATTCCGTTGGTCGCTATGTTTGTAAGTGATATCTTCCTAGGCTTTTATGCACTTTTGCCGGTTGTGTATTTATGCTATGTTGTCGTTGTTTTCCTTGGTTTTTCGATGAGAAATAAAATTACTATAGGAAAGATAGTTTCTAATTCTATTATGTCTTCGCTTTTGTTTTTCTTTGTAACCAACTTTGCATACTGGCTGTTTAGTGGAGCTTACCCAATGAATCTTAATGGTTTAACAATGTGCTTCACGGCTGCTATTGCCTTTTATAAATATCCAGCGTTAGGCATCGAAACTTCATTTCTTTTAAATACTTTATTTGGAACATTACTTTATTCTGGGGCTTTATTTGGTGGATTGCATATCGCAGAAAAATTTATTCCACAAGTGAAGTTATCCCCTATCGAAGTTACTAAATAACATTTTTTTTGTTTGACAGTCTTAACATTCTTTGTAGATAAGTGTATGGAAAAGAAACTTGAAATTGATTTCATTTCGCGAAACAAGCAAGAATCTGATTATGATTGGGCAAACATTAGCTATAAAAACGAGAGGGTTGGCAAATCGCGTTGTAGAATATTAGGCGATAAATTGATTATCTATTCGATAAACATTTTCCCAGAGTTTGTCGGACAGGGATTTGGCAAAGAGTTTGTTGAAACTGCCAAGGAGCAATATTCCAAAATCATCGCCGATCGTGTGCGATCTACAGCTATTGGCTTTTGGGAAAGAGTTGGTTTTGTCAAACAGAACGAAAGCGAATGGATATATTCAAAACAATAGTATTTTAGCAGATATTAATATAATTTATATAGACCTTATTTAGGAAAAAGAATTGAAAGCTTTAGTAACTGGTGCAACAGGATTTATCGGTAGTCATGTAGTTGATCTGCTCTTGAGCAAGGGCTTTGAAGTAAGTTGTACAATACGCAAGACAAGTAACTTGCGCTGGTTGGAAGGCAAGCCTTTAAAACTCGTAGAAGCATCTTTTTCAGATGTCGAATCTTTAAAAAAAGCAACAGTAGGAATTGATTATATTTTCCATGTGGCTGGCGCTACTTTTGCTCGCAATTATGAAGAATTTCTGAAAAGCAACCGCGATGCCACCCGCAATTTACTGCAAGCTGCTAAAGAAACTACTCCAGAATTGAAGCGTTTTCTTTTCGTTAGCAGCCAGACTGTTGCCGGTCCATCGGAAAGTATAGACAAACCAAAAACAGAGAAAGACGAATGTAAACCAATTACTTCGTACGGTAAAAGCAAAAAAGCTGCTGAAGAAGAAGTTTTAAAAGTCAAAGATAGATTGCCAATTACTATTGTGCGCCCCCCTGCCGTTATCGGACCAAGAGATACAGCTATTGTTCCTATTTTCAAAGGAGTAAGCAACGGTCTTGCTACATTGATTGGATTTCGACCCAAGCATATTAGTTTAATTCATTCCGAAGATTTAGCTAGGGGAATAGTTGACGCTGCTCTCTCAGATAATACGATTGGAGAGATATATTTCGTTGCATCAAGCAAATTTTACACTTGGGACGAAATAATGGAAATGATGAAAAAAAGTACCTGTAGAAAATTTGTTCTAAAACTCAAATTACCACATTTTTTAGTGCTTGGTGCAGGTGCAATTTCTGAGTTTTTAGGAAAATTAGCTCCAAAGCCTCCTGTTTTTAATTATGAGAAAGCCCAAGATTTCATTCAAGAGTTTTGGACTTGTTCAATCGAAAAAGCAAAGAAAGATTTCGGATACGACCAGCTCCTCCCAATGGACAAAGCTATCGACAACACATTTAAGTGGTATCGTGATAACAAGTGGATTTAATAAAACTTTAATTTTCCCCACCGTAATGACTTATGAGCCGACTCTCAAAATTAAATGTTATTATTGCTACAATCATAAGCTTAGTTGTGATAGCAATTGCCTATCTCATATTTGTTCTTGTTATATCTTCAATTTCCCTGCCTCCTGATTATGAAGAGATTAGTTCTTTTTCACTGAAGGACAGCATTAACATCTATAAAAATCATTATGGTATTCCTCATATCATAGCAAAAAATGAAAATGATATTTTTTTTGCTATTGGATGGAGTCATGCACAGGATAGAATGTGGCAAATGGATGTTTTACGCCGCACTGCATCGGGACGTCTATCGGAGATTTTTGGAAGAGAGTCGGTAGCATCAGATAAATTTATGAAAATTATAGGATTAAAAAAACTATCAAAGCTGAAATATAAACAAATATCAAAAAAGTCCCGTGAAATTTTATCGGCTTATACTGCCGGTGTAAATGAATATCTCGAAAAAAACGAAAAACGGCTTGCTTTCGAATTTGGCGCTTTGGACTATCATCCAGAAAAATGGACGCCAGAAGATTGCCTTGCTATTCAATTATTGTATGCTTTTAGCCAATCGCGAAGTTTCTGGGCAGATTTGACCCTCGGCGAGATTGCCGAGCATATAAGCAATACAAAAGCGCTTTCGCTTGTGCCTGAGTTTTCAAATATTGAACCCTGCATACTTGATACTAATTACTATGATGTTTCTGATTCATTATTCAAGCAAGCTTACAAAACTCCTGATACTACTAAACATAATTATAATATTGGCAACATTTCACTAATGCTTGACAATGTCAAGAATTCTTTGGGGTTTTCACTCAATCAAGGAGCAAGCAATGCCTTTGCAAGAAAGTTACGCATTGGAGACAAAACAGGTGCCATCTTAGCAAATGACACTCATAACGAACTTAGCTTACCATCAATTTGGTACCAGATGCAGGTTTCGTCAAATAAAATGAATATTACTGGAGCTACCTTTGTCGGACTGCCCTTGTTTTTTATTGGACGTAATGATAATGTCGCTTGGGGTATGACTTCAGGCTTTATAGATGATTGCGATTTCTTCATTGAGAAAATTGATCCAAAAAATGAAAATTTTTATTTTGCTCCTAATGGAGTAAAAAAGAAGTTTCTGGTAAGCACCGACACTGTATATATTAAAAACGCCGATCCTGAGATTTTTTACACTCGTTCATCTGACCGCTCGGGTATCCTTTCTGATTTCTTGCCTGAAACTGTTGCTGGGAAATCAAACAAAAAAACTGCTTCCAGTTATCATAATACATTGAAAAAATATGTAATTAGCTTCTCATGGACAGCTCAATCGAAAAGTGATGAGATTCTTGCCCTATATCTAATGAATAAATCACAAAATCTTGTTCAGTTCAGGATGGCTCTCAATAATTGGGGTGCACCCTCTATGGTTTTTACTTATGCCGACAAAGCAGGAAATATCGGCTCAGTGCCAGCAGCCACAATCGCCACTCGTGGTGAAAATACTATCCCTACTATTCTAAATCCCGGTTGGGAAATTGGATATTCCTGGGTTAATACCAAAAGAGCTGTCTTGCCATATTTTTTTAATCCAAAAAAGAACTTTGTTTCAGCTGCTAATAACAGAATATCACGAAATCTCCCCTATTATCTATCATCTTTTTGGGATATTCCTTCTCGTTCGATTAGAATTGACGAGCTTCTATCAAAATTTGATGAATTTACTGCCCGCGATGCACAACTTATGCAAATTGATGTACTTTCCCCTTTTGCTCGCGAGTTAATGATGTATTGCTTTCCAACATTAGTTCAGAATCAGAACCAGTTTAATGAATTAGAGAAGAATGCCCTTAGACTATTATTACATTGGGATTATCAGATGTCGCCACATTTGGCTAGCCCGCTTATCTTTAACACTTTTCTTGAAAATCTGTTACAAAATACTTTTAAAGACGAACTTGGTGATTATCTTTTTCTGAAATATTGCTCTATCACTGGCTTTGCACATAGAAAGATTCTAGAATTACTTAAAACACAAGAATCGGAATGGTTCGATAACGTATGGACTGAGAAAAAAGAAACGCGAGAAACCGTAATTATGCAAAGTTTTCACCAAACCATTAAAAAGCTAAAAAATCAATTCGATACTGATGATTTTAGCAAGTGGAAATGGGGCAAGCAGCACACTCTAACTTTGAAACATTTGCTAAGCAACAACATCCTGCTTAAGCCAAGTGTAACCGAAGGAACTTATGAGATGAGTGGCTGCATCACTTCTATCAGCAATTGTAGATGGCAGATTGGAGAATCTTTCGAAGTTGTTAGTGGTCCTTCCTTTAGATTTATTACTGATATGAACGGGCCTAAAGTATATATGTCTTTACCAGGGGGTGCCTCAGGCGATCCATTAAGTCCGAATTATAGCGATCAAATCCAACTTTGGCTCAATGGAGGCTTTCTTACTCTCACCAATTTACAAGAGCCTGATGAAGGATTCGAATTAAGGACAACTATGCTTCCAGAAAAATAAAAAAAGGGCTTATGTATATTTATTTTAACACAGCCCTTTTTTCAATAAAGAAAAAAAATCAGACTAAATAATTGAGATTAAATTATTTAACAGGTATATTCTTTAGTATTGCAAGAAGTAGTTTCCATGCTTTATCTACTGTTGAAATCTGGACTTTTTCGTCAGGCGAATGAACATCTACCAAGTTCGGACCAAATGAAAGCATATCCATTTGAGGATATTTTTCCCCGATTAAGCCACATTCGAGACCTGCATGAATAGCTTCGATCACTGGCTCTTTACCCCATAGATTTTTAAATACTTTTTTCGCTATATTTAAAATGGGAGAATTGATGTCTGGAGACCATGCCGGATAACCGTCTCCCAACTTAACTCTTGCTCCTCCAAGCTCAAGGGTTGATTTCACCATACTAGCTATATCAGCCTTTTCAGATTCAACAGAGCTACGCTGACTTGTTACTACAAGTACCTCATCATCTTTAGTTTCAACAATAGCGAAGTTTGTCGATGTTTGCACTAGCCCTTGTATATCTGGGCTCATTCGTATAACGCCGTGGGGCATAGCATAGAAGGAATTAATTAACCGGGTTTGGAAATCTTCAGTCATTACTCGCTTTGGCATTTCAGTTACTGTTGCAGAAATAGAGATATTGGGCTCCTTAGTTTTCCATTCGGCAAGAATTGTTTTCTGGAAAGTGTCAATAAACTCAACAAAATATTTCTCAACAACAGCCGGCACAACTACAGTAGCAAACGCTTCGCGAGGAATGGCATTATGTTTGCTGCCACTATTAAAAGAAGATAAATTGATGTTGTATTCGTGCATAAGATTTTTAATCAGGCGGGTCATTAATTTTATAGCATTTGCTCTGCCATCGTGAATCTCTATACCAGAATGACCACCTTTCAACCCTTTGACAACGAGCTCGTAGGCGATTGTGTTTTCAGGAACATAGTCGGAATCATAATTATAATGTCCGTTAGTATTTATGCCGCCGGCACAACCAATAGTAAAATGCCCGTCTTCTTCGGAATCGAGATTGATAAGTATTTGAGAATCAAGCAAATTTGATCCAAGTTGAATGGCGCCGGTTAGACCTGTTTCCTCGTCAAGAGTGCACAATAGTTCCAATGCCGGATGAGGAATATTGGTCGAATCGAGAATTGCCAATCCCATTGCGACACCGATACCGTTGTCTGCACCCAAAGTCGTGCCTTTTGCCTTCACCCAATCGCCATCGATATATGGTTGAATCGGATCTTTGTCGAAATCAAATTCGACATCGGCATTTTTCTCACAAACCATGTCAATGTGTCCTTGTATGCAAACCCCTTTACGGTTTTCCATACCTATCGTAGCTTTCTTTCGTATAACAATGTTACCGAGTTTATCTTTCTGAGTTTCGAAATTGTGTTTTCTTGCCCAATCGAGGATATAGGCTGAGAGTTTTTCTTCTTTTTTAGATGGATGAGGATGGTTGCAAATTTCTTCGAAATATTCCCATACTTTTGCAGGTTCCAGCCCGCTTAGTGCTTTAGCCATTTTCTTTCCCTTTCTGTAGTTCGTTGAATGAAATAAAACCATTATGGTATAGTTGTGTTAAAAATGAAGTCAATCTTTCGTTTATAGGTTCAATGCGCTCTCCGAATTGCTCTAAAAGCCTTTGTGAGATAGTTTCTACTTTGTTTTTCCCGTCTATTAAAAGCCATGTTGCAGATCCGATTTCGTCTAAATTTGCCTTAATAAACTTGCTTCTACTCGGAGGGATTAGCTGAATAAAAAACTTATTTCTAAATTTTGGCACCAAAACATCAACCAAGCCATCTTCTCTAATGGTTTGTTCGAGTTTACGTGTTGGAGTTAGCTCTAAATAGTTGATTTTTACTTTTTGTTTCTTTTTAATAATATTTAACTTCATTGTATATTAATAACTTATCAGTGTTAATCAGAAAAAATATTTTTGCTTGCTGTTTTTTTTCAATAATCAAAAGTATAGAAATCGAAAGTAAAAATTGAAAGATGCTTCAAATTGTAGTACTGGTAAATAGTTTAAAAATTAATGTTGAACAAATAAGGAACACCTTTTAGTTAAAGAGCAAACTTAATATAAAAAAACCAAAAAACCAAACAAGTTTTACAGATGGTAATTTTACAAACTGTAGTTGAAAAATATTAAATAAGCAAGTTTATTTTAGAATTTTCATTAAAGAGTTTCTTAAGCTTCAGGCAATTCTTTTTGCCTATTTCTTACGTTTCTTCTTTATTTAAAAAATCTGGGTTTAACTCGTTTTTCTGTTTTATAATCACATTTGTAAAGTAATAAAGTAATATCAATAACACAAGATATATGCTTGAAGAATATTGCATCAATATTTCTTTTTCAGAAATATCAATTATAGATGCATATCTTCCACTTAAAGATATCAACAAATAAAAAAATACTATTATTGTTAATTGAATTCGTTTATTATTTGATGTTAAAATATTTGCAAGTACTATTGCTGACCCGGGCATTAGAAAAATTATATGATGTTTGTAAGCAATTGGAGCAGTAATAATCATTAAAATCGATAAGTTAAAAAATAAAATATCTTGATTGTTTGATTTAGAGATTTGCTTATACATTAAATAATATAAAAAAAGCATCAATAAAATGGAAATTACTTTCACAGATAACAGATTTATCCCCAATAACTTAGAAAGAATACCCGCGAATGAAAAATTTGCATTTAAAATATTTTGGTTGAAACCATTGGCATAAGCACCGTGTGTAATCTGGGGCAAGAAATCAAAGAAATTTAGCCAGTTGTAAGACGAATCACAAGATAAAGATACTATAAATATTAAAAAAAGAGAAATAAATGTCCAATAAAGCGATTTATATTGTTTTTTAGCAATAAACCAAATCAAAACAAAAATCGGTGTTACCTTGAGCATTATGGCTAAACTAAGAAAAAGTCCCGACGCCATCTGATTGCTTTTCAAAGAGTTAAATACTGCTAACGATATAAAAAAAAGAACAAATACATTGACCTGACCTAAAGAAATATTAAGTCGAAATAAGAAAATAAATGAAGTAATAAAGTTAATAATCAATAATATAAGATAGATAAAATATTTTATTTCAATATTATTATAACTAAATAAGTTTACCTTTATATTATTATTGGAATTAGCATAGATTTCGATGAAAATTAATAAGCAAATGTAAATTGTTGCGTTAAAAGCAAGGAAACTAAGAGTCGTCCAATATAAAGACGCTTTTCGGTATGACATTTTTGAAATTGGAATAAGCGAATAAGCTAACGGAGGCGGATAAAGATACGGTAAAACAGGTACTTCAAGCTTGTTTAACTGGCTATCATTTTTATCAATTAATGATTGTAACACGCGATAATCATAAAGCGTCGAATCCGCATCAGCCGCCCTCCCCGAGAGATAGAAAGTCAAAAAATCCCATTTAATATTCTCTTCATTAAACTTGTCATAAACGAATAAACAGCTAAATATAATTGAAAAAATAAGGGTTAAAGTATATGTTATCTTACTGTTAATACTCATTATTATCTTAGATTTTTTAGTAGTTAGGAGATTTATTTGAAAATTTATCCAATTACATGACACATTTGATTATTGCATAAATAATATCCAAATTTAAGTAATATTTCGTATTTTTCAATATATTTTTTTAGTAATTAACAGGATAGTTTATGGCAGAAAATTTAAATGATTACAAAGTAATAGTAAATGTTGAATATCTTGGCGATCTTCATTGCAAGGTACATCACGGTCCATCTGGACACGAATTTATCACAGATGCCCCTCTGGACAACCAAGGCAAAGGAGAATTCTTTTCTCCAACAGATTTGGTTGGCACTGCAATGGGTTCATGTATAGCCACAATAATGGGTATAAAGGCAAGAGACAACAAAATTGATATTGATGGATTGAAAATTACTGTTACTAAAGAGATGATGAACAAACCGTATCGACGAATTAATCGCCTTTCGCTCGATTTCATTTTCCCTAAGCGCCTGAATGACAAGGATTTTACAATAATGCGCAATGTCATTAAAACTTGTCCAGTTACCAGGAGTTTACACCCAGAAATCGAGATTATTACCCAATATCGTTTTGCCGATGAAATTGAAAAATGATTTAATAGAAGGTAGTTATCATTGAAATATAAATTCTGTTATCAACTCCAAATAATAAAGCATTTTAAAAAGTTATCCAATTTAGAAAAGTAAAAAACAATAATTTGTGTCGTCAAGAAAGGTGTAGAAACTTGTTACAAAGATTTGGTTTCCATAAAAAGCTATAAAACCCCTGCCACAAGCATCCGCCCTATCGGCACGCTTTTCATACGGCTTCTAAGTTTTCTTGCTATTCCATTAGTAATTGCCTCATTGATTATCGGAGCGGCGAGCTTGGAAGATATAAAGAAATTAGGATCGAACTAATGAAGATACAAAGAATCGCTTGCTTGCTTCAATAGGACAATTACAAACATAACAGGAGATGCTTCTGTTGCCGTTGCTGTTGCTGGAACAGAGAAATAATACAGATTAGGACACTTGCGACTAAATACAAAACCTTCCAAAGGTTAACGACTAAACTTTTTTTCTCAAAAATTAGCATGAGTATTAGTCTTCACTACTGAGTCCGTTTTAGACAGATGAGAGGATTGAATTTCAAATAGTTTACCAACACAAACCTTTTAAAATAAAAACTCTATTTTTTTATATCAAAAACATTTATGAATTTTGCTCAATTATATAGTATACAAATAATTTAATTCTTTCGTTTTTTAAAAAGCAATTAATTAATTTAAAATGTTATGATAAGAGACATTATTCATATTTATTATATAGAAATTATTAGCATTTAATCTTATAAAAAAGGAATATTTTTATGGCTACAAGAGAAGAATTAAAAGCAAAAGCCGATGGGGCGTCATCTATCCGAGAAAAAGTGTTGGTTGCCTTTGCAGCATTGGAAGAACCCGCCGACAAAGATTTTGCTATCGAGATTGCCGACGCCGTTGCACTCGATTGCTCCCTACCCTTAGATTATATTAGGGTTGCAGAACTATACGTTAAACTTGGCAATAAAGACACAGCAGAAGAGACTTATGAAGAAGCCGAAGATGCCTGCTTTGAAGCAATGGAAATTGCTGAATTAGGTCATTCCATCGCAGTATTCCTTGGCGACAAGGACAAAGCAAAGGAATTATTGGAAAACGCCGCCTCAGAAGCAAAAAAAACTAATGAACTTCTTGCTATTTCAAATTTTGTTCAACAGGATTTAGGTGATGATGCTCTAGCTAAATCTCTACTAGACAAAGTTGTTGGTCAATGCAAAACGCTTGAAGACTACGTAAAGCTTGCTGAAAGCATTATGCAAGAACCAAAAAACAAAGAAATGGCTCTTGGATTCTTTAAAAAAGCCGAAAAGTTTGCTGATAACATCGAAAATGCTTTTAAATATGCTGAAGCTGCCCATAAGTTGTTTGCCGATAAAGATTTTACAACTTCTATCCTTGATGAAGTTGAAGATGATGCTCAATTTACAAAAGAATGTGTCATTTTAGCAACAGGATATTTGAATTTTATTGGCGATAAAGACAAAGCAGAAGAAATGATGGAAAAAGCTGCCGACTTTGCCATGACTGGAGAAGAGAATATCGATCTGGCAAGAGGTCATTGGTCGCTTTTTAAAAACAAAGAAGCCTCTTCTGAGTGTTTTAAAAAGGGTTTGGCTGAAGTTACCGACAAACAAAGACTTCTCGAATTTGCAAAAATCATTGCTTCCGAACTCAATGATAGCAATTTAGCTAAAGAATTCTATGCAAAAGCCGAGTCAAAAATGACTTCTGCTAAAGATTTAACTGATTTAGCTAAAGCTGTCATCACTGATTTAAAAGATAAAGAATATGCCGGTACTATTTACAACCGTGCCCAAGCCTCAATCGAGGCTCCAGGTGAGTTAATTACTCTTGCTAACGAAATAATTATTAATATTCAGAATAAAGAACAAGCCAGAGCCATATATAAAAAATCTTTCGGAATAATTGATAAACTGGAACCTCTGTTTAACCTACTCAAAGAAGTAGATAAAAACTTGGAAGATAAAGAGTTTGCTAAAGATATTCTTATAAAAGCTGAAGAAATGTCTGCAAGCACTCCCGAGTGGCTAAAAGTTACAGAAAACATCATTGAAGTCATCGATGACAAACCTTTTGCTCAAAAGGTGCTTGAAACTGCCGAAGAAAACGTTACTTCCCTCGATGAAATGATTAAAACAAATGAGGCTGTTACCAAGTATTTCTCTAATGACGCTGAGTGGAAAGCCCGTATAGAAGAAAAATTGGTGAAAAGAAGAGAAAATCAAGATACTTATTCTAATTTCCAGAATATTGAGAATAAAGCAAAATATGTTGCCGATTATTTTAATCTCATTGATGAAATGATGGCGACACTCAACGATAAGTATTATGCAAAAAAATTGCTTGCTAAAGCTGAGGAATGGATTGATAAAGACTATTTCAATCCAGATAATTACAAAAGATTGATTTCTTATATCGCTAAATATCTTTCCAACGAAAAATGGATGCAACAAATTCTCGACAGGATTGCATCTGATCGTACCCAATTTCATTTTGATATTTTAAAAATTTGTGAAACTGCTATTTTGTCTTTTAAAGATAAAACTTTAGGAAAAAAACTAGCAAATAATTATTTAAAAATCAGAGAGAATGCAATAGATTCCAGCCAGACAAAGAATCTTTACGATTATACAAAACTTGCAATAGCTGTATTAAGTATGTTGGAAGACAATAATTGGGCAGAAAACTTACTCAATAAAGCATCAGCTCTTGATACCGGCTTTCTTGTCGATGCGGAGATTGCCTCTAACTTTTTAAAAACTGGCAATAAGGAAAAATCATTAACCATTTTAGACAATGCTCTTCCAAAAATTGCTTCTCCAAGCGATTTAACTCAATTTGCACAGCATTTATTAACTCTCGAATTTGAAACAATTACAGCAAAAGACCTTTATTTAAAAAGTAAAAATGCTTTTAATACTCCTGAAGATAAATTGTATTGGGCTGAAGGTATAATTGAACTTTTCGGCGATAAAGATTGGGCAACTGATGAATACCGAAATCTTGAATCATCATTTAATACTTATGAACAAAAGGATTTATTGAATTTAAGCCGCAAACATATCTTGGAAGGAATACCATTCGACATTTAAATCTTAGTTTAGAACGAAATAAAAATCCGGCGGAGAGTAAGCTCTGCCGGGTCTTTTTTATTGATGTTTATTGAAAAAACTTGTTTTCTTTAAGACTATTCTTTTGTCGGATTCAGGCTTTCACCAGCTTTTAATATCTCTTTGCTAAGATTCACTAATGCTTCTTTAGAGAGGTTTTCAGCATTCTTCATAAATGGGGTTAATAAATCTATAGGAATCGGGAAAACAATGGTAGAATTCTTTTCCGTTGCTATGTCAGCCAAAGTTTGCAAGAATCGTAGTTGCAAGGCAACGGGAAATTCTTGAATTTGTTCCGCGGCTTCAGAGAGCTTCTTCGCTGCTTGGAATTCACCATCGGCATTGATGATTTTAGCTCTTCTTTCTCTTTCTGCTTCAGCCTGCCGAGCCATTGCTCTCTGCATTTCGATTGGCAAGTCAATTTGCTTTACTTCCACACTCGAAACCTTGATTCCCCAAGGTTCGGTATGCTCGTCGATGATTTGTTGCAGCCTTTGGTTGATTTTATCTCTTTCTGACAGTAATTCGTCGAGGTCCGATTGCCCGCAAATACTTCTTAATGTAGTTTGTGCAATCTGATTAGTGGCAAAAAGGTAGTTTTCAACGTCAATAACTGCCTTTTCGGGAAAAACGACCCTGAAATATAAAACTGCATTGACTTTCACTGAGACATTATCTCTTGTTATAATATCCTGAGGTTGGACATCCATGGCAATAGTTCTTAGTCCTACCTTTACCATTTTATCAATAAAAGGAATGAGTATGATTAATCCGGGTCCTTTAGAACCTACATATCTTCCGAGTCGAAAGATAACTGCTCGCTCGTATTCTCTCATAATTTTAATCATCGAGAAAATAAGAAGAATGAAAATCACAATAATCAATAGAGTTGGTGCTGCCATAAATGCCTCCAAAAATGAATAATTTTACAATAGTTTTTTAACTTTAATAGTTAATGATTTTGCTTCTTCGATAATAACTTCGTCTCCTGGATTGATTTCTGAATCCGATACGGCGGTCCAAATCTCTCCGAATGCCTTTATTTTGCCTTTTTGTCCTTTAGAAATAGCAGTAATAGCTATTCCCGTCTTTCCTATCATTCCTTCAGCTCCAGAATCTGTTTTTCGATACTGTGCCTTGATACCCAAAGAAATTACTACTAAGAAAAATAAGGTGGTTGCAATAGAGCCAATAATAATAAGCGAGATTGAAATGTTCAAAACTTCGACAGGTGATTCTATTAGCATGGTCGAACCTAAAATAAATGCAACAATACCGCCAATGGTCAATAACCCATAGCTTACAACTTTAATTTCGATGATAAAAAGAACAACAGCAAGCAAAATCAGAAGTAACCCTGAGTAATTAACGGGCAAGATTTGCAAGGAATAAGCTGCTAAGATGGCAGAGATCCCCCCTATCACTCCCGGGAAAATGGATCCTGGATTGTATAATTCGAAAAGTATGCCATACATTGCAAGCAAAACAAAAATATATGCGACATTGGGGTCGGAAATGATTGACAACAAAATTTCTTTCCAGTTCATTTCCTTGTCAATAATCTTTTTTCCGGCAGTTTTTAATGTTACTGTCGATTTAGCGGTTTCAATCTTCATCCCATCGACCATCATTAAAAGTTTTTGTGCGTTAGGGGCTATAAAATCGATGGCATTTTGTTCGAAGGCTTCGTTTTCAGTGGCAGAAATACTGTTCCTGACAGCGTTTTCAGCCCAGTCTTGATTTCTTTTTCTTTTTTGTGCGATGCTTCTTATAAAGGCAGCGGCATCGTTTGTAACTTTATCATACATAACTTTAGAAGAATCGCTTTCTCCTCCCAATCCGACGGGATGGGCAGCTCCGATGTTCGTGCCGGGAGCCATTGCGGCAATGTTAGCGGCAAGAGTTATGAAAACACCAGCAGAACCAGCTCTTGCTCCTCCAGGAGCAACATAAACAATGACAGGAATTCGCGAAGAAAAAATATATTGTACGATATCTCTTGTTGATTCCAGAAGTCCTCCGGGAGTATTTAATTCAATAAGAAGGGCGTCTGCTTTGCTTTTTTCAGCTTCTTTTATGCCTTCTTTGATGTAAGAGGCGCTAGCAGGACTTATGGCGCCATCTACAGAAATGCGAATGACGTCTGCTTTAGATGGTAAAGAAAAAATCAGTAGAAAAGTTATCGTAAGTAAAGTATGTATAAAATATTTTATCATAAATTTCAAAAATTTCTTTTACAGATTAATAAATATAAGTAATTTTGTT
>CAYVTD010000003.1:0-72757 GCA_964454445.1 uncultured Hyphomicrobiales bacterium
TGTAGAAAAAGGGTAGATGTTGTTGACTTGGTTAAATTCAAGATAGTAAAAAAAGCCCCTCTTGCTTGCAAGGGGGGTTGGGGGGATATATTATTAACATCATTAAAATCAAGAAAGTAAAACAGCTTCATTGCTTGTAGAAAAAGGGTAGATGTTGTTGACTTGGTTAAATTCAAGATAGTAAAAAAAGCCCCCCTTGCAAGCAAGGGGGGTTGGGGGGATACTAAATAGTTTTTATTTAATGAAGACTCATTCTATAAAACTAGATATCTTCTTTTATATAAATATTGAATTATTTCGCTTGAAAACAGATTATTTTGGTAATCTGTAGAGGATGCCGGCGCTGATGCTAAGATATTTCAGATCGGAAACGAATGAATACTTTAAATCGCCGATAAAATCGATTTGAGGAGATAATGGAAGATGGATGCCACCCATTAGCGCCAAGCCAACTTCGGAGCTAGATGACGATGAGGAATATCCGAGATAGGTAACACTCGTAGAGAACATGTGCAAACCCAATTCAGCGCCGAGGAATAAAGCCATTGAGCCACTCATTGGAAAGAAATATTTGCCGCCGACCTTGATGGGAATCTCGCTCATCGACACGTCCATACCCAAAGTTTTTTCGGAAACCCAGCTTGTGTAACCGATTTTTCCGCAGAGAGCGATATCGGGTGTAGCCATATACTCGAAATCGGCTAAGAAGCCAAATCCGTTATCGCCATCGCTCGGGATATGGTAACCAAGTTGTCCGCCAATAGCCATTGCACCTTTTTGTGCATAGCTGTTGTTGAATGTTAGAGACATAGTCACAAGAACTATTGCAGCGAGAAAAATTGTTTTTTTCATTAAACCTCCAAATTGTTAGAAAAAAATCCTTAATAGATATTTGTTTATAAAAAATACTAAGAAACAATCCCATTAATTAAAAGCTAAAATACGAATAATTCTTTTAAATCTAACAAACTATTATCTAAAAACAATTGAACAATTACGCTTTTTTAAATAATTTTTAAAGTATTATGATAGTAACGAATATAAATTGTTAGTTATTGCAAAAAAATGAAAAAATTCGGTGAAAAAGAAAAATTATTCTTTTATTGCCCCTGCGGTTAATCCTTTTATAACTTGTTTTTGGAAGATGAGAAAGATAACAAGGACGGGAAGAGCAGACATCGAAGCGCCAGCCATCAGTCTTCCCCAATCGATTGATTGCTTGCCAAGATAGAATGTAAGCCCGACGGGAAGAGTGCGGAAAGATTCTTCGTTGGTAAATAGAAAAGGGAAAAGGAAGGTGTTCCAATTACCAAGAAATGTGTAGATAGCAAGCACGGTGAGAACGGGTTTGCAAAGAGGCATAAGTATTCTGAAAAGTATATACCACTCGCCGGCACCATCGATACGTGCGGCAAATTCGATTTCTTCGGGCAATGAAAGAATGTATTGTCTGACGAGAAAGATTCCAAAGGGAGTAACGAGCCAAGGCAAGATAAGTGCATAATAGGTATTAATCCAACCGAAGTCTACCATAAGCCGGTATAATGGTATCATAATCACGTGTGGAGGGATGATTAATACGCCGAGTATGGTTAGCCAAACAGCTGTTTTTCCGAAAAATTGGCGTCGGGCAAGTGAATATCCAGCCATCAGACATAAGAGAATGTTACCCACAGTAACGGCGACGGCTACAAAAGCAGAATTAAGAAAATAAATGCCAAAGGCATCGGAAGCGAAAGCATCGTAATAGTTAATTAGTGTTGATGGGGCTAAGATAATTTCGAGCAAACCTCCCAAGCTTTCAGGAAATTCTTTGATGGAAAGCAAGAACATCCACATCATCGGGAAAAGCATTATCAGAGCGATTGCTATAAGGATAATATGGCTTATGATACTTTTGATGTTCATTTAATTTTCTACATTATAGTAAAAGAATTGAGAAAGGGTTTTGCCTATTTCAGCTTCGGCTTGTTTGTAATACCAGACTGCATTGCCGTTGAAAATAAAGGCAAAGCAAAGCCGTTCGCCATCAATAGTATTAACATACCCGGCAAGAGAACTTGCGTTGCGTAAAGTGCCTGTCTTAGCGTGCAAATTCTCATAAGCATGCGTATCGGACATTCTTCTTCTGAGAGTTCCGTCGGTGCCGGCTATAGCAAGACAGGAATCTAATTCGCGGTGGAAATCTAGCTTTTCAGATTCTATTAGTAATTGCACGAGGGTTTTTGCTGTTAAAAGATTTCGTCTTGATAAACCGGAGCCGTCGTTGAGTTGGCAGCCTTGAAAAAAAATGGAGTATTTGTCCATTATTTTTTTTGTTACCGTTTTTGCTCCTGCAGCATTATCGCTAAATTTGCCAGATTCGGCACCAATGAGCTTAAACAGCATTTCGGCGAGAAAATTATCGCTTTTTTTCAAAACAGGATAGATGATGTTTTTAATATCGCGAGTTGTTTCTGATAATTTATAGAGTCTTTTGTTTGAATCAAGTTTAGAGATTTCCTTGATACCGAAATCGTCCTTAATTATAATGCCGCCTGCTTCGAGTCGCTCTTTAAAAGCGCCAGCAATTGCAAGATGAGGATTGTAAATATAATAACTATAAGAATAAGTTCTATTAGGAGGTAAGCTGCCACTAATAAAAAAATGTTGGATGCCATCGACCATTTTAGTAGAAACCGATATTTTGCCTTTTTTGCTAACAGTCGAAGAATTGCTAACTTTAAAAGCAGGCGATGAGGGAATAATCTGAACATTTGTTGATGTTCCCGGTTTAGCACCGGAGGTAATCAAAATAGTAGCAATATTCTTTTTAAAGCACAAGGCAGTAATTGGTGGAGTGCCTTCCACATGTTCGGCATCTCCGCTATACTCTTTGCGGACAGTTTTCGAATCGAAAAAAGAGCCGTCGGCATAGATAGAGCCATTGATTCTCTTAATACCAAGATTTTTTATGTCGTCAGCAAGTTTTTCTATATCAGAAATCGACAGGAAAGGGTCGCCTCGGCCATAAATGAACAAGTTGCCGTTTAAAACGCTATCTTGGAACTTGTTACTGTCAGTATAAACTATTGTTTTTATTTGAAAATTCTTGCCAAGTTCTTGCAAAGCCACAAAACAGGTAACAAGTTTGGTATTGGAAGCAGGTGTTAGGGGTAGATCTATGTTTTTTTGATAATAATACTTTTTTGTTGTAAGGGAATAGACAGCGATGCCAAATTTCGATTTTTGTATGTTTTTATCACTTAATACTCTGTCAATTTCGGTTTGTAATGTTTGCAAGCAAGCATCGCTATCACTCGATTTAATAGCTTGATTTTTTGTAATTTGTTGTCGTGGCTGATTGAAGCTTGCTTGAGAAAAAATGCTTGAAATTAAAACAAAAAAAATAAATAATTGACAAATAATGAAAGTTGTGGCATTTCTGTATGACATAGTTTTCTTGAATTTTAAATAAATAATAGATTGTCGCGCTTCATGTTTTATGGAATTATTCATATTTTAATAAAAATTTATCTATTCAAAAGTGCTTTAGCTAAAATCTTGCTCGAGCCAGTCAAATTGTAAACGTATTCCTTTGCAGTTTTTCCGGAAAGTTTAAGTAATTCCTTGTCGGAATTCATTTTTTTTATCCATTGAGTAAAATCCTGCTTATTTTCAATAGTTGTAAGAACTTTTAATTTCAAAAGTTCACGAGCATCATAAGAGTTTTCAATACCTGGTCCCGTGCAAAGGGGCAAACCATAACCGGCAGGCTCGGTTACGCTATGGATACCTACACCGAAGCCGCCACCAATATATGCTGCTGTTGCAATGGAATATAATTGTAAGAGTTTGCCAACGCTATCGACAATAATATGTTTTCCGTTTAGATTTTCTTTGATTTCTTTAATGTTTAAATTCTCCAATTGTTTTAATAATTCACTTAACAATAAGGAATTAGGTAATTTAGTCCTGATTCTGTTAATATTAGTTGCTTCTGGCTCGTGAGGGACAATTACCAATCTGATATTCAAACGATTTTTTTTGTAGAACTCGTAAACTGTGTCAATTACAATATCTTCATCAGGCTTCCAAGAGCTGCCTACAACAAGCACAAAATCCTCGTCTTGAAAAATTTCTCTGGGAATGATTGGATTCTTCTGGGAACGGGCAACGTTTTGGATAATACGGTCAAAGCGTGTATCGGTCATTGTTTCCACTTTTTCCAAGCCGATTAGGTCAATGAAAAATTTAGAATGATAATCGCCAATAGTGAAGATTTTTGTAAAAAATGAGTAACTCGATTTAGAAAACGATTTAAAAAAGGGAAAAGTTCGCAGGGCATTGCTGCCAGGGACGGTTGCGCAGATAAGATAAACAGGAATCTGTTTATTATATAGTTGTTCGATGTAATTCCTCCAAATTTCGTACCGCACAAAAGCTACTGCTCGCGGTTTTATTTTTGAAATCAACATTTTTGCATTTGCTCGAGTATCGAAAGGCAAATAAATGATTGCATCGGCATAAGAATATTGTTGCTGATTGATATATCCCGATGGAGAAAAGAAAGACACAACGATTTGCACATCTGGTTCCATCTTTTTTATTTCTTCGATTACCGGCTTTGCTTGCTCGAATTCACCCATAGAAGCAGAATGAAACCAAAGACGAGGTCTGGAATTATCGAGTTTATCCAATGCTGATAATGAATTACGCCATTGCGACTGCCTTTCTTTCAGTTTCTTATTGAATGGCTTCATAATGAAGACGATAAGCAAGCCGAGAGGAACAAAAAAGATATTATATATTAGCGAAACAAAGCTCATTCGTTAATCTTTCTTTTCTTTGGCAGACAGGTCAAACCGATGCCTGCGATGGCAATGAGCAAGCTAATAATTGTAATCAGTGAGCCGCTGGAAAAGGCTTCAGATTCATATTTCATTTCGATAATATGAGTGCCTTTTTTAACGGGGACAGCCCTGAAACAATAGTTTGCTGTATAAACCTTCGTCTCCTTGCCGTCTGTGTATGCCTTCCAAGCAGGATACCAGATTTCGCTTAAAACAAGGAATCCGTTTGATTTAGCATTGACTTTGAATCTCATACTATTATTTGAATATTCCAAACACTCTGCTTTGCTTTCGAGATTTGAATCTGGTGAAAGCTTTAAATCAAAACTTTTTTCTAAAATAACAATTTTTTTGAAGTCAAAGGTAGTATCCTTCATTATCCTAGCTATTTTTGCCGTGTCTGCAACAATAACATCGTGGACGACCCAAGCCCTTGGTAAATAGTTTTCTCTTTCTTTAAAATAAGGTTGATTGTTTTCGTTGATTGCTATTTCGTATTTTACATTGTAAAGGTTATACATTTGCTCGGTTGTAGCAACAGGAGGGCGCACCCTTTGTAAAATCAATGGGTTGTATCCTTCGATAAGCATTATTTCATCAATCAATCCCTGATTGCGGTTCATTGCCATATAGCTAGGATTATACATACGCATTGCCGTTCTGAAAATGCTTTTTGGCGGATTGGGCTTCAACATTTTTTTAAGGTTGGGGAATAGCTGATATTGCTCTTTCGGATTGTTTTTTGAAGCATTAAAAGACGAACCAGAGATATTGAGGTCGATAAATGTCAATACAACTATTGCACTGCCTAATATCAAGGCTTTTTTGTTGCCTTTTATTAGCATAAACAATGGAATAAATATTAAAATGGTAAAGACTAGTGCCGCTACGCCATAGCTTTTTATAAAACTCAAAGATTCTTCAGGTGCAGACAAGAGCGAACCAATAATGCCAGCTGCTGCCATTAAAGAAATTAAGAATGGGAAAGATGAAGCAATGATTAATTTTTTTATTTTACCAATATTTTGAAAAATACTGTCAAAGCCAAATCCAGCGACAAGCGAAAAAGCAAAAACAAGAATAAACAAGATTCTCGCAGGAAATCGAAAAGTGCCAAACAGAGGCAAATTGTAAAAAATGCTCCAAATAAAGAAATTATCACCAAGGGCATAAAGAAATGAAAATACTGACATAACAAGCAAGAACGCTATTTTTCTTTCTTTTACTCGTGTGATAAAGCCGAAAGTGGCTAATATCAGAGCTGCGATGCCGAAATAATAGCCAGTATCCCAATAAAAATAGTATTCTCCACCATAAAAAGGAACATCTGTTTGACCGCTGGCTCCTGTGTAGCCATATACTTTCGGTACCACTGAACTGAAAATCTGGCTGTAGAGGAGAGAGCCTTCAGATGCTTCTTCATAAGTATAATTATTTCTTTGAGTTAGCGAGGCAAGCTCTTGAGATGGAAGTAGCTGAATAGAGAAAATACCCGCACCGATGATAATAGTAATAAGTGCAGCAGCTATTAGCTTGTAATGTTGTTTAAAATCAAAACTTTTTTTGATATATGAAAACATATACCATAATGTCATTACAAACAAAAAGAAAACGATATATAAAGTTGTCTGTGGATGCCCCGCGAGCATGGTCATACCAAGGATTAATCCTGCATAAAGGGCAGACCTGATACTACCTTCTTTTATTCCTTTTAAAAAAAACATTACAATCAGTGGAAACCAGGCAAAATGATAGACCATCATTGGATGGATGCCGTGCAATACTATTGGAAACGAAAAGCCGTAGCTTACTGCAGCTATTGTTGCGCCTATTTGGCTTGTTTTCCAATATCTTGCAAGGTGATAGACAGAAAATTGAGCGATAAAATAATGTAAGATAACGATGAACTGCAGCCCCCAAACGGAAAGACCACCGTTTGAGTCAAGAAAAATCATCGTTAAACGGTTAAAAGGATAGAAAAAACCTGTTTGCAAGTCAGCGAGAAAAGGCATTCCTGAAAAAGTGAAAGGATTCCAAAACGGAAGTGAGCCTTTTGCAAATTCGCGAGCTGCAAAGGTTTGCCAAGGGAAATACTGTTCTGCAAAATCTTCCCAGAAATATGTATTTCCGAACAATTGTCCACCAAAGAAAATAAGTGTTGTAGCTATAAAGAGTAATAATATGGCAAAGTAGGGGATTTTAATACTGTTAATGTCTAAAGCTGACTTTTGGACTTCGATTTTGCGGCGAGTGGGCTTTTCAGCCGATATCTTTGTTTGTGCTTTTGGCAAATTGCTTACTTTCTTTTTCATTTTTCTTTTGCACTTTTTTTTAAAAGGATAATTCTTTTTCTATTAAATTCGTAAATAATTGTTAAAAATAAAAAAGAGGCAATCAAAAATTTGATGATTGCCCCTATTGATAGAAAAAAAGAAATTATTATTTATTAACAACAATAGGATAGACTTTAGAGACGCCATTCAAAGTAACGTTGGCATAATACACTCCGTTTGCCAATTCAGCTAGATTCAACTTGAAAGTGTTTAATCCTGCAGGTAAGTAACCATTTGCTATGCTTGAAATTTTTGAACCAAGAGCATTGTAAAGAGAAATATCTGATGAATTTGAGGGATTGATTGTAGCGATTTCCAATGTACTGTGGTCAGTTGCTGGATTTGGATAGGAGTTGATAGTAATCGATTTAAGGATATTGTCATTTTGCACAGAAACCGGAGTGTTATCGATCCTAAGATTGTCAATATACCAACCGTCCATATTTTGGATAGAAGCGCTAACCAGCTTGAATTGTAAATATATGGTTTTTCCGTTGTATGCAGCAAGATCGACAGTGTAGCTTTCCCATTGGCTGTCATCAAGATTAGTCTGGAATTTGTCTGATGAATTTTTATTTATCCATCTTAGAGATTTCCAGGTTTTCATATTGTCGTCTGAGATGTTTATTTCCCCATGGTCATTGACGTTTATTAAACCAATATGGTCAAAAGCAAGAACGTTTTTGTTGGGGGCAATAACAGCAGGAGCAAAAATAATTGATGTAACTTTAAATCTTGGATAATTAGCATCAGGAGAGTCAGTGAGACAGTTTGGCTCGGAAACAAAAGCTTTGTTGGTAATTGCCCAAGCATCAAGAGTGTAAACAGGCAAGCGCACTGCCTCATCGTCAAATCTATCGATAAATGTTGTATAAGGAGCGCCTGAATAGGCTAATATTTCTTCAGAAAAATCACTTTCAGTTTCGATTGTTCCGCGTTTGCCTACGGCTTTCAGTTTTATCAAGTAGAATTTTTTAGTAGGTACTTCAAGAACATAAGTGGAGATTTCACCGGGAGCGACTCCGTCGAAAGTAGCGACTTGTTGTCCATCGCTATAAATGCTGATTTTTTCGAAATCATGGAAGAAAGAGCCATCGGTGTGTTCATTAGGGTTCATCCAAGTCAATTTGATACCTTTTTCATCAGGCTCGGCGCTAAGGTTATAAGGTGCTTTTGGTTTAAGAGAGCCTCCGGCGATACCGCTTATGGACACAATAGAACTTTCCAAGCCATCACTTGTATGTGTTTTCAAATTAAAAGTAAATTGCTCGCCGTCGATAAGCCCCGATGCCTCAAACATGGACGCCTTTATCAACTTCGCCGATTTTATTGTTATTTTTGTCTAAAACAAAAATCTTGAATGCACCTAGCACTTCACCAAATTTATTTGTTACGGGGTCAGTCCATCTGATTGTTACTTTTGTTGGTTCGTTTGCCACTGGCACAGCACTAAGATCGGTTGGAGGATTTGGCTCAGGCGAAATAATAGCAGTATAAACCTCATTAGTATGGTAAGAATTAGCAATTTTTGGTCCTGCGGGCATCCAGAAACAAGGATAAATTTTTCCATCATAGGCAACGACGGAAGTATAATCGCCCCAATAATTACCTAAAGAACCGCCTTGACGGCTGACGTCGCCGGAATCGTCGAAATACCAGGTTTCGTCAGTTAATCTGATATGATTGAAAGTTTTGGCACCATCGCGAGAAACTGCAAGATAGGCATCACAACCAGTATTAGTGGGATCATTTTGCGAGCTATAATAAAGCACAGCAATTGTGCCGGTAATAGGATCAACCGAGAGAGCAGGCATAAAACAATCATTGCCAAGTTTGTTATTGTCAATTCTAATGTTAGAAGTCCACTTTTCGCCGCCATCGGTTGAATAAGCGAGGAAAATACCATTTCTGTTTTCGCTGTCTTTACCCGATTGAACGATAAAAACCCAACCCCTTCTGCTGCCTTGGGAACGGTCAACATCGATAACCCCATAAGAAGACATTCTTATATCTTGTTTATCGAGAAGGGCAGTTCTGCCCGTACTTGTTGAGTAGTCGCCTGTTCTTCTGACTGTTTGCACTTTTTTGGGAGTAAACCAAACTGTCGATTTGCCACCATCTATTGATTTATTAACAAAAATGTGAGTATTAGGCCCTTCGTCGGAGTGGAAAACAACATAAACCTCGCCATTTGGACCGACAGTAGGCAAAGCTGACTGGACAGTGCTTGTGGTTTTAGAAATTGAAATAGGAGGATTGAAGTTTTCTCCGTCTTCGGCTGTTGCCATTACTATTTCTGATCCTTGATACATAACTGTCCAAGCGACGTAAACGTATCCTTTATAAGGTGAATTTGGCATAAAATCAGCTGCAATCAAGAATTTATCATGGAATGGTTGCGAGGTAGTGCCTGCCGAGGCAAGGGCAACGGGAACAGGAGTTTGCCACGATGCACCTCCATCAGTTGAACGGCATACAAATACACCATTATCTCTTGTATTTTTATCGCCCATTTGAGCAAATCCATAGCAATAATAAAGGTTATTTTGATGGTCGAAGGCAAGTCCGGGGTCAAAATTCGTAAATCCATAGCCAGGTTCTTGCTTTATCCAAATATCAACATTGTTTGGTGTTGTAGATGTTTTCCAAGTACTGCCGCCATCATGTGAGTAATATGCTGCCATTCTGTAGCCGCCACTGCCATTATAACGTGTGTCGTTAGATGATGCAATTAATTGTTTTGGGTTATTTGGGTTAATAACCATCCAGGTTTCGTCTTGTGATAGTGGTCCGTTGGTGCAATTTATTAGTTCAATACCAGAAGATTGGAGTATCCTATCTCTTTTTTGATACATTTTCCAAGCCGAGGCAGGAACTTTTTGTGGTTTAAGATGGTTTAAACGCCATAAAACTTCATTTGATTGGATATCGTTTTGATATACTTCCGGTTGCAAATAGCCTGGAGTCAAGCGAGCTTCGTATTGTGCCTTTACACTATCAAATCCAAAGAGAATAGCAACAGAGATAAGCAATATAGTAATTTGTTTTGTCATTTTTGGTCCTTTTAATTCTGAAAAATTATCGCTTTTTTATTCAAATTATAATCTTTTGAGCGAAAGAACTCCCGAAAATTTACAAGCAGCCATAACTTGAATTATTAAAGAGTAAATTTTAATAAACAAATTGTATAGAAAGCTCAAAAATAAGAAAAAAATTGTTTACATGCTAAAATATAAGGATATTCATTGAATAAAGCCATTTCAAGTTGTTTTAGTAAAAAAAGCAAAGGATTAATAAAGAAATTTGTTAATTTTATTTTTTGAAAAGATTTGTAATTTTTATATAATGTATTGGTCTTTACAAATTTTTAAGGAGAAGATATGAATTATAAAAAGATAAATATTAAAGAAAAGATTGAATTAATTAGCGAATTGACAAATTGTCTGAAATAATGTACATAAAGGGAGTCGGGCCTAAGCGTGCCGAAGTGCTTGAAAAAGATGGACTATCAAGCCCGGAGGATATCCTCTATTATGCTCCAAGAACGTATATTGACCGTGCTGGCGCTCTTTCAATAAAAGAAATCACAGCAAAGCTCAATCGGGAACAAACTTTTGAGTTTGATAAAGGTTTTAGTAATTTCTCTTTAAAAAATGAAATAAGTATAGTAGCAAAGCTAATTCACAAGCAGGAAAAAGAACTCTCGAAAAAGCGAACCATGCTTGTTTTTACTTTGTCTGATGGCAGCGGAGAGTATGCCCAAATCATTTTTTGGAACTATACAAAGTATTTTTCTAAAGCTTACGAGGCGGGAGAGACATTATTTGTCAGTGGAAATGTGGAATTGAACAGAAATGGTGTTCTGTGCTTTAACCATCCCGAAATTGAATTATTTGACGAAGAAGATGAGGCTTCATATCGTAGTGGAAAGATATTGCCGGTCTATCCGCTCAAGCAGAATATGAGAAACGCGAAAATTAGTGTTCGAATTCTGCGAAAGATTACTTTAACCACCATTGAAAAATATCTTTATTTAATCAAGGAATCTCTGCCTAAATGGCTAATTGACGAATTCAAGTTGCCCTCGAAGCAAGAAAGTATCAAAAACTTGCATTTTCCGGAAAACCGTAAAAACTTAATTAAGGCGGTAAAAAGGCTTAAATTCGAGGAGATTTTATATTTTGAAATATTTTTGGCATTGCGATACAAGGGGATTAAAACGAAAGAATTAGCTCCATTGATAAATCCAAAAAGTGTTTCTGCCCGCCGTTTGTACGACAAATTGCCATTTAAACTAACTAGCGACCAAAAAAGAGCAATCAGGGAAATCAGCGAGGATATCAACTCGGGAATGCCTATGAATCGGCTTTTACAAGGGGATGTTGGTTCGGGGAAAACTATTGTTGCTGTGCTATCTATGCTGATGGCTATTGATAATGGGATACAAACGGCAATTATGGCACCGACGGAAACCCTTGCCGAACAGCATTTTCATACTTTTAGCAAAATGCTTGATGGATTTAATATCGGAATAGGGCGACTTCTCGGCGGACAAAGAACAAGGCAAAGGCGAGAGATACTTGATAAAATTTCTTCTGGAGAGTGCAAAATAATAATTGGCACGCACGCTTTGTTTCAGGCAGATATCGTTTACAATAGGTTGGGTTTGATAATTATTGACGAACAACATCGTTTTGGTGTGGCACAAAGGGCAGAATTGAAGGTTCACGGCGAGAAATCCTTCGAAGGCAAAGAGTTATCGCCACATATTTTGGTTATGTCAGCAACGCCGATACCCAGAACACTCTCAATGACGCTTTATGGCGACCTCGATGTGTCGATAATTCGCGAGAAGCCAGCTAATAGGTTGCCAATAAGAACAAAAGTCGTTTTCGATGCTCAGATTGAAGAAGCTTATGATTTTATTAGAAACGAAATTAAGTCAGGCAGGCAGGCATATATTGTATATCCTTTGGTCGAAAAATCTGAAAAAATAGATTTCAAATCGGCTATCGACCATTATGATATGTTAAAAGAGGAAGTTTTTCCTGATTTTCATTGCGGGCTTTTGCATGGGCAGATGTTTTGGTATGAAAAAGAAGAAACCATGCGCGATTTTCTTGAAAAAAAATATGATATTCTTGTGGCTACGACAGTTATTGAAGTAGGTATAGACGTGCCAAATGCAACGGTGATGATGATTGAAGATGCCGAGCGCTTTGGGCTTTCGCAACTGCATCAATTGCGTGGAAGGGTGGGCAGGAGTAGCTATCAATCATATTGTTTGTTGGTAACAAAGGATAAATACAAGTTTGCATTAAATAAAAAAGTTGACGAGCAAACAGAAAGAAAATCTGCCATAATACGTTTGAAAACAATGGAAGAAATAAGCGATGGATTCAAAATAGCCGAAGTTGACCTCCAATTAAGAGGACCAGGCGACGTTATGGGAACACGTCAATCCGGTTTGCCGGATTTTAAATTCTTAAATCTTGCCGAAGATGGCAATATTGTCGCCGCAGCAAGAAAACAAGCATTTCTAATAATTGAAAAAGATGCTAATCTTAGCCTGCCTGAAAATGAGTTAATAAGAAATGAGTTTCTAAAACGCTTTGAAAAAGACCGGTTTTTTTTCGACATAGCATAATAAAGAATACTATTTCGTTATGAATCAGCTAGTTTTCAGATATTTCTCTCTTATAAAACAACTATCTGTAATTTCTGATTAAGCTGCTGTTGTATTCCCGTTGATTGCCGTTTTCTTCAGTTCCACTGAAACGATAAATATAAACTCCATCTGGAGAATTTGGCGCCTTCCATTGAATATAATGTCTTCCGGTCGCGACTGGACAATCATAAATAGTGGCGACTTTTACCCCTTCTAATGAAAAGATTTCAATTTTTAAATTTTTAATATTATTAGGTAAAAAATATGAGAATTGTGTCGTATAACTCATTGGATTTGGGTTATTCGAGACATCTAAAATCCAATTTGGTGGTTTCAATGGTATAGCAACATGATTGATATTATTACTTGTGCAAAATTCGTTTATTTTATTGTCTGGATTGGCATAAGCTAATATTTCAATATAGTTTACTGAGTCAGCAACAATATAATTAATACTTATGTCTTGTGTTTGTAAACTGGCGAGAGAGTCCACGAGCACTTTTTCTAAGAAAACAGTATCTTGCATATTGTAAATAGCATAAAAGAATATTTCTGAATTAACAGAAGGCAAATCACCGTTCATCAGTTTAGCCTTAACTTTGCAAATATCGCCTGGTTTTAGTTCTTTTGAAGCAACAATTAATTTATCAACCCTTAAATCATGGGCAGGAGCTGAAAGTGCGTTTTTGTTAGTATAAGCGAACAGTTCGGTTGTGCCTCCGCTGCCCCGACTACCTTTGTAGCTAATATCGACTTTGGGAATAAGCGTCGATTCGTCGTAAATAGCTGAGCAGACATCTTCAACAGCTTTGTAATTTAATCTGATTTGCTTCGTTTCGCCGGGTACAAGCGAACCGAAGGATGTTTTTATTATTTTGTTATCAACGATTGTATTTGGCGGCAAAATATCTTGATTAGCAACGAAATAAGTCCCTGGGTAAATATTTAAAACCGTGTTTTCAGCAAGGTTATTCCCATAATTAGTAACTTCAAAGATTATTTCCACGTTTTTATCATTTACGAGGGGCCATTCGAGTGGCTTGTCTTTTTCAATCTTTTTACCATTTATTGAAAAAATGGCTTTATAATCTTTAATTTTTGGTCCAACTGTTGTAACTTTGATTTCATTGGTATCAATGAAAAATTTTCCATAAGGAGGGTAGTCGTAAGTAAGCGCTTCGCGATTACTTACGGTAACCAAATCGCCTGCTTCATAGCTAAATACTTCTCCTTGCTCCAAAACGAAAAATTGATTGTTAGTAATGGTCGGAAATCGACCAAAAGAGGAAACATCGATTGTTTCTACACCTGTTTCTTCATTGTATTTTGCGGGAAGTTTGTTAGATAGCTTGTAAAAATCAGTGTTGTTTACATCGGTGAACGACCATCTAGCGTCTTGAAGTCCGCGGAAGAATTCCGTTGTTTTTGTGGTAATTTTATCGAGAGTAGCATTACCAATAATAAATTTCTGAAATTCGGTAACATTTCCTTTTTTGTCGCGTTGGGAAATGCTGAACATAAGCGGAGGAGCTTCGAAGCCAACTGTTTTTCCGAGAACTCCTTCTTTTTTCATCATTTTTCCTTCTTTATAATTTTTTAGGTTGCTTGCTACATCAAATCCTATTTCATAAACACCATTATCGAGAGTTGAATCGATGCGGAAGAGGAAAACGAAGTAAGCTTTCCGGGTTGGTTGCATTAGAGGCAGTTTATTTCCAATTTTAACAAGCACCTCGCCTTCGGGTTCATTAAATCGCCAACCGGCACGGAAGGAACCAATATCATCACCACCTTGAATGATTACGCCAGTAACAGGATCCACTTTTGCGGGGACAAGTGGTCTGGGATAGGCGACATAGCTCATAACGAGTTCAGTTTTACCAAGATCAGAAGGGATTTTTGGCGTAACAGTAGTAAAAAGCCAATTATCGTCTGTTGCATTTGTAACTTCAACTCGTGCTTCGAGGAAGCAGCCGCTAACTTGCTTAGGATAATCCTCCAATTCAGGGTTATTTTTATCGGCATAAGGTATTAATGTCAGATCATATTTATCAAATTTCGGATCGATGATTGTAGATGTCTTTATTGAAGGCAACAGCAAACTGCACGGGTCTCTGCCACCGGCATAAGTAGTGATAGTTGCTTTTCCATATCCGTATGAGGAATGGAATGGGTCGAATTTATAATCGAATCGGTGTGGCTCTGATTTGTCGCTAATTTGATGTTTAATATACATAGTATCGCTGCCAAATTTGACAACGGAAGGATTAGCTTTCGAATAAATACTCAAATCGACGCCTTCAGCGAAGCCGGATAGTGTTCTGCTGAAAATTACCCATGGCGATCCTCCGAATATCTCTTCGACGACGAGCCAGCCGCCTTTGCTTATTTCGACGTTTCCTTCCCTGCCAAGCCCTTCGTAAATTGCATTAATTTTAAAATTTGTCTTGCCAAGAGCTTCAAAATAATCGTCCCCATAAGTTAAATCAGGTCCAGCATACCAACCGGAATCGACCCAACCATAGATATCGTCTTTAAAACGCTCTTTAGGATAATGAAGCCATTGTTCGCCATTGTCGAGCATGAAAATGTCGTGTAAGAAGCCAGTAGAAGAGCAAAATCTATCGCCACGGTCGTCTATCCAATCGTCAATACCGTCGTGGTTGTCGTCGTCTAAAGCTGGTGGTATTAGCAACTGGGGGATGTGAATATGATATTGGAAGGGGTCTTCCCAGATTGAAATTGTGTCTTTTGTATTGGGGTTGTCGAGCCATTTTTTAAATTTTCCACCGTCCACCTCGACAATGGCATCAATATCATAAGAGCCATCAATTTTTTTCGGAAGATGGATTTTGTAACCACCTAATCCTTTGGGTATATCATAAACTAAATAGCCAAAAACTCCGTCGCCAAGCTCTTCGCGTCCTTCGATGGCTTCTGATGGATCATTGTAATCGACATCGTGTCCTGCATTGCGAATCCAATAATATGAGTATTCTGTCGAGGCATCCATGCTAAAACTTATGTTAGCTTTTCCCCATTTTGGCAATTTTTTCAATGTATCCTGACTGATTGGGTCTGTTATTACAAAATTATTAGATAAATATTCAAATTGAAGAGGATTGGGAAGAGGAGCCCAATATGAATATGTAGAACGGATAGGAGTTTTCCGGTGTTCTCCAAAAATTGTATTGTATTCAAGATTGGAATAACGGGATATCTGCGGGCGATATCTGTTCATATCGATTTCTTCGCCACCAAGAGAAAGAACAGCGATGAATTCGCGGTGCGGCTGAGGCACAGTGCCGACGCAAATATCTGTTGGTTTAAGTTTATAACCTGTTTTGGCTGTGTCGATGAAGGTATAACCCTCATAGTTGTTAATCCGTTGATAAATTAGCTGTTTCCAAATGACCATTCCTTTTTCGTCGCGTTCCATCCAATAAGTCCAGCTTGTGTCTGCAATATTTGGGTTTTCGATATCTGGAGAATTTGGATAAAAGCAGCCATCGATTTTTTTGCATTTACCGGAAACATAGCCAACACCGGCAGATAGCTTGACCAAATCAGGCGGGTCAACCCAAATCTCATAAGAGCAATATGGCTCGAAATACTCAAAGCCTGAGACCTTGCCGATGTCCCAGGTTACTTTCCAAACTTTAATTTTATCTCCTGGCTCTTGTGTATTTACTATGCCGTCTCCATCAGTATCTTCAGCAACTTTGCCATCGTGGTCGATGTCTTCATACAAGAAATGATTACCTGTCCTGAGATGCTCCCAAGGGTTGAGCCAATAGACCTCATCTTCTTCGATTTTATATCCTTTAGGATATATCGAAGCAGTATCAAGCCATACATTAGGTTTCCCATCACTGTCATAATCGTAATCAGGTGTCTTGTCTGAGTTGCTTCCTCTAAGAACATCGACGAATTTGCCACCAGGAGTTTTTAAAATTGGAATATTTATCGATTTATCGCTCCAATAAAAAGGGACATCTTTGGGAATGTATTGCACATATTTCGTTTGGCGGGCTTCGGTTCGCTCTTTGTTTTCCATATTCATAAAAACTTTAAATGGCTGATAGAAAAGCCCAAGGAAGTTCTTCCAATTCAAATCGGTGTCTGCCGCCAGGAAGGCAGAAAACATAATGTCAATATAATTTCTATACTTTTGAAAGAAATGCTTTCCATAAGAATCATTATAATATGTGTAATTTACAGAAGCATACATATATGTTGCCCAGGAAATGAATTTATCTACTTGCTCGTGGATTTTGTCTTCAGGATTAGGAGTACTTAGCCTGTAAACAATTACTGTTTCGCTGTGAGGAGCAACGCTGATATTTTCGAAAGTAATATAATAATCATTGATTTTATAAGTGATCCCAGGAGTCTTTACATCGACAATCTTAAGAAAACATTCATATTTACCATCAATACTAACTCTTCGCAATATTTCCATAAGTTTGATGTCGCTTATGGGTTCCGAAGAAAGATTGCGCAACAGGATTCTAACTTCAAATGTATCTAATCTATCGAAAGAAACAGCGTTTTTCCCGGCGCTGAGAGTGTCCGGCAATTCATTGTAAACAGAGCGTGTTACATCTAATTGCTCAGAAAATGAATATATAACTGTGTTAAGAGCCCATTGCAACTGGCGGCTGCCATTTTTTAACTCATTAATACCACCGATTGTCGGAATGCCAGTATTACAAATTATTTTTCCACCTCCGGCATTAATGCCGCTGAGAACGAAAACTGACGGGACATCATTATCAGCACATTTGGCAACAATTTCGGCATTTACAGCATTGACTGCAGGACAAGCATTGGCAAATAAAAAACCACCAACTGTTGATTGCATAAACGAAAGCGGATTCGTTGAATTTTCATAGTTTATTTCTATCAAATTAGTAACCGGATCTGGGAGGACTGAATTGTCAAAATCCACTGCTCCATTGGGTAGATAGCCAAGTTTTTCGATGAAATAGACTGCATTGCCTTCGCTATATATACTTCCGCCTGTTTGAAGATAATTGTCTAATCGTTTTTTAATATCGGGGCAAATCTCGAATACACTGTCAATATAGTGTTTATTGTCGTCGCCATCAAGTGTAAAAGATGGAATGATAAGCAGTTGCGTCGATGAATTTATGTTTCCTTTTGCCAAATCATCTTCATTAACGAAATAGTAGATATTGTCGAACAGATAGGAATCAAACATATTTTTGAAATACAAAGCCCCCCAAGAAACAGTGTTGTTATTTCTCGTTATTTTGCTTCTGAAAATAGCAATTTTATAATTATTGGGCTTGTATTGAATCGAATAATTATCGTCGTTTTGCCATCTATAATTGGTATATTTATTACTACTAACTGAAGCGAAAGCCGATGGTATTTCGTCTGGAAAAACGAAACTGCCTTTGTTATTCCCGGAACGAATCCAATAAGGCGAATACTCTCCATAAGCAGGGAAGAGAGTTGTATCAATAGTTTTATTCAGAAAGCGATAATCGCTGTTTGAATAAGTGAGAATGAGTTTGTAAGCCTTAAGGAAGTCTTTTTGCGTAGAATCTGTTGGGATAAGCATTCCCTCTGCCATTAATCCACTTGGCAAAGAAAGTAGAAGAGCAAAGAAAACAATCAATAATTGAAAAAATTTTTTCATATATACCTCCAATAATGAATGTTTCATAATATATGAAATGAAAATATATTCATAAACTTTATTAATGTACAAATATATTTTATATAAACAAAATTTTTTTTAAAATATTTTTAAAATGATGAAAGTATTTGTATTTATTTTCATAACTATGTAAAAAAAAATCAAATGTTTAAAATTAATGGTTTAAGACAATTATTTATATGATTTTAATTCAATCCCCATATCTGGCTAAAACAGAAATGGTTGTTATTCTTAAACCTTCCGAAGGTTTTTCTCTTTCAGGCTAACTTTAAAAAAAACTTATTAATGTTATTTTTGCCATTCTAATGCCTTTTTTTCAGTTAAGTTTTTTTCTTGCTTAATAAATCTTAATTTAAGATATTAGCGGTTATTATTTCGTTTTGGACAGATGTGATGAAAAAAATCTTTATTAAAAAATTTAGTCTGTCAAAATAATTCTTTAATATTGCAAAAAATAATTGTTTTACTTTTTTTGAGATTAATATTATGGTTTTAGTCGAATTCGCAATGTTCCCAACAGACAAGGGAGAAAGCGTAAGTAAATATGTTTCTCAGGTAATTGGAGAAATTGATAAAAGCGGAATAAACTATCTGTTGACACCAATGGGCACAATCCTCGAAGGAGAATGGGAAGAAGTAATAAGTGTAATAGACCGCTGTTTTAAGATCCTCGAGCCTCAAGCCAACAGGGTTTATAGCACTATAAAAATTGATTATAGAAAGGGTGCTAATTCCCGAATGAAATCGAAAGTCGAGAAGATTGAAGGTCTGCTCGGCAAGAAAATTGCACGGACTTAAATCGGTATCAATACATTTTTTAAATTCATCAAATTGAAGGAAAACGAATATGATAGAGCGTTATACCCGCCCTGAAATGGGTAAAATATGGTCGGAAGACAACAAGTTTGCAATTTGGCTTGAAATCGAAACGCTTGCTTGCGAGGCGATGGCTGAAAATGGTATTATTCCGAAGAAAGCTGCTCGCCAAATACGTGAGAAGGGACGTTTTGATACTGCCAGAATCCTTGAAATCGAGGAGACGACAAAGCACGATGTTATCGCTTTTTTGACAAATGTCGAGGAATATGTTGGAGAGCCGTCGCGGTATATTCATCTTGGTATGACGTCCAGTGATGTTCTCGACACCTGTCTGGCAGTGCAATGCAAACAAGCTGGCGAGATACTGTTGAAAGACCTGTACAATTTACAAGCAGTGCTTGCAAGGCGAGCTATTGAAACAAAAAATATGATTTGCATTGGTCGAAGCCACGGCATCCACGCCGAACCGATGTCGTTTGGCTTGAAGTTTGCCAACTGGTATGACGAATGTGGTCGTTGCATCAGGCGAATGGAAGCCGCGCTTGATGAGATTGCTACCGGACAGATTTCCGGTGCTGTCGGCACTTACGAGCATCTTTCGCCGAAGATTGAGGAATATGTATGCGAAAAACTCGGTTTGAAACCTGCCAAAATTTCTTCTCAAGTAATCAGTCGCGATCGTCATGCCGAATTTATGTGGGCTATGGCTTCGGCTGCATCTCTTCTAGAAAAAATTGGCATTGAAATCAGGCATTTGCAAAGAACAGAAGTGCTCGAGGCAGAAGAATATTTCGCGAAGGGTCAAAAAGGAAGCTCGGCAATGCCTCATAAGCGTAATCCTGTTTCTTCTGAGAATATCTGTGGACAAGCGAGGCTTATTCGCTCAAATTTGTTCGCCGCTATTGAAAACAACGCTCTTTGGCACGAAAGAGACATTTCGCACAGTAGCGTTGAAAGGATAATTCTGCCTGATTCGACTATTTCTCTTGATTACATTCTAAATCGTATGACAAGAGTAATCGATTCTTTGCTTGTTTATCCTGAAAATATGAAGAAGAACCTAAATCTAACGAACGGCTTGTTTGCGTCGCAGAAGGTGATGCTTGCTCTTGCAAACAAGGGCTTGCACCGCCAAAAAGCTTATGAAATGGTTCAAATATCGGCAATGCAAACTTGGGAAAGCGGCATACCTTTTCTCGATTCGTTAAAAGAAAATAAAGAACTAATGCAGTATTTCACAGATCTTGAGCTCGAAAAACTCTTTTCATATGAAGAAGTGATGAATGGAGTCGATTATATTTTCAAGAAATGTGGGCTTGAGCAAATTCAATAATTCTGTTCGCAAGGTTTTCCCAAGAGAATTGTTTCTTGTATTCCTTGATGTTTTTTATCAATTTTTCAGATATTCCCGGTTGGAAAAAGTTTTCGATAGCTGTTTTTAGTGCAGATGCATCTGGTTTGTCAGCCATAATACCGGTTTGGTGAGGTTCAATCATTTCTTTGAGACCGCCAATATCTGTAGCGACAACGGGCAAATCGAAATGGAAAGATATGCTGGTTATGCCGCTTTGTGTGGCTGATTTATAAGGTAAAACACAGCAATCAGCTGCAGAAAAAAAGATTGGCACCTGCTGATCAGAGATATATCTTACATTTTTGACGATTCTATCCTCGAGACCAAGTCTGGCTATTTGCAAATCATAATCTTTGAAATCGCCATACATCTCGCCCGCAATAATTAAGATATAATCGTCTGAAAGCATACTTAATGTATCAATTAAAATATCCAATCCTTTATAGCTGCGAATAAATCCGAAGAATAAAAGGACTTTTTTATTATTGGGTATAGACAAATGTTCTCTTGCTTTCTCTTTTGAAATTTTGTTGCCAAAATGATCATATAATGGATGAGCTACTTCAATAAATTGTGCTTTGGGTTGTAAAGCAAGCAAATCGTTTTTTACTTGTGAACTCATAACAACAAAGCCGCTATTTCTATTCAAAAAATACTTGATAAGAGCTATGTCGCCAGGTCTTTTCTCGTGGGGTATGACATTATCAAGAATACTAACAACACCAGTACCTTTCCTTTTCAGAGAACCGGAAACCCAGCCAAGCGAAGGTGCGAAAAAAGGCATCCAGAATTTTGTTATCATCAAATCAGGCTTGAATTTACTGATTGTTTTTGCTGTTTTAATATATGTTAAAGGATTTATTGAGTCTAAAATTTGTAAAGAATTGATTGCGTCGGAATTGTCGTCTTCTGCTACCATTTGGCTTTTGCCCGGGAAAAGAATATTAGGGTATTGTCTTGTGAAAGTGAACGCCTTGATATGATGTTCTTTCTCATAATTACGATACATAGCTGCATTGAACTGTGCAATACCGCCACGAAAAGGATAAAATGTCGATAAGTAAGCTATTTTCATAAGGTTCGATTTTTTATAAAAAAAAGCCAGGAATGAAGTATCCCGAGCTAAAAATCAAATAGTAATACTTTATTGGATTCTCAATCTTTGACCAACTCTAATGCGATGATCGGAAACATTTTTATTGTGGCGTTTCAGAGAGGTAATAGAAACTCCAAATTTCTGAGAAATTGAGCTAAGTGTATCGCCTTTCCTAACGGTATAATACTTAGGAGAGCTATTAGAGCTTGAGCTACCCTTTGCCGTAGTTGCTGAATAAACAACGAGTCGTGTGCCGCTGAAAACGGTGTTTCCGCTTATCTTGTCAGAATTCCACTTTTTTAGGTCGCTGGCTTTTATTCCGTATCTCGATGCGATGGTGCTGATGGTTTCGCCACTACGAACCTTGTGGATTACTTTTTTTCCAGATGGAGTACTGATAGCTACGCTTGTTCTTGATGATTGAACAACGCTTTGAAAGCTTAGATTCTGGGAGTTTGTCTGTATTTTAAGAACTTGACCAGACATAATGTTGTTTGAGCGAAGTTTGTTGTCTTTCTTAACATCTTCAATTGAAACACCATAATTGTCAGCAATCCGGGCAAGCGTTTCTCCCCGGCGAACTTTATGTCTGATAACTTTGGGTACTTCTTTTTGAGCAGCAGTAGCGACTTCTTTAGGGACTTCTATAATAGGAATTATTAATTTTGTTCCTTGGGCAACGTAGTTTGTGCTCGAAGGTATATCGTTAAGTTTTCTTAGATCTGACAATTCGACACCGTAGCTAAGGCAAATGCTGTAAAGGGTTTCATTTTCTTTTACAGTATGCTCGATGCGTTTGATGGTTGCTTGGTCAGGTAACTTTGTTTCAATTGTTTTTTTATCGATTGGAATTTGCAGGATATCGCCATAATGAAGCTTATGTTTAGAAGTTGAAATATTGTTAGCTGACATCAGCTCGTCAATATTTACATCGTACATTTTGGCTATAGAAGGGAGCGTTTCCCGTCTGTCAACTTTATGTTGTATCCAAGGCTGTTTCTTTTCGGGAGTAAGTTTAGTAAATTCGATAGCAAATCTTGAGAATGAACCATAAGGGATTCTAAGAGTATATTCTCTTACATCAGGTGGAGTTGTTGATTTTAACAATTCCGGATTAAGCTCTCTAAGAGCTTCTTCGCTAATACCTGCACATTCTGCAAGAGCAGAGATACTCACGGGTTCGTTGAGAGTGATTATTTCATAAATAAACTCATCTTTGAACTTGATGGTGTCGAGTAAAAAACCATAAGCTTCTGGTTGCATAGCTATTTTGGCAGTAGCAATGTAAAGAGGGATATAATTGCGAGTTTCTTTTGGTAAGAAAGGTCTAATTTGCCAGAAATCAGGATTTTCGAGGCCACTTCTTTTAATAGCTCTTTTTACGCCACCAGCTCCGCAGTTGTAGGCAGCCAGGGCAAGGTGCCAATCTTGGAAATCTGTAAAAAGATCACGGAGATGTCGCATGGCTGCAATAGTAGCTTTTTCAGGGTCTCGTCTTTCATCGAGCCAAACAGAAGACTCAGCATTTAGATCATATCTCTCCCCTGTAGAGCGAATAAACTGCCACATACCTACTGCCTTTGCCTTTGAAAAAGCGTTTGGATTGAGAGCGCTCTCTATCATTGCCAAATAGATGATTTCTTCTGGAACGCCTTCTTGAGCTGCATAGCGTTTCATCATGGGAAACCAGCGAGTGCTGCGTTCGAGACATTTTGTAAGAAAACGGCGGCCTCTGTCGTCTTGAGTTAGAAATGTGATGCCATTTTGAACAAATTCGTTATCGACTAAAGGAATAGTTACGTTAATGGGGCTATTTGAAAGAAGGAATTTGTTTACTGGTTCTGCTTTTAAGGGCTTTTCAGCTTGCGGCTTGACAGGTTCTTGAGAGAGTGTTATTGTTTCAACTTCTTGGAGCAGCAAGTCTCTCATCACGATGAAAGAAGATTTGTCGTCAAGATCGTCAATCGAACCAATGTATTTTTCGTAATCGGAAATTATATTTTGTGCGAGCGTTGCGAAATCATTATTATTTTCAATATCAGGATAGCTTGCCAATCTATTGAGGACATCGATAGCTTCCTTGAAGAACATAGCGGCTTTGACGGTGTCCTTTCTATCGATATAGCCAAGTGCCTTGGCATATTCGATGCGAGCTTTTCTCATAACTTGGTTGATATTATCGTCATTACTGTTTTGCTTTGGCTTGGGTTTGTCGATATCAGAGAATTCGTCGGGGTATATGGTTGCATTCTTTTTAACAGGACGGAACCCCTGGGGTGGGGGCGGCTGCTGTGATAGAGCATCTAAGTTTAAGTAAATAAAGATGCTTACGACAAGTATTATTACCCATCTTGCTCTTGATTGATTATGTGATTGCATATAATCCCCTTCAAGTTCAACATTGCTTTTAACAAATTTAAAGTATTTATTTTAAACAGACAAATAAAAATTACTTAAGAACTTACTTTAATAAAAAAAATGTCAAAAAAATAGCTTTTTTCCAAATACAGAATTGGAAATAGTATTTATTCAATTTCCTTTAATTGTAAATAATACATACTTTTTTTGCATTTTCTTAAAAAGAATAATGTAAGAACTATAAAAATACAAAAAATAATTTAAATTCTAAAGAAATTTTGTAAAATAAAAGAAATTTTAAATTTTTGTAATATTATTATTTTGATATTTCAATAATGTCTAAAAAAGAATACGATATAGCCGTTGCATACAGAGTTTATCCAATGGTATCAAAAACTCCGCCAATTTATGCCAACGACAAGTTTAAACTTGTTGAGTTATGTTTCGATACTTTTGTTGATGCAACCCGGGGTTTACGTGTGAAATTGTTTGTATTGCTCGATTCCTGTCCTGATGAATATGAATCAATTTTTACAAAGAGATGGGACAGTGAAGATTTGGAGTTTATCAAGATGGATAGCGCAGGCAATCCTTTAACATTTAAAAAACAAATTGAAATTTTATCATCACAGCAATTTTCTGAGTTTGTTTATTTTGCTGAAGATGATTATTTTTATTTCCCAATGGCGCTAAGCGAAATGCTCATTTTTTTAAAAACGGTGCCAAATGCTCATTTTGCTGCTGCCTATGACCATCCTGATTTATACGATTACAAACTCCACAACTACCCCAAAAAACGTATCAATCACAATGGAAGAGATTGGCAGAGGATAGCTACCACTTGTCTTACTTTTCTCACTAGAAAAAGTGTGCTAATAGATACAAAAAAGATGTTTGAAACATACAGTCGGAAGAATTACGATGCAAGTATGTGGATGAGTTTAACAAGGAAGCAAGTTTATAATTTCCCACTTATGATAAAACTGATGTTTCAAAGCAAAGAAATGGCTCGGATTTATTTCAAGTTGTGGTATTTTGGCTTGTTTCACAATGTTTTTGCCAAGAAATATTCATTATGGACCCCTGTACCTGCTCTTGCTACCCATCTTGATAGTACGAAACTAGCTCCGGGCATCGATTGGAATTCCGTCTTTTTAAAAAAAATCAAGGAAATTGGATAAAAAAACATCTTGATTACACAAATTTGTACAAAGTTTTTGGAATTAATTATATTTTTCGTAGTTTCGTTTATAACAATTGGTTACAATTGAATATTTATTATGTTCTATATAACTAATTATTAACAACTATTTTATTTTTAAGGAGGTTATAATGGCTTTGACTATCAATGAAGAATGCATCAACTGTGCAGCCTGCGAACCAGAGTGTCCGGTAGAAGCAATCAGCGAAGGTGAGGAATATTTTGAAATCGATCCAGATAAGTGTGTCGAGTGTGAAGGATATCATGACGACCCAGCTTGTATAGCTGTTTGCCCAGTGGACTGTATCATAAAATTAAGTTAGCATAACCCTTGTGGCTAACACATTTTAATATATTCTTACCTTAATATTTTTTTTCGTTTTTTTTACTAATTTGTCCGTTTTACCAAGTCGTTTTTTGGGTGGAACGGACAAATTTATTTTTAGATGCAAATCCTTTATTTTGTAGGGAAGAGGCAAGTCTGAGATCTGTCTCTATTTTGATTTAATCACAAAATTTAGCGATACTCCACCGCATTTGCTTGGCGAAGCGGCAATGCTGCAAGAAACGTCATCGACATTGAAGTCGAAAAGGTGGGCATTAACATAAGCATCTACGGCAGCAAGGACATAAACACCGGTTAGATAAAGGGCGCTTATATCACGTTGGTCTCGGTAAAACTCGCGTTTTTGTTTAAGAGAAAACTGCGTTGTACTTGAGTTTTCTGTCCAATTATCAATTTCGCGCTGTGAATCGAGAAATTTCGAATTGTTCCAGAGAATTATATAAACCAAAGTTGCGCTTGCCCCAAAGAATAAAGGTGCTTTCCAATAATCACCGGTATATAGTTGCCCCCAGCCTGGAACTACTAATGAGCGCCAAATAGCTCCAGTCGGCGATTTGCTCATTGAATGTGGCATGGTTTCTGTGGTTTTTTCATTACTATCAATAGTATTATCCGCATTATCTCTGGAATCTGAATTAACTGTTGAAATAGTTTTCTTTAAAAGAAATGAAGGATTGTCGTCTTGTTGGCTTTGCGCAAGACCATCATTTGGCAATAAAATAAGATTAAGAATAATAAATAGAAACCACAAATAGCCTTTTTTAGCCAAAAGAGAACAATAATTAATATATTTATCCTGACTTTTCATTTTTTTTCTTGCAAAATCGAATATTTTGCTCGGATTGACGTATTAAGCGTTATATTCATTGACTTTTTGTTGATTATATATGAACTCGTTATAATTATTTCTTATAGAAGAATTTATTTTTTAATTTTGGAATAAAATTTGATTTGGAATTGATAAGAATGAAAGAATTTAAGAATAAAAATGTTTGCCAAAGCAAAAAACCGATATTTATTTTCGGTATATTATCAATAATTGTTTTGATGTCCTGTTCTACAGCGAAAGATTACAACACAATGGATGTCGATGATTTATTCAAAGCAGGAAAGGAGCGCTTTGAAGATGAGGATTGGCTCGAAGCCCAGAAAATCTTCGATTTGATAAAACTCCAGCATCCGACAAGCAAATATGCCGATGATGCTCAATATTATATGGCAGAATCATATTTTCACCAACATAAATATATTTTGGCGGCAAGCAACTATAATTCATTACGTCGTTATTATCCAACAAGCGAGTATTCGAAGGTCAGCTTGTTCAAAACGGGAATGTGTTTCAATGAATTGTCTTTACCATTCGACCGTGACCAGGAATATACCAATCAGGCGATAAATGCCTTTACTGAGTTCAAATATGCCTACGCTGGCGATTCGCTTGCCAGCGAAGCAGATAAAAGAATCAAAGATTTACGTAATAAACTTGCTAACCGGGAGTTTTTTACTGCCGAGATATATCGGAAATTGTACAGCCCGCAATCAGCACTCATTTATTATGATGTTGTGATAAATGAATATACCGATACTGATTTTTATCAGAGGGCTTTTGTCGAAAAAATCAAAGTTCTCAACGAAATGCAGCGCTACGACGAAGCGATTGGCATAGCCCAGCTCTACAATTTGAAGTTCTCGAAAGGTGAATATGCTTCGACTGTAAAAGATTTGGAAAAAACAGCACTTGAACAAAAGAAATTAATGGAAAAAGCTGAATGATTCATAAAAATTTCAGGACGGACCTTATGAAAAAAATACTTATTCTCGTATCAATTTTCGCGTTAGTGCTTCCTTCTGCTCTTTGCCTATCTCAAGATGAAGAAGAAATAAATGAGAGCAGGTTCGAGCTTGGTTTGTTTTTTGGCTTCAAAGGAGGTGTCAATGGTAACTATATACCGGAAGGAAGGAAAAACGCTTTCGGTTTCAATGCTGTGCCTGATTTCGGAGCAAGAGCTATGTTCCCTTTGGAAGAAAGCGCCAAATTGAGCATGTCTTTCGATTTGAGCTATTCGACTTATATGTATGGAGTAAAGAATTATTATAATAATGATTTTTATACTCACAAATATGGTTATATAGCATTCAGCCCGATGTTTCATTTCTATGAGGCATTTGTTGGTTTTAATTTTGGAATACCTGTCAATGCCGATTTCGGCGAAAAGATTAAAACCGATTATATCAACACACTTGCCGAATTTCGCATGGGTGCGGAATTTACTGTGTTAGGAGACGCCGAAGGCAAGGTGAATGTTTTCGCCATAGCTGGATATACTCTAAATGGCGTTTATACAGATTTTTCCAAGCATGACCCCTTGCTTGAGATAATTCCTCCTGAGTCGGGACAGACCATAACAAACAAATTTAATCCACGTCCGCTAACTTTGACTATTGGTTTGTCGTATATGTTTGCAATGTAAACGGGAAATAATATTTGAGATACAAAAAAAGTGTTTGATTTTCCGAAAATTTGCCGTATATTTGTATTTTTAGAATAGCAACAGGAGAGGTGGCCGAGTGGCTGAAGGCACCGGTTTGCTAAACCGACGTAGGGTTACTAGCTCTACCGAGGGTTCGAATCCCTCCCTCTCCGCAAATCTGGATTGAATTTAGCTTTCAATTCTTCATTTCTTTTTTTCAACTCTTCAATCTCTGCTGTTAATATTTCTTTTGTTAATTCAATCTTATGCTCAAGGTCAATTATTCTTTGAAATAAAACTAAGTATAAATCACTGTCGCTTATGGCTTTGTCTTGAATCGTTCTTGTAGAATCTTGCTCTTCAGAATTTGTCTTGTTTTCCGTTGCTTCAAAATCGGAAAAATGTTTGCTTAGTTTCTTAGGAGCAGGTTTAAACAAATCATAGATAGGTGATTCTTTGGAACTATCATCTCTTTGAAATATTTTCCATTTCGCATTGAAAGATTTATAATATGAAGAGAGTTCGCCCAATGATTCGCTACTGCCAAGGAAAAGGTAGCCATTAGGAGTAAGAGAAAAACTAAATAAAGACAGCACTTTCTTTTGCAATACGGGTTGGAGATAAATCAGGAGATTGCGACAGCTTACCAGGTCAATTTTGGAAAAAGGAGGATCTCTGAGAATGTTGTGTACTGCAAAAACAATCATTCCTCTTATCTTATCGTTTATTTTATATGTATTGTCAGATTTTGTAAAAAACTTCTTCAAACGTTCTTCAGAAACATCAATGGCGATATTGTCAGGATAAATGCCGGCGCTGGCAAAATCTATGGAGTTTTGGTCAATGTCGGTAGCGAAAATTCTTATATCGTGATGTTTGCCCGTTCTTTCCATATATTCTTGCAACATAATGGCAATAGAATATGCTTCTTCGCCTTTCGAACAGCCAACGACCCAGGCTCGCAACTGCTCGTTATTGTTCTTATTTGCAAAAATATTAGGGATAACGTTTTGTCCGACTATTGACATTGCTTCAGTGTCCCTAAAAAAATTGGTAACACCGATAAGCAGTTCTTTATATAAAATACTTTGCTCTGTTTCAGATTTCTCAAGCAATTCAAAATATTTTTCGAAGTCAGCAAGTTTATTGATGCTAATCCGCCTTTGAATACGTCGAATAATTGTATTGTGCTTGTAAAAGGTAAAATCGACTCCTTGAGTGTCTTTCACAAGATTAATTATTTTTAGTATTGTTTTTTCGTCGGGCACAGGTTTCTCCGATAATTCATTTTTTTGTTATAATATTTTAAAGAGCTAATACATTGGTAAAATTATTGATAGATTATTCAGGAAATTATTTTAGCATAAACAAAATATTTTGTAAATTTATATTTCATAATTAATGATAGATGATTATAATAGCTATACTAATTGAAAAAAACATACATTGCAAGAGTAATGAAAAAATATATAGTAATAAAGTGTTTTTTTGTCCTGTTTTTGGCTTTCTTATTTCAAGTAAAATTTGCCCTTAGCCAGCCAGCAGGTGAGGTAGAGCATACGACCCAACCCGGTAGGGATACCATTGATATTGGAATGGTATTAAAAGGCGATTCGGCACAGACGGTTTTCTTGTTAAAAAATACTGGAACAGAAAGACTTCGCATCTTGGAGCGCGAACCAACTTATTCGATGGGGCGAACAAAAGATCAAGATCCAAGCATAAATGACTTGCGAGAATTCGACATTTTTCCCAAGGGTTTCCTGCCTAAGGAAGGGCTGATTATTTCACCCAACTCTGATTTGAATCTGATTATACAATATCGAGACAGTATAAGAGTGCCAAGCGATACGGCTTTGTTTCCTTATGGTAAGAAAATTGCCCGGCTTTTACTCGGTTTGATGCCCGAAAATAGCGAAGAAACCGTTGTTCAAAAAGAGTATATATTGGTTTGTAGAAAAACCATCAAGCCCATAGATGGTTTTGAGAGTTTTATTAATTTCGATTCTGTTTATGTTAATTCTCGCTCCGAAATGATTTGGCTTGTCCAGCAGAATATTGATAAGCCTATTACTGTTGAATCGGGATGGCTCGAAATGTTATCCCCTGTGATAAACAAGTCCGAATTTTCAATCGCAATCGACGATGAACCAATAGATTTCCCAGTAACTTTTCAAAAAAAAGGCACTCAGCTTGCTTGGCAGCTGTTTTACCAGCCTTTGAACAGAAATGCTGATAGTGGTATATATAGGATTAGTTACCATCCTCAACCCGATATTTATCCAGATTCTGTCGTTATCCCTTGGGTAAAAATAAAAGGAACAGGTGTGGAGCAGAGCATCAAGCTCGATACTTTTAATTACGAGGGGATTACTATTATTGGTGATACAATCGATGTAGGTAACGTAAGAGTTGGCGAAACAAAATCTTGCAAAATATCTTTGGAAAATCTCGGCAATCTGCCCTTTGGTGCTAGTAAGCAATATATTTTGAAAGATAATACAAACGAACTTTCGACTGACTTTGATATTATCAAACCATTCTTAAATAATAATCATCTGTTGCCAACAAAAAAGGACAGTGTTAAGATTGTATTTACTCCTCATAGCAGGGGAGAGATAATAGCAAAATATATTATTGAAAGCGACATAACAACAAGGAAAATCAAAGGCGTACCTGTTGATGCCAAAAAATTGGTTTTTTATCTCCGGGGTAAAGGTATCGAGCCGGAGATTCGCATTGCGAACGATACTGTTGATTTTGGGAATGTGGTGCTTAGCGTGAAATGCCCGTCAGAGATAGACACTCTTATTCCCATAGCCAATGTGGGCAATTCCGATTTGATTATAAAATCTATTAAGCTATATCCACCAAACCCATCTTCGCCCTTTTCAGTCGAACCAAGTGAGTTGACTATCCCATATAATATCAACAAGATAGGTATCGACAACATAAAGATTACCTTTAAGTCCTCGCAGATAGGAGAATTCTTGGATACACTTTTGTTGATAAGCAACTCTATTGCGATAAATGATACAATTATAGTTTATTTGAAGGCAATAGGCGTTCCACCTGTAGTTGCCAATTTGAAGATATCAGATGAGATTCGTGGAAAACCCGGAAATAAAATCCGAGTGCCAATAGTCGTGGACAACAGCCATTTTGCCCGCACTTTTGAAGATGTTATTTCCTTTAATAATACAATTCTTCGTTACGAAAGCTATTCCACTTTAGGTACAGCCGCTGAAATAGTGCCTGATTATTTGGTTAATATATCTGAAGGATCTACGCATGAAACTGTCAGAATATCGATAGCTTGTCCGCCGAGTTCTTATTTCTTAGACAGGGACACTCTGTTGATTCTAATATTTAATACTTATCTTGGTGACCGGACTGCAACACAAATATCTTTTACGGATCCAAAATTTGGAGATGGGATTTGCAATAATGTTCTCGATACAAAAAATTTTAAGAATGGAAGATTTATTCTCGATTCAATATGTGGACTTAGTTTGAAAACACTTCCTTTTGGCGAAAATGTTTTTTCTTTGATTAATAGCTATCCAAATCCAGCCGACAAGGAATTGAATATTGAGTATTCGATTTCATTTAAAACGAATGTGTGCATCGAATTATATAATACTTATGGCGAGCTTGCTGGAACAGTAATAGACAATGTTTTGCCATCAGGAACATATATTGCCACTTATAATTCATCAAATCTGCCTTTGGGGGTATATTATGTAAGGATGAAAGCTGGGATTTTTTCAGAAACAAAGATTATTAGCATAACAAGGTAGTTGAGTTTGTTTTTTTCATAAGCATAGATTACCTTATAATAACGGAAAAACACGAAAGAAAACATGGTTTTATGAAAAATTGTTTTATAGTATTATTTTTTTTATTTTTTATAACTACACTGCCCTTGAAACCTCAGGGCTTCGATTGGCAATATTCTCCGCGTATGCCAGCGGCTTATCCGGATTATTATATTGGCATAAATGGCGAAGTGAATTTTTTGCAACACGAGGGAAAGATTCACTTTTTTGAGAATATGGTGATGTGTGAAAGCTTCCGTAGTGGAAAAGGTAGTGGGGTTAATCTCGGGTTTGCTGCTGAATATTGGTCGAGTGGCTCGATTGCATTTTTTGGAAAAATTGCTTGGGTAGATGCACCGGGCGAGTTCAAAATTAAATCGGTATTGCCAAGGGTTACAAGCGATTTTATATCAGAATATAGTTTTTCGACAAGTTTAAAATTTGTTGCTGCCGGAGCAGGCACTAAATGGAGATTGTTTGGTTCGCATTTTTTTGCTGCTGCATTGGTGAATATGCAATTCTTAGTATCAAATAGTAATATCTACAAAGAAAAAATATTATCACCAAATGATTACTTTTCCACCGAACCACCTACTCAGGAGCGAACTATAGCCGAAGGCAGAATATCTTCATTTCAAAATTTCCAATTTTCGCCTCATATCCGTATTGGTTACGATGCTCAATTAGGAAAAAGCACATATACAAGTTTATATTTTTCAGCTGGTATCCCATTGACTAATTTAATAGATAATGAAGATTGGAAGATCTGGAGTTTTTCTCTTGGAATCAATATTTTCAGGGGCTTCAATTTTTAAAATATGACATATAAATATTTTTGTGTTATATTTTGCAAAAAAATATTGAATTTATCAAATATACTCATTTTAATAGCTTACTTTTTCTCTAGATATCTTTCTACTTTTTTTACTCCCTTAATCTGTTGAAGCAATTCGAAGATTTTGTTTAAATGATTTAAATCTTTAATCTCTAATGTGATAATCCCTGCAAAAATACCGTTATTCGAATCGAAATGGATTCCATGGATAGGTGTCTCTTCTAAAGATGTGATGAGAGTGTTGATATCTTTGAGGATAGTTTGATTTTGCTCGCCTTCGACTTTGATTTTTGCAGTAAAGTTTTTCTTCGACAGCATTGACCAATCCAACTCGAAAATAAATGGTTGGTAATTAGAAAGATATGATTTGACGACCGGGCAATCGAGCCTATGTACGCTCATTTCATTTCGCTGGTCGATGATACCATAAATTTTGTCGCCTAGTAAAGGGCTACAACATTGGGCATATTTAATATCAACTTTGCTATCAATTGATCGCGTTTTGCCAGAATTGTAAATAACTGCAGATGGTTTTTTCGAAGCGTTATCTCTCATTGGGAGCAACAAATCGTCGCATTTATTTCGCAAAGTTGCTTGTAAATATTGGTAAAGAATAGCAATGTCAAACAGTTCTGCGCCTAAGGCATAGTAAAACTCATCGATATCGTTGAATTTCAAGGCAAGCAACATTTTATCGATATCATCTTTGCCATAGCTTAAATCCATTTTTTTTTGTATTTCCTCGAAACTATGTTTGCCCTTTTTTTGAAAAACTTTGTTTTCGCCATTAAAATATCTATGGATAGCATGCTTTGCTTTGTGAGTAATGACAATGTCGAGCCATTCTCTTGTGGGCTTCTGTTTCTTTGATTTAAGTATTTCGACTTGGTCGCCGCTTCTGAGTTTATAATCAAGGGGAACAACTTTTCCATTCACTTTTGCTCCGATACAACTATTGCCGACAGATGTATGAATGGAATAGGCAAAATCAAGTGGTGTTGCTTCTTTGGGCAAGATGCGAAACTCGCCCGATGGTGTAAAGACGTAGATTTCATCGAGGAGCAGGTTGTATCTCACACTTTCGAGTAATTGCTCCGGTGTGGACTCGCCTTTATTTTCAAAGATTTCACGAACAAGCCTCGCCCATTCTTCGATGTTTTTTTTATCCATAATAGATTGGGCGGGCAAACTACCGCGTTTATAATCAAAATGAGCAGCAAATCCTTTTTCAGATACTTCATGCATTTCTTTGGTTCGTATTTGCACCTCGACATGCCTGTTATCTGGTCCAACGACAGCCGTGTGTAGCGAGCGATAGCCGTTTTTCTTGGGATTGGATATATAATCCTTGAATGTGCCTGGCACGGGCTTGTAAATCTTTGTTATTAAGCCATAAACGAGGAAACAAGTGTTCACATATTCGGTATCCAGTACAACCCGAATAGCAAATAAATCATTCATATTTTCGATTTTATCCACACGCATCATTAGCTTGGTGTATATCGAATAAATATGCTTGGCTCTTCCCTTGATTTCATACTCTATCGATTTAGTGGTTTCATCTTTTGCTAATGCACTGTGAATAGGTTCAGAAAACTTATCGATATATTCGTTTCTTTCGTTTAAAGTAAGCTGCAAAGTATGGCTGATGTCGTTATATGCTTTTCTGTTCAGATATTTGAAAGCAAGGTCTTCGAGTTCCCATTTGATATTGCCCAAACCGAAGCGATGAGCAAAAGGGGCATAAATAGCAAGTGTTTCCGAAGCGACTTTTTTTTGTTTATCTTCAGGGAGATGGTCTAATGTTTGTAAATTATGCAAGCGGTCGGCAAGTTTTATCAAAATAATTCTAACATCAGTAAAAAGCGACAGTAAAAGCTTGCGATAGTTTTCGAGTTGTTCGATATTCTGGCTTTCGATATGCTTTATCTTGGCAACTCCGTCAGCAATCTGAGCGACAACGCTGCCAAATTCATTTTTGATATCTTTATATGTGTAATTCTCGCAATAATTTAAAATATCGTGTAGCAAGGCAGCGGCAACGGAAATGTCGTCGAGCGGTATTCTTTTCAATACAATTTTGGCAACAGCAAGAGGATGAGTATAATAAGGATCTCCTGATTGACGGAATTTGGTTTTATAAGCATTTGCTACTAAATAAAATGCTTTTGTTATCATTATTTCATCGACCGAAGACAGCTTCTCTCTGCAAGTAGAGAGTAATGAATTAACTTCACCTTTTAATTTTATTTCATAGCTTTCGTTTTCAGGCATATTTTTTGTGGTGTCTTATTTGGAATAAAACAGTAGATTTTTTCAAATAAATATGTATTTATAAACGACTTTAGTAAAACAATATTACAAGAGTAATCGAATATATAAAAAATTTTTTCAAGTAGTGTAGCATTAAAAGATTGCTTTTAGCAATCGAAGAAAAATGGATAAAGACCAAAAAAAAGCAAAGATAGACTCTATGCTAAAACCAAAAAGGTTTTTCGACGAGTTGGCTGAATATGGTTATCTGCTTGATTTTTTAAAAACTCGATTCCCTTATAGATTTGAAAATGATCCGGATTTCCGCGCCGAAATGTATGACATACTATATCAACATTCGCCAGCCGTTATTGCTGAGGTAGAGGTGATTTATCTTGAAAAACTATGTGAAACCATGAGCTACTTCCTGGAGTTTACTAAGCTATGGAGGATACAAAAGCACTAAGCCCTGAGGCAAGAGGACTTTTTGATACAATTAGAACGCAAGCACATCAATTTGCTGATGCTTTCTCTGTGCTCGACAAAGAAATTGCCGAGCTTGGCTCCTTGAAAAAAGAAGTTACAAAAATTGCCGAGATGCTCACTAACGATGTAAACGATGCTATAACTGATTTGAACAATAGCGTAACGGACTCTCTTGCTATTTTAGAAAGCAAGACTATTAAAACACAACGGATTTACTCGGAACTCGAGGATGTTGCTACCATTAAAGTATCGCTTGCTGAGCTTAGAGATGTTCTTAAGAAACAAAGTGTCGAGATCGAATCGGCTGTTTCGACTTTCAATCAAAAAGCCGATATCGAGCTCGATTCTATAATCGAAAGTTCAAAATCGCGTATTCAAAAGGAAATCGAAAACGAGATTTCCAAGGTTGAAATCAAGCTCGCTTTAAAATTAAGGCAAATGGATAGTAAATTTTTGACTTACGACCAAAAACTCTATGCTTTTGCTCATAGTTTTGGCAAAGAAGAAAGAGAGCTTGGCAATGAACTCGAAAATCTGCGAAAAAAGTTTGCCGAAATCCGCAGCAAAACTGAAGAACTCCAAAACAGCATGTATGAAAGAATCGATATTTTCGATAAGGATATTTCAAAAAAGATTGAGCTTATCGAATCGATGATTCTTAGTTTTGAGATGAAATTCAAAAATAAATTCGATGATGAAAATAGCCGCTACACTCCCGAAGACAATGCCAAGGAAATCAAGTCATTGAAAGAAATAATTGCTCATAACAACGAACAACTCAAGCAGCTCGATAAGAAAAAGAATCTGGCACTTTTTCTTGCCGGACTTTCAATAGTTGGATTAATCATTGTTGCCACTGCTTCTTTGATTTAAATTTTATCTGTTTTTTGTGTAATTTGATAGTGCATTGTTGCTCCAACCATAAATGAAAAAGTTTCTTAAAACAACCGTTTTCATATTGATCTTTTTTTTGGCTTATTGCGATAATATCCCGGAGGAAAAGATATGGGAACTAAATGTAAATCCATTTATTGGCACTGGTTCCTGGAGCAACACTTTTCCAGGGGCGATTGCTCCTTGGGGTATGGTTTCGCTAAGCCCTCACAACACAAAGAAAAGGACTACCGGCTATCTTTTCGGCGAAAAATACATTAATGGCTTTGGGCATACGCACATTAGTGGCGCAGGTTGTGCTGACCTTGGAAGTGTCGTTATTATGCCTATGCTCGACAGAATATCTTTTAACCCAGATGAATACAAATCAACTTATGATAATGAAAATGCCGGGCCGGGTTACTATTCGTGCACACTAAAAAAGAATAAGATAAAAGCTGAAATGAGTTGCACCGAGCGTAGTGGCATTAGCAAATATATTTTTTTAAAAGGTGGCACTGCAATGATTGTCGTAGATGCCTCCCGGAGCTTGAGTTCTTTTTTGAGTGGCTCTGCTTGCATTGATAGCGACAATGAGATTTCTGGCTATAATGAATGTGGACCGTTTTGTCAAGATACCGTTAGAAGAAAAGTTTATTTTAATATAAATATTGAACCTAAGCCCGATTCCATACGTCTGTTTAAATCAGATAAGATAATTGCATCTAAAACGGTGAAAGGAAAGAATAAATTGCTCGGAGCGGCGATTTTCTTGAAGGTTAAAGCCGCTGATTCGATTGTAATTAGAACGGGGATTTCTTACATTTCTGCAAAGAATGCAGCAATGAATTTGGCTTTTGAGCAAGGTAAGAAGTCTTTTCAAGAGATTAGAAAAGAAACTTTTGATAAATGGGAGAAATTACTATCAAGAATACAGGTGCGAGGTGGCAGTTCTGGCGAAAGGGTTAGTTTTTATACTGCATTATATCGTATGTGCCTTCATCCGAACATTATTTCAGATATAAATGGTGATTATATTAAATATGGGGGAGGCATTGGCAAGCTCGATAGTGGTGTGCAGTATTCTGTTTTTTCACTTTGGGATACATATCGCACATTACACCCCTATCTAAGCTTGGTTTTTCCTGAAAAACAGCATGAAATGATGCAATCATTGCTTAGAATGTATAAAGATGGCGGTTGGTTGCCAAAATGGGAGTTGGCAGGCAGGGAAACGATGATTATGGTTGGCGATCCTGCTGCGATTGTGCTAACTGATTCTTATCTGAAGGGGATAAAAAATATTGATACTCTGCTGTTGAAGGAAGCCCTCTTAAAAAACAGTAGTTTCCTTGATGGCAATGGTAAAAATTATATACGTAAAGGGCTGAAAGAATATCTTAAGTTTGGTTATATTCCCGAAGATTATAAAAAAGAGTTTGTGTGGGGTAGCGTTTGCACTTCGCTTGAATATTGCCTTGCTGATTATTGTATTTCAAGATATTTTAAAGAAACAGGCAATACGAGCCTTGCCGATGAGTATTTTTCCCGTTCTATGAATTATAAACGACTATTTGATAAAGAAAGGGGGTTCTTCCGTCCAAAAACGAGTAAATGCAAATGGTTTGAGCCATTCGACGAGTATGCAACTTGTTGCAGTTTTGGGGGCAGTGGCTCTGGCGGTCCCGGTTTTGTCGAGGGTAATGCTTATAATTACAATTTTTTTGTCCCTTATGATATTCACAATATTATTAAATTAATGGGTGAAAACAGGTTTTTTCAACGGCTCGATTATATAATAGATGAGCAATATTCACTTTGGAACGAACACTCAATGGACTATCCCTATCTTTATGCTTTATTAGATAAGAGTATAAGTACCAAATCAATTATTAATAATGAGAAAAAGACACAAAGAATAATTAGGGAGCTATTAAAAAAGAACTTCAAGAACAACCCGAAAGGTTTTCCCGGTCACGACGATACCGGTACGATGTCCGCATTTTATTTTTTTTCGGCAATAGGCATCTATCCTTATTGCCCTGCGAGTAACGAATACATTATTGGTTGCCCTCTTTTCGATAAAATCACCATCAGCTCGGATACTAATTATTATCCTTCTGATAAATTAATTATAAGCTCGGAAATGAATACATCTGAATCGTATTATATCAAGCGGAAATATATAAACGGCAAGCAGTTTGATGGGAATATGGTAAGCCACAAAGTATTGACTGGGGGGAATGAGTTAAGGTTTGAGATGGGGAAGTAGGTATCCCCCCAACCCCCCTTGCAAGCAAGGGGGGCTTTTTAATTAGCTTGTCTTTAATATAATTAACAATAAATCTCCCTCCCATGCTTGTAAGGGAGGGCAGGGGAGGGATAAAAAAAGACCCCCACCCATGCTTGCAAGGGAGGGCAGGGGAGGGATAAAAAAAGGCCCCCACCCATGCTTGTAAGGGAGGGCAGGGGAGGGATAAAAAAAGACTCCCTCCCATGCTTGTAAGGGAGGGCAGTGGAGGGATACACTACGGAACATTATATTAATTAAGAATATCAGCTTTCCTGAAACAATCAAGATAGTCTGCCACAACACATTACAAAAATATACTCATTAGTAAATAATTTTTTATTAATTATGCACAAAGTTCCTTAAATTTGCCTTTTTATAGTTTAATGTAATGTAAAGTAAGGACAAAAGAAATGCTGAATCAATTGATTATTAAAACGATGCCCTTAGTTCCGAAGTTTATGATCCATCAAGTAGCAAAGAAATATATTGCTGGCGATGTTTTGCAAGATGCAGTAAACAAAACTCTGGAGCTGCAGAAGGAAGGTGGCTGGTCAACTATCGATGTGCTTGGTGAGTTTGTTGATAACAAAGAGCGTGCTCTCCACGAAAAGGCGATGAGTTCGAAAGTGCTTGATGCAATTAATGATAATAAACTTCACTCGTATCTTTCCATAAAGCCGACATCGCTCGGACTGGGTATTGATGTAAAATTTTGCTATCTTAATATCAAGGAATTGCTCCAAAAGTCGAGGGAATTTGGCTTGAATGTGTGCATAGATATGGAAAATTCGCCCTATACAGACAAAACTATCGATCTATATCGGCGTTTTCGCGACGAGGGTTTCGACAATGTTAGTATTGTAATCCAAGCGTATATGCGGCGGAGCTATAAGGATATCGAATCTTTGTTGTCATACAAGCCATCAATACGTCTGTGCAAGGGCATTTACAAAGAAGCTCCCGAAATAGCATACCAAGGAAAACAGGAAGTTCGCGATAATTACAAGAAATTATTTGAGTTGATTGTCGAGAATAAAATGTATATTGGCATAGCAACTCACGACGAAGAGCTGATAAATTATGCTGAGGAGCGGATTAAAAGCTTAGGAATGAAGAAGGAAGAATACGAGTTTCAAATGTTGCTTGGCGTCAGGGAAGATAGAAGAAGCGAGCTTTTGCGCCAAGGGCATCATTTGCGGGTTTATGTGCCTTTTGGGGTCGATTGGTATGGCTACTCTACTCGTCGATTAAAAGAGAATCCACAAATTGCAGGACATATTTTCAAAGCAATTTTTACGAATAAATAAGATTTTGATATTAAATAAGTTTTTTTTTAAATTAAGGAATAAAATAATGGAAAAAATCAAGTTCACGGACAAGGGGAATTATGTAATTATGCATCTCGAGGGAAGTGTGGTATTTTTTGACAAAGATTTGAGTGAACTAAGGGCAAAAGTGAAAGAAATAGCAGAAGCAGGCAAGCATCTGCTAATTGATTTTATTTATGCTGAGTATATTGACTCATTTTTCCAAGGATTTCTCATCTATGCCAATTCGTTAATGCTAAAACAAGGGAAAAAATTAGTCCTTTATAATTACAATCACTATATAAGAGATACTTTTCGCATAACGAAGATAGACAGTATTTTAATGCTTGTTAATGACAATCTCGAAGCGTTGAAGGCTATTGGTGAATAAGATGAAAAAGCTCGTTCCTGTTTTTTTATTATTGTGTCTTTTTGTTTTCAAAGGCTGCTCCGAGCAATCAAGATCAGAAGTTGATAGCAATCCTGGCAATGTTGTCATCGGTACTTTCAATGTGGAATGGCTTGGCGATGGAGTAAGAGATAGAGTGAAGCGAACTGAGAAAGACTATAGTAACATATCTAAAATAATAAAAAAAACAGGCGCTGATATTATGGCTTTGCAAGAGGTTGAAAACTCAAAAGCTATGAAGAAACTTTTGAAATATCTTCCAGGATATAAATTTTACATAAGCAATGGTGGCAGCGCCCAAAAACTCGCTGTCGTTTATAAAAACACTGTAAAGATGGACCTGAAAGGCGATTATAATCCCTTAATTGTAAAAAAGAGAGCAACACGGCCAGGGCTTCTTTTCGATGCCAAGAAAGGCAATTTCGATTTTAAGGTAATGGTTGTCCATTTCAAATCGACTTCGCATTGGGATAATACGCCAGAAAAAAGGGCAATTAGCGTGGATTTGCGACGACAGCAAGCCGAGAAAGTAGCTGATTGGGTCAATTGGACATTAAAAAATAGCAAGGAAGAGGATTTGATTGTTGTCGGCGACTTCAACGACACTCCACAGCGCAAAAAAGAAGCAACGCTAACGCCAATGGAAAAAAGAGCAGGACTTATATTCCTAACTAGAGATATGAAGAGTTGCAAGTTTAGCAGCTGGTTTGCCATTGACCATATTGCCGTAACAAAAAGTGCCTCGCTCAGGTTTACAAGCACCATGCCGCAAGTTCTCGATGTACATACCCTATTTTCAAAAGCAGAAGCCGGGAAAATCTCAGATCATTGTCCGATATATGCTGAGTTTGAAGTTATTTCGCCTGATAATGATTAAGGTTATTTCATCTGTCAAAGAAATAGTTTTGTCATTTTATTTTTTATGATTAATTTTAAAATTATTCAAAATCATATTAAAAAAAAGTTAAAGGAAAAAAAGATGAAAGTGACAAACCAAAAGCCAGAATTTGAAGTAATCAAGAATGATGGTTATTCGACAGTTAATCTGAAAGGCACTTTTACCCGCAATGAGAAAGAGAATGAAGAATTAAGAGCAGTATTTCACAAACTTGCCAAAGAGGGAGAGAAAAAAATATTGCTGAGTTTCGCTGATGTAGCTTATATTGATTCTTCTTTTGTCGGTATTGTTTTATCTTGCAATTCTATTATTAGGAATTCGGGTGGAAAACTGGTAATATTTAATACTCCAGAATATATTCAATATATTATTAAAATTGCCAATTTAAGCACTGTAATGGACGTTTGCGAAACAGAAGCTCAAGCACTCGAAGTCCTAAAAGTATAAAAGAACAGACAAAATAGTTGATTATATTAAAATAATAAAAATAAGGAGTTACCAAATGCCAGAACCCAAAATAGCACAAAAAGCCCCTTATGAAGTGGATTTAGAACCAGGGCTATATTGGTGGTGCGCCTGTGGCGAATCAAAAAACCAACCTTTTTGTGATGGTAGTCATGTCGGAACGGAATTCTTGCCGAAAGAATTTAGAATAACAGAAGAAAAAAAGTATTGGCTTTGCGGTTGCAAAAGAACCAAGAACGCGCCATATTGTGACGGAACGCATAATAAATTATAATGATCCCTCCCCAGCCCTCCCTTGCAAGCAAGGGAGGGAGCTATAAATTGAACCGAGTTTGAGAGCAAGTGAGGGAGCTATAAATTGAACCGGGTAAGAGAGCAAGGGAGGGAGCTATAAATTGAACCGGGTAAGAGAGCAAGTGAGGGAGGGAGTAGGATTGCAAGCCGAGCTTGCAAGCAGTTGAGTGAAAGTTTTAATTAGCCCTTCTTGCATGCAAGGGGGGTTGGGGGGATACCAAAAGGGTTTTATCAGTTTCTTATATAAAACCGGCAAAGAATTATGGCAATAGAAAACAAATTACAAATGGACGTAATTCTCGCTGACGACCACGAGGTCGTTAGAGCCGGTTTAAGGCGTCTGCTTTCCATCGACAAGTCGATTAATATTTTGGGTGAAGCTGCCAATGGAGAAGATGCTATCGAGCTAGTAAGACTATACAAACCTCATCTAGCATTGCTCGATATTCTTATGCCCAAGATGAACGGTATCGAAGCCACAAAGAGAATAAAATCGGAGTTTAAAGATGTTCTAGTTGTTATGCTTACAGCATTCGAAGACTTCAACCATATTGAAAAGGCGCTAGCGGCTGGTGCTGATGGTTATCTTTCAAAAGATATTGCTGCGAAAGAACTTGTCTCGGCTATTCATAAGGCTAGCTTGGGCGAGAGAGTTTTCAGCAAATCAGTTCTTAGTTTGCTCCAAAGAAAATTTAAATCTGGCGACAGCGAAGAGGATCCTAATGTCATAACCATTTCAAAACGCGAACAAGAGATACTTAATCAGGTTGCTCTTGGAAAAACAAGTGAGGAAATAGCTGATTTTCTAAATATCAGCACCCGAACTGTCCACAGCCATAGGGCTAATATAATGGAAAAACTTGGGATAAAGAACACTGCTGGCTTGGTCCGTTATGCCATCTTCAATGCCGAAGACTTAAAGAAATAATTTTTTATGGATAAGGAAATTGAAAAGATTGCCGAAGTTGCCGCAATGCTTTGGCAGAAAAATTGGGCGGAATGTAATGGAGGTAATATTTCTGTCAATTTGACTACTTGCATTGATGAGCGAATCTCCACTTCTGGAGCAAAAACGAAGTGTATTCCATTACAAGATAGTTATCCAGAGCTTGCTAATAATGTTTTTTTTATTAGCGGAGCAGGCAAGCGAATGAGAGATCTAGCTAAAGACCCTCTCGGTTGCGGCTCGATTATTAAAATCAATTCAGGCGGGAAATCATATCATTTTTTACCTGAAAATGCGCCTGTTCCTAGCTCGGAATTTCCATCACATCTTGCAATACAACGTTGTTTTAAACAAATAGGCAGTAAAAACAAAGCTGTATTGCATACCCATCCTACCGAGCTTGTCGCTCTTAGCCATTGCGAGCCATTTCTTGATGCTGAACTATTGACACAGACGCTTTGGTCGATGATTCCCGAAGCTCAGATTATTGTGCCGAAGGGAATCGGCATTGTGCCTTATGAATTGCCCGGCTCGATAGAATTGGCTCACAGCACTATCTGTCAACTTAAGAAATATGATGTTGTTCTGTGGGAAAAGCATGGTGTATTGAGTGTTGGAGAAGACATTATCCAATGTTTTGACTTTATAGATACGCTTAATAAATCAGCACAAATATATATTTTTGCCCACAGTGCTGGTTTTGTTCCCCAGGGCTTAAATCCCGAGCAATTAAAAGGGATAAAAGACAAATATTGTTAATTCGAATAGTTTTTAATTAGAAAAACTATTATATTCTTGCTTTTAAGCTGCTTTGTCGTAGTATTTCACGTCATATTGTAGTATTTCAAATATTGTATTAATAGTAAAAACTAAGAATTATTATCAAAATAAAATAAATCTGCATCATACCAACTTACTATGTGTATATTTGGTATATCAGTATTGTTATTATTAATTTATTAATGGTTATAATAACTAATGCTATTAATTATAAAGAAATGAATTATTAAAATATATAGGTGGAGAACAATATGAAACATTATTTGACTTTAATTTTGATGCTTACAATGGCTTATTCTTTATATGGTCAATCAATTATCAAAGAAATAGACAAGCAAGAGAAGATTACTAGCAAGAGTAACAAGATTCTCGAATTATTACCGAAAGATTTTCCGGAAATAACAATAAATGCTTCTAATAATCCAGCGCCTGGCAACCTGCTTCTTTCAGTTTTTAGCCAGGATACAAATATAACAAGTTACGTAATGGTTCTCGATTCCCTTGCAAATCCAGTGCTTTACAGAAAGCCGATGCTTGCCGGCATCGACTTGAAAATGACTCCAAACGGTTTGTTTTCTTATGAAGATGCGATTATGCCCGCAGAAACGCACAGTATCGCCGGACGGCTTACGCAAAATGCAAAGGCAATAGTATATTTATTAGACACCAGCTTCAATCTTGTTGATAGTGTCCAATGTAAAAACGGATACTACTCGGACACACACGAATTTCGTATGTTGCCTAATGGTAATTATCTTATGCTTGCATTCGAATCAGTTCCAGTTGATATGAGCAAGGAAGTTGCTGGGGGCAACCCTAATGCGGTTGTTATTGGCTCGGTAATTCAAGAGCTTGACAAGGATAAAAATTGTGTTTTTCAATGGAGGGGTTTAGATCATATACCTGTTACTCAAACATTTTCAAATACTTTAAATGCCAGCTTCGAGCATTTGCATGCCAATTCATTTTTTCTAGATACAGATGGCAACTTGATAGTTTCTTTTGCCGCTTCGTTTGAAATTGTTAAAATAGATATGATAACAGGCGAAATTCTTTGGACAATGGGGGGACAGAAGAACGAGTTTAATATATTAAACGACGACGAATATGCGCCTTTCCATTTTTCGTTGCAACACGATGCAAAGCGTCTCGAAAATGGAAATTTGTTATTTTATGACAATGGTTTTGCCAAAATTAAACCATTTTCGAGAGCTGTCGAATTCGAATTTGATGAGGAAAACAGAACAGCCACAAAAGTTTGGGAATATCATCGAAATCCTGATATTGCGGCATTTGCAATGGGTTCGGCACAGCGCCTTGAGAATGGTAACACATTGATTGGTTGGGGTTTGATACTCGAAGGCGACCATAGAACAGTAACAGAGGTAACCTCCGACAAAGAAGTTGTTTATGAGTTGTCTCTTCCTGCTGATGCTTATAGCTATAGGGGCTTGAAATATCAATTTCCAGTCTGCCAGCCGATTGCCAATGCAACTCTGTCAGAGGCACTTAAGGGCAACACATATAAGTTTAACAAAAATGGGAGCAATGTAGGCACTGAAATTTATTTAAAAGAATTAAATGCTTTTATGTATAACTATATGACAATGAAAAAGTACGATTGCTCGCCTATGAATCCCGAATTTGAGGGAGAAGCTCCAGTTTTGATACCATATAGATATACTTTTACCACAAGATTTGTTTATTCTGTTGGTGGTGAGCTTCGTTTTGACATAAGCAAGTTACCAGCCCGTTATAATTATGATAAGATGAAGGTATTTCACCGATTGACGGAGGGAAGCGGTACTTTTACCGAATTACCCACTCATTTGGATACCGATAATAATAAATTAGTGGCAGTGATTTCTGATACAGGCGAGTATGTAATCGGCTTCGTAAGGGAAGCTGAAAGGCTCGATCCGCCCCGTCTTATGCTCCCATATAATAATGCTCTTCTGCTAAATAACGACATTGTAACGCTTGTTTGGTCTTCTACGGGACGCTACGACTATTTTGTAATGGAGCTATCTGATGATGACAAATTTTTGAATATCATTGTGATTAAAGATAGTATAAAAGAGACATCATTACCGTCTATGCTCCAGCGAAACAAGGAGTATTTCTGGAGAGTGAAAACCCGGTACAGGGATTTGGAAAGCGATTGGTCGGAAACATGGAAATTCAGGTTCTCAGATCCATTTTTATCGATTGATTACCCTGTGGCAGAAGAGGTTTTATTAAAAGATTCTATTGCTGTTATTCGCTGGACAACAAATCTACCTGATTCTCTTTCTATTCGGCTATACAAAAATGGTGTAGAAATTGCTTTGTTAGCCGATTCTTTATATAGTTATTCAAGGGCTTACGCTTGGAAAATTTCAAAATCGCTCGTCGATGGCACTGATTATTCTATAAAAATTGCAAGTATCAAAGAAGATGGCATGAGCGAGCAAACCGGCGATTTTACGATTAAAAGGTTTACTAGTGATGTGGAAGATATCCCATTATCAACTCGCAATCCTCTGCTTATTGCCCCTAATCCGAGCTGTGGCAATACTACAATTTCTTTTGATGCAAAGAAAAGCGGACAAATGGTTTTAAAGGTTTGTGATATGTTAGGCAATAGTAAAGCTGAATTGACTAAATACATTAGCGAAGGTCAGCATAGTTTTGATTTGAATGTAGCCGATCTTCTGCCGGGGGTGTATTATTGTTGTTTAAATCACGACGGCAAAACCTATTTCGAGAAAATTGTTGTAATGCGATAGGAGAGACATTTTTGTCTGTCTATAAGCATTCTAGTCTGTTTACAGACATTCTCGTTTACTTTTACATTTTGTCAGACAAGAATATCTGACCTACCCAAGAATAATTACTGATAGACAGAGCCATAGAGCCTTCTTGAGACTACTATATTTAATAAATTTATCGAGAAGGCAGCCAATTCAATTAATGTAAAAGGCTGATTTGCCAAGTTTTTAAAACAAAATTTTTCCTTTTTCGATAACAAGAAAATCATCAAAATAGACAGTAGGGCTTTTCACCAAGCCGTCGATGTGGCTCTTGACATCGAGAATGCCACCCATACCAATGTTGTTGCCAAAAGCAAAGTGGATAGTGCCGAGCACTTTTTCATCTTCGAGGATATTACCACATAATTTTGCAAAAGGATTGGTGCCGACACCAAACTCGCCAATTGTTTTGCCCATATCGCCAAATTTGTTTAACATTCTGCTTAAGACACGAGCGTCGGAGCTGCCTGTAATGTCTTCCGCCTTACCATTGACCACATCAACGCGAATATGCCTTTTTAATAGTCCAAGTCCGGAAATTGAACCATCGAAATATATAACCCCATTAACTTTGTCCTCGATAGGAGCCAGATAGACTTCCCCTGAAGGCAGATTGCCGCTATCGCTGATTGTGCGAAGAACGCCTGTGCTTTGAATAATTCTTCTTCCACCGACTTCAAATGTAATGTCGGTGCCATTGAGTGTTGTTACTCTTATTTTGGAGACACCCGCCATTCTTTTGGCTACTTTACCTGTAATTTCAACAGTTTCGTTGGGCTCGTTGCTGAGACAGCGGATCATTGTATCTTCAGTAATACCAGGCATTGTGCCGACTCTCACTCCTTGTTCGGAAGCTTCGCGGCGAGCTTTCGTATGGGTAAACGAACGATAAGTCGGCGCAACGACTACATCAACTTCTTTCATTATTTTAGCAATTGCGTCAGGTGGTTCTTCGCCATTATTGCCACGCGACTTCATTTCGATATATAAAGCTTCACGGCACATGCCATTAGCCATATCGTATAAAGTTAAGCCGATATCACGCTTCTTCTCGTCGGAGACAACAAGAAGAGTTTCGTCTGGGGCTAATCCCATATAATTTCTCAAAGCCGCTTTTGCTGCTTTCTGAAACTTTGTTAATCCTGCCATTTCTAAAACCTCCAAAAAAAGTTATTAAAACAAACATGATGGTAAAAAAACTTATTTAATAAATCTTAATTGACTTTACAAATATTCAATATTGGCAATTAAGATTATTTTTTGATGTTTCGATTTGCAAACTATAATGATATTATAATAATAGAAATTAGTAAACAGCACAAAAATATAAATAATTTTTTAAAATTAAAATTTTTTTTAATTATTTTTTACAATATGTTAAATATTACTATATATAAATTTTTTATTGTCTCAATACATTATTTGCATAATCTTAAATCAGTTTATACCAGAATTTATTTTAATAAATAAAGAATATTGTTTAATGATTAAAAGGAAACTATATTATAGATTATTTTAAAATATTTATTAATATTAATTATCATTACTTATTACCCGGAGTAATTATTGGAGATTTTTGACAAATATACAATAAATTTTTTTTGTTATCTATTATTTTATTAATTTTGTAGCTTGTTTATTTTGCGGACGTGGCGGAATTGGCAGACGCGCCAGACTTAGGATCTGGTGGGGCGACCCGTGGGAGTTCGAGTCTCCCCGTCCGCACTCTAATTGTAAAAGCTAATAATAAAAGGTGATAATTTGGAAAAAAACTTAACAATTATTGATGCCTCACACGGACAATTGACCGTGGATCTCTCTAATAACGAGCTTCAGCCCTACTATGAAAAAACTTATCGGGATGCTCAACGAAATATCGATTTGAAAGGATTTCGTAAAGGCAAAGTGCCAATAAATTTAATCAAAAAGATGTTTGGCAAGCAGCTAGATGCCGATAGTATCGAAGAAGCAATTTCCGAATCGCTTAAGAAGATTTTTTCTGAAGATAAGATTAAAGCTGTTGGTCAGCCCAAAGTTACGAAACTTGATCATAAAGATGACGGCATTACTTTCACTCTTGAATTCGATAAAATACCTGATTTTGAATTGAAAGATTATCGTGGTATTAGCATTGGCGAGCCAGTCCATCGTGTTACCGACGAGGAAGTCGAGGAGGAAATAGCAAGAATATTGTTAAACAACGGCACTTTGCATCTTGTCGAACAGGTGAGCGACGAAAACCATATCGTTCAGGTTACGCTCGAAGAAATTGACAAAAGCACTGGTGAGGTTGACAAAAGCCAGAAGGCGCAGGAAACCAGCGTTTTCCTTGGCTCAGAGACCGTTCTACCAGAATTGAAAACTTCACTCATCAATTTAAAAGCTGGCGATTCTTTCAATTTCAACCCTGCTGCTCAGGAAGTTGGCGCTCCCGATAAGACCTTTAAAGTTACCGTTAAAGAAATCCAGCAAATTGTGCCGGTTGAGTTCACCAATGAGTTCGTAAAAAATTATACTTCTAATAAATTTGTATCAACAGAAGAATTTAGAGAAGAAACTGGTTTCCAATTGCAAGAAAAATGGGACAATAAAAGCCGCCAAAAAATGGAAGACCAACTTGTGGACAGCATCGTCCAAATGCATGATTTCGAGCCTCCTGAAACGCTTGTCAATACTGCTTTGCAATCCTTTGTTGACAATATTAAAGAGCAATACAAGGGGCAACCTAATGCAGAACAGTTTACAGTTGAATCATTTGGCGAAGGACTTCGCCCTTTAGCTATTCGAACTGTGAAATGGGACCTTATTCAGGAAAAAATTATTGAAAAAGAAGGGCTTGAGGTCGAAGATACCGATATTGAAAGTCTAATAGAATATAATCTCCAGAACATCAAAGGCGACAGAGAAACAATAAGGAAATCTTTGATGAGCAATCACAACATCACTGGCAGGGTCCTTGCAAAAAAGGTAATGGATTTCTTGATGGATTTTGCGATAACTCAAGAAACAGATTTCGATGGTAACCCACTCGAAGAAGAGGACTAAGGCCTACTATTCTAATAGCAAGCCGCTGATTCTAAGCAATTCAGCCTGACTTTGCTTGTAATTGTATTTGGCAGAGACGAGTCTACTAAATGCTTGCACATAAGTTTTCTGGGCTTCTCTTAAATCCAAAGGCGAATATGTGCCAAGTTTTAATTGCTCATAGGCGATGTCGAGAGCTTCTTTGGCTGCAATGACATTTTCATTTTCGAGTTCGACGATTTCAAGTTGTTTGCTATAATGGCTATATGCGATTCTCAATTCTGTGACTACCCTTAATTTAGTTTGCGAAAAGAGCAGTTCGTTGTTTTCGAGCATAATCCTTGCGTTTTGCGACTGGATAGAGGTGTTCATTCCATTGAATAAATTCATACTAAAATTAACACCATATCTGAAGGACAAGCTCGTATTACGAGCCATAAATCCTGATTCCGAGCGGGAATCTGACAGTTCATAATTGGCAAATAACCTGATGTTTGGATAATACATAGATTCGCTTATTGTAACGTTGTTTTTTGCGGCAGAAATAGATTTTTCTGCAAGAATAATGTCTTTGTTTCTTTTTAGAGCATAATCCAACAAAACAGAGAATTCCAGATGTTCGTTCATATCGATGGAATCGGTAACGACGAATTGAGTTTCTGGATCACGAGCGAGCAATTCGTTGAGCGAGTATTGAAGCTGTTGTATTCTCGATTCTATCTGTAATTTGTCGCTTTTGTCGCTGTTGTAATATACTTTTGCCTGCAAGAAGTCGAGTTTTGACGAAGAGCCAAGCTGAAACCTTTCGTCGAATATTCGTAATCGCTCCGCTGAAAAATCGATGGCTTGTTCTGTTGCACTTAAGATAGTATTTTGAGTAACTATATCGTAATATAGTCGATAGACGTCCAAGGCAGTTTGCTCCATATTTTTTTGTAACTCTTCGAGCGCGGCTTCGTCGAGCGTTTCGAGCATTTCTTTTGTTGCAAACATTTTCATACCGTCGAAAATTTGCCAGTTCACCTCGGCTGTGGCTAAAAGTGATTTGCTTGATGCACCTGTTTTTTCAATAGATTGACCGCTGAAAAAATTTTGCTTAACATTTTGAGTACTTTTGGTATAATTACCTAGTAAATCGACTGATGGTAGAAAGCCTGCGTTACCGAAAGAGTTATTGTTTGAAGCAATTATAGCAAAATTCTTTTCTATTTGTACTGAATAGCAGTTTCGGAGTGCAATGTTCTTCGCTTGTTCGAACGAGAGTTCCTCTTGTGAGAATGTGAGTGAATAATTAAGGAAAGCAAATAAAGCAATAACATTTATTAATTTCATTTTTTATCTCTTATTTTTAATAAATTAATCAGGAATAACAACAGCATGAGTAGAATCTGAAACTTGTTGAAAAAGCTCCCAAGGATAGCGATAACTATCAGGGAAGAAATAAGCTTTATAAATCTCTCTTGCTATTGGTGCAGCTGATTCGCTGCCATAGCCGCCATTTTGCACCATCACCGTAACCACAATCTCCGGTTTATCGTAAGGGGCAAAGCTTGTGAACCAGGAGTGAGATCTATTAGGTGGATTTTGGGCTGTTCCTGTTTTTCCACAAATAAAGATACCGGGCAATCTTACATTTTGGGCAGTTCCACCTGGGAGATTGACAGCACCGTACATACCTTTTTTAACAGTTCTGAAAATATCTTTTCGGATAGGTAGCTCTCTTTGGTTAAAGTCAATTCTTTCTTTTTTAAATGTAATATTGTTATACATATCCCTAACAATGTGAGGTTGATAATAGGTACCTTCGTTAGCAATGGTGGAAGTATAGGCAGCTATTTGAAGAGGGGTAACAGTTAGTTCACCTTGCCCAATACCGTAATTGATAATCATTCCTTTGGGGATACTGTTGAGTTTTTTATTCTTATTCAACCATTCTCTTGTAGGAAGTATGCCAGAGCGTTCTCCGGGGATATCAATACCTGTCGGGGCGCCAAATCCGAACATTTTTGCATATTTGATAATGTTGTCAAAACCGATCATCAGCGAAAGTTTATAATAAAAAACATTGCAAGATACCCTGATAGAGTTTTCGACATTGTAATCGCCTGGTGGGGCGTGGCATCCGGCTTTTCTATTTCCCAACTGGAAAAAGCCATCGCTATGTATCATCGAATTTGAGTTAATAATACCCTCTTGCAAGCCAGCTATTGCCATTAACATTTTAATTGTCGAGCCGGGAGGGAATTTGGATTGAATAGCCCGGTTTAGCATAGGATATGACTTGTTATTGTATAAATAATCAGAGAACTCTTGTGAAATCTTGCCGGTAAACGAGCGCAAATCGAAATCAGGGCTGCTAGCAAGAGCAAGAATCTCACCATTACGAGGATCCATTACTATGACAGTGCCTTTTTTTCCTTTCAAAAGATTCTCGGAAATAGTCTGCAAACGCGAGTCTATGGTCAGATACAAATCAAATCCATTTCTTGAAGGCAGATCGATACGTCCTTTGTCGAAGCTTTCAATAACTTCTCCTTGCCGGTTTACAGCAATAAATTTTACTCCTTTCGAGCCAAAAAGCTCGCTATTGTAACTATTTTCGAGGCCTGACTGCCCGATGATGTCTCCTGACTTAAAAAATTCCATCTTTTTTAATTGCTTCTCATTGATTTCGCGTGTAAAGCCCAACACGTGCGTCATCTTACACGAATCTCCGAGCATGTATAGTCGTTTTGATTCATTAATCACATCAATACCTGGGAGTAATTCAGAATTTTCTTCGATTTCTACGAGTTTTTCGTAACTAATATCGCGATAGATTTTTATAGGCGAGAAGATTATGTCCCGATAATTGCTGTTGAGAAGCTTATTAATAAATTTTGTATCTAAATCCAAAATGGAATACAATAATGGCAGGGCCTCTTCTTTAAAGAGATGTGGTGTTAGCGTTACAGTAAATGATGGCTCGTTGTGGACTAATAGTTTGTTGTTCCTGTCAAAAATATTACCTCGAAATGGCTCGACAACATTTTCTTTTATTGCCTGTGCTTCGCTTTTTAATCTAAGCACATTTCCTGAGATTATCTGGAGGTAAGCAAGTCGTCCTGTAAAGATAATAGCAATACAGACAAGAATAACAAGAAAGATATTCTGGCGTATCTTCGAGGCAAATTCTGGATTTACATCATAAACTTCTGGCATTTATACTATCCAAAAAAATATTTTTTTAATTAATTGCGACAAATATATAATTTTCAATAATTAGAGACGTATTAAAGAATTCAAACACAAAAAAAAGATTTTGATTTGATTTTTTAAGACGTTTCAATGATAAAATTTATGCAAAAATACGTAATTTTCTTGATGCAACAATGATAAATAAAATAATTGATATCCTTCAGTTTCGCGAAAGCAGCGAGGCAGACAATGAAACTGACCAGCCATCGGTAACAACTGGTTCGGTTGTGTGGGGAGTGATATTGCGTTCTGCAATTATCATAACAGCTAGCTTCTTATTTGTAAATCCCTTGTATATTCGACAGTATTGGTGGATTATTCTGTTTGCTCTCTGGGGACTTGTTTTTTATCCTGCATACCGGCAATATCAAAGTTACAACAAGCGGATAAAAACTCTCGAAGACGAGACTTTGTGTGGTTCGTGCAAGCATTTCGATTCGACTGGGCAAATGTGCAGACTTTACGATCAGCATATAAGCCGCAACCATATACCTTGCGAAGGGCTCGATTGGGAACCAAAGAACTTTGAACTGTAAAAACCAATAAAGTTAGTTACAATTACATACAAGTCAATATTAGTTAGTCTTTTTAAATGCTGATATCAGGAATGAAGTAAAAGAGAGGTTTTGCTCCAATTCCATTTTCTTTTTCTCATCGCTAAGCATTTGTTTGGCAAAGTCGTGGCTAAGAGCTTTATTTTCTTCGATAGATATTGTTTCGTTGAAAGTAGGATCTTCTGTGAGGTCTGAGATAAGGTTGATATTGTGGTCGGTTGCACCGACAAGCAAAGTCTTTTCGTCTGCTTTTATAATATAAAGATGCGTTTTTGGCTGCAAGCTTATTCTGGATAGTATCTTGAGTTCCAAGCCGCTGTTAGAGACATTTTTTTTGATTACGAGGCGTTTTACTAAATAAAGGCTTAATGCAATAACTGCAACGGCTATACCTAATGTGAAAAATGCTTTGAACATTGTATCATCCATGATACGAATTACTCCTGTGAATGAGAAAAAACAATATAACTATCTTTTAACAGAGCGCAAGCGGTCGGTAGGATCAACCAGCGTTGTAATACGAATACCGAAATGCTTGTCGATGACAACGACTTCGCCTTCAGCCACTTTCTTTCCATTAATCAACACATCGACTGGCTCGCTAACGAGTTTTTCAAATTCGATAACAGATCCTCTGCCAAGCCGGAGGATTTCGCGAATAAGCATGTTTGTCCGCCCGAGTTCGATGGAAACAGGCAATTGTAAGTCGTAAAGAAGCTCGAGTTTAGGATCTAAAGGTGAATAAATAGTGCTATCACTAGGAAAATCCAAGTCAGGAAATTTATCTTTTTTTCCAGCATCTTTACTTTTTTCCGATTCTTGTTGCTCTGCTTGTTCATCATCTAGATCAGCGAGGTTACCTGTATTAATAAGAGCATCGATTTCGTCTTGAGACATAGTCATATATTATTCCTCCTCTTTGAATGAAATATCTTGATCTACGAGGTCATCTTCGGTCAGTTGGCGGGTAATCCTAACAGCCTTTTTTCCTTCGACGCTGCCAGGTCGAGCGGCGAGCTTGCGTTTTCTTCCGATAAAGACTTCGATTTCTTGATTTATTCTTTTATCGAGCTTAATCACATCGCCTGACTGGAGTTGCAATAGCTCTCGAACTGTAATGCTGGCACTGCCAAGTTCAGCTTTGACAGGCAGATAGGTTGTTGACATTTGTTGTTTCATTACCTGCATATTCTCGAGTTGCCGTTTCGGAGACGTTCTGCCAATGGTTGCAGTAACTTGCTGCCGGTTCAAGCGGGCTAGAACTTCTTCGAGAGCAAAAGTAGGGAAGCATAGATTCATCAAATATGAATGTACTCCAATATTTACGTCGAAAGAAACTACAACAACAATTTCCGAAGATGGTGCTATTTGTACAAAATCTGCCTCCATTTCGAGACGCTGATATTTAAAGTGCAAATCGGCAATGGACTGCCATGAGTTACGCAAATCGGAAAGACAATGCTCGATAAGCCCGCGAATGACTGCTTGCTCAATCGGAGTTATAGACCTCGTTTTGGCTTGCGTTTCGGCGCTACCACCGAGCAAGCGCTCGACGATGGTTAATGCCAATTGGGGGCTAACTTCTAAAATACCGCTTCCGTCGGTGCCTTCTATATCAAAGACATACAAGCAGCTCGGATTTGCTACAGACAATATGAATTCTGAATAAAACAACTGGTCAACTGATGTTACAGATATGGACACTATAGTTTGCAATTTCGAAACGAGATAATAGCTAAAGACCTCTGCAAAGCTCTCGTGAACGGTTTGCAAAGTTCTTACCTGATTCTTGGAAATTCGGTTAGGACGGCGAAAATCGTAGCTTGAAATGTCGCCTTTGTCGATTCTGCCACTTAGAACATCATCGACATCCATCGAACCTGAAGTCATTTCCGAGAGCAGGTTGTCTATTTCGTTTTGCGATAGTACCTCAGCCATTGTTTCTTTTATTGGATTATTATTTCTTGTAAAATCACATCTTTCAGCAGCATTTTCCCTTGGCGGAAAATAGGTTTAAGTTCTTTTTTAAATACATTGGGCAGCGAATCCTGTTGCGATTTTATCTGCTCGGCAGTATATTTGCCAAGTACCATATTAACGCCGCCTCTGATACGTGCAATTATTGTTGGCGAAAGGGCAGCTGCACCTCCTTCCTCTCCACTCTCTTTTTCACCGGGCTTGGTCAAATAAATCAAGCCTAGATTGATGACCACGAAGCGGTCGGTCGAGCCACTCGGATTGGTGGTTATCCTTCCGGTTTCGACAAAATGAGTGTTTTCATCTTTTTGAAAGAAAGAGACATCTTCTTCGTCCATCCAAGCATCTCTTTTCTTTTCGGCTTCTTTCGCAAGTTCCTCTTTACTCTTTTCTCCGATTGCTGTACTATCAAGGCGTCCAGCGCCGGTAAGCTGTTTTAGATCTGGAAAAACTAAGAATTTAAAAGCTAGAAATAGTATAATTACCATAATTACAACAGTGCCTGCAATGATGCCGACGAGTTGGACAATACCTGGAATACCGGAATTGCCTTTGGGTTTTTCAGGCACTTGTTTAGGTTCTTTACTCTCTTCGGGCGCCGGTTTGTCTTTTGCCATTTTTTTAATGCCAATTCTTTGTTAAACTTCTTGTAATTCATTTATTGCAAACTTTTGCCAAGCAATAAATATTTATATTGACCGCAAAAAACAAAAGATTATTTTATTTTTATTATCGACATAAAGTCAATAATATTTAATGAAAAAAATACTGATTAAAAAACGTGCCACAAGAATGGATTAATTCACCTTGTTGGTTTATAATCAGTTAGCTATGAAACATTTTTCCATTATTTGCTTAAAAATTTCTTTTGGCGGTTACTATTAGCCTTTCTGATGAATTATGCCTATAAAGCTAATTCTGCCATTATTTTATAATAATTTTCTGAATAAATGATTTACCCCCGCAATTGAAAATTGCGAGATATACTCCCGATGGCAACATTCTCAAATCGAGTTTCTGTTGGCTTTTATGACCGGAATTTTTGATGATCGAGCTAAAGACTTTATTACCAATTAGATTAGTTATTTCAAGTGTAATATCACTGCAAATATTATCGGAAATTTCAAGATAAAAGACTCCATCTGACGGATTGGGGGTTGTCTTGATAAACGATTCGCTTGCAGATAAATCATCAATTCCTGTTGTGAAAGAGAATTCGTCAGACAAAGTGCTGCAACCATTTTCGCCAAAAACAGCAACTTGATATTTGCCATTGCTTCCAGGTTTATGTTCATTTGAAATAGCGCCTTGGATAGGATTGCCGTTTAAATACCATTGATAAGCAGAGGCAGATGATGAGGTTTTTAAAACAGGACCATCTAAATAAATGTCAGGCTTGGCTGGTACAGGCAAGAAATAGAGATTGAAAATATCTGATGTATCAGAACAACCATTAGAAGTAATGCCAATGACGGCTATCGGGCCTGCTTCGCTTACTTCAGTAGAAATGCCTGTGGCGCCATTAGACCAATAGTATTCTTTAAAACCAATTGTTGCCCGGAGACGAACTTTTTCGCCTTCGCAAACTGGATATTTTGTTGCTGTGGATATGGTGATTTCTGGAACACTGAAAACGTTTATTATTACATCTTTCGAAGATGCTTTGCAACCTTGCTCATCGGTAATGGTAACAAAATAAGTACCTCTTTGATTGACAGTAATGCTTTTCGATGTTTTGCCATTGTTCCATTCGTAAGAAACGTACCCATCTGGGGCAGTCAATATGCAAGAACCTCCTTGACAAAACTCTGTATCGCCAATTATTGCTATTTCAGGTTTTGCGATATTGCAATTATTCACTTTTGTTTCCCAAAGTCCACGAGCATAAGTTGCTGCCCTTAATTTACTTGTACCATAATGAATATGTAAATCTGTAACGACTACATTAGGCAAGCCATTATCCATTTGTATCCAGTCATTGAGCGTATTATCCTTGTAAAAAACACCGATATCAGTGCCAATATACAAACGGCCGGGCGAATTTTTTTGATATGTAATTGCATTTGCAGGTACACTCGGTAAACTACCTGAAATATCTGTTACTTTTATTCCGTTTACCTCCATAACTTTATAACTGTTTTTATATCCGGAAAGGGTTATCCAACATCTATCTTTGTTTTTTGGATCTGCCTCAATGTCGGATATAGCAGCTCCAGCCCTAAATAATATTGTCCAATTTTTTCCACCGTCGTGGGTTACGGCTAGCATATTCATCGAAGATGCATAGATTGTCGAAGCGTCTGCCTCAGTTAAAGCAATGCAGTCGATCTTATAATTACTCGAAGGAAAAGCTATTTTTTCCCATTGTGCTCCGCGGGTTGTTGTTTTCCAAAGATTTACAAGTCCGACGTACATTACAGCAGGATCTTTGGGATCCATAGCTATTGGCGAAACCCAAGCACCAGTTTCCCCGGTTGTTCTGTCGTCGAGCATATAGAAAAAGGAAGTTCCTCCATTGGTTGACCGCCAAAATGAGCCGTAGTACATCGAAGCATACAAGTATTGCTTGTTTGTATAATCAATTTTGCAGTCCATTCCGTCTCCGCCGAGAATGTTAGACCAGCTTGAGCCGTTTTTGATGTGGGTGCCATTGTCTTGCGTACCACCAATGATAAAGCTTTCGTCGCCAGGGTATTGGTCGATTTTATAGAATTGCGTAATAGCAAGGGAGTTGCTAAGGTCGGTCCAGTTTTTACCGCTGTTTGTCGTTTTGTTTACTCCTCCATCGGTACAGGCATAGAGAGCGCCATCGGGGCTGTATTTTAGAGAATGAATATCTGCGTGAATCCACGGGGCAGTCCAACCCTGCCAATCCGTTACCAAATCGAAGCTCGATCCTCCGTTGCCTGTTTTCCAAACGTTAACTCCTGCAATGAAAACATTGTTTGGATTCTTGGGGTCAACAACGATGGCTAAATCATACAAACCTTGTCCACCTGCTCCCGAACCGCTTGTATAATAATGCAGGTAGTTGGGGTGAGTCCCTTTTCTTGCTCTTGTTTCCCAAGATTCGCCACCATCGGTGCTGCGCAAAAAAGAATGGAAACCCATATCATTTCCGGCAGCAATAGCGTAAACTGTATTGGCATCAGCTTTAGAAACAGCCAAAGCAATACGCACTACATCGTTGAATTGTATTTTTTTTGCAAGCTCACCTGTCTCGGGATTGACAAATGCTATTGAAAATATGTATTTATTTTCTGAAACTTCGCGAAATGCCCCAATGATTTTTTCCGGGTCGCTGGAATTAAATTCGAGATCGCGGCAATATAGAGCAGATAATAATTTCCAGGATTCTCCGCCATCGATGCTTTTGTACAGCCCGGCGCTTGTGCCTGCATAGATGATATTTTCGTTTAGAGGATGCACCAAAATTCTGTTAATCAATAGTTTGTTGGCAATTTCAAGGTTCTGCCCATATAAAGGCTTGGTTAGTTTCCAGGTAGCGCCATCATCAGTAGTTTTTACTATACCTATGGAATAATTATATAAAACACCGAGAAAACCGGCTGCGTCGGCATCGCCGGTAGCGGCATAAACAACAGATGGATTGCTCGGGGCAACAGCGATATCGGATATGCCTATAGAAAGAAATTCAGTAAAAGGGAAAGTTTGCCATGCGCCTCCACCATTAGTTGTTTTCCATACTCCACCAAAGGAGGCGCCTGTCCAAATGATATTTTTATTTGTCGGGTGGAAGGAGATGCAATTAGTCCTACCCAAACCTGCCGGTGAATAATCAGGATGTTGCTTGGGCTTTACAAACGGTCCAAGTGCTGTCCATTTGTATAAATTATTGTCGAGAGGCGAGTTTTTGTTAATATTCTTTTCACGATAATTTTGATAATCGGTATAAATTTTGTGGAAATCGGGAAAAACATTGTCTGGGAACAATCTTTTTTCCCAGAACCATTCCAATCTTTTAAATTGCTTCCAGCCTGTGCATTTCGCGGGAGTTTTGTCCTGCCAATATTCTCTAAATTCTTGCTGTGCATCTTGAAAGTTCGCTTTGGCAACATTACTTGGGTGTGTAATCCAAGGTTGTGCTTGCATTGCTAATGGTGAAATGAATAGCCAAAATATTACTCCAATGTAAAAAAAGCTGTATTTTCTATTAACATATCTCATTCTAATACTATCTCCTAAAAAACCCCAAGAAATAACATTGCCTTACTTGCAAAAGATAAAAACTGTAAGTTAGTGAATTATTTGATAACAACCATATCGACAATACATTAACGTCTTTTAATAAATTGTATTGAATAAGGTGTCTAAAATACATAAGTTTTATTTCGTCAATAGCTTTAGCTTTTTTTTCAATCAAAATTTATTCAAAAAATATTAAACAAAGAAATGAGAACTATCGAAGCGCAGCGTTTGTCGGGCATTCCTGAATCAATTTTTACAACAATTTCCCAACTTGCTTTTCAGCATAATGCCGTCAATCTTGGTCAGGGTTTCCCTGATTTTGATGGGCCTGAATGGCTGATGCAAGCAGCTTATAGTGCTATGAAAGCAGGAAAGAATCAATATGCTCCCTCGAGTGGCATTTTTTCTTTAAGGAAGGAAATATGCGAAAATCAAAACAAGTATTATGGTTTGCAATGGGATAATGAAAAGAATGTTACGATTACTTCTGGAGCTACTGAAGCTATTTATACCACAATAACAGCCCTGGTCGATGAGGGCGACGAAGTCATCATGTTCGAGCCGTTTTACGATTCCTATCAAGCAGTAGTGAAGCTTGCCGGCGGAGTCGAAAAATATGTTACATTGAAAAAGCCTGATTTCCATTTTGATTTCGACGAACTCGAAGCTTTGATTAATAAAAGAACAAAAATCATAATCATCAATACTCCCCACAACCCAAGTGGAAAGATTTTTAACAACGAAGAGCTGCAATTCATTGCGAAACTTGCAGTTAAAAACGATTTGATTGTCGTTTCCGACGAGGTTTATGAATTTTTAACTTATGATGGTATAGAGCATCGGTCGATAGCAGAATTTCCAGAGATGATGGAAAGAACCGTTATCATATCTTCGACAGGCAAGACTTTTAGTATGACCGGCTGGAAAATCGGTTGGGCTATCGCAAGCGAAATAATTACAGGTGCAATCAGAAAAGTCCATCAGTGGACAACGTTTGCATCGAACACACCTGCTCAACAGGCGATGGCTTTCGCACTTACACAACTCGACTCTTACATTCCTGAATTTCGGAAAATGTATCTTCAAAAGCGTGATTTGATTTATTCCAAACTTTTAGAAACCCGTTTTACTCCTTATAAACCGTATGGGAGCTATTTCATTTTGGCGGATATGCCTGAAGATACAAAAACTAAAGGAATTGAATTTGCCAAGGAGCTCATCGTTAATTCTGGTGTTGCCACTATTCCTGTTTCAATTTTTTATAAAAAATCAGACGAAGGCGATACAATGATACGTTTATGTTTCGCCAAAAGTAATGATACTATTTATAAAGGAATTGACTTATTAAGAAATGTGTGATGATAAAGCTGCTTAAGAATATTTAAATGCCAATAATAGATGATAATATTGAATCAGGAGACGCTTTTTGGATGCAAGTGGCTTTAGACTTGGCAAGCATGGCGGCAGAAAACGAAGATGTGCCTGTTGGATGCGTTATTGTCAAAGATGAGGCTATCATTGGCAAAGGATATAATTGTGTTGAGAAAGATAAAGATGCCACTGCTCATGCCGAGTTAATTGCAATAAAAGAAGCTATTAAAACAGCTGGTTACAAGCATTTGCTTGACACAAAGATATATACGACACTTGAGCCTTGTTCTATGTGTGCCGGGGCTATTGTTCTTGCCAGAATTTCTGAAATTATTATTGCTGCAGACGACTTAAAAGCTGGCGCTTGTGGTTCTGTTTTGAATATTGCTCAAAACGAAAGGTTAAATCATAGATGCGTAATTAGAAGAGGGGTTTTAAGAGAAGAAAGCGAGCTAATGATTAAAGATTTTTTCAAAAAGCTAAGAGAAAAGTAAGATGGACAATAATATTGAAATTCTTGGTAGTTTATATATTGTGCCAACTCCGATAGGAAACCTCGAGGATATAACGTTTCGTTCGCTCAAGACCTTGAATTCCGTTGATATTATTGCCTGCGAAGATACCCGGGAAACTTCGAAATTGCTTAACCATTATAAGATAAATGGGAAAACACTTGAGAGTTACCACGAGCATAATGAAGAAACTAAAAATCATTATTTGTTGAGTTTGCTTAAGTCGGGTAAAAAAATTGCATTAGTTTCCGATGCAGGCACACCCACAGTTTCCGATCCTGGATATAAACTTGTTCGTTTATGCTTGCATAATGGAATTAATGTTGTTCCCTTGCCGGGTGCTTCTGCAATGCTGACAGCACTGACAGCAAGCGGTTTACCGACAGATAAATTCACATTCTTTGGCTTTCCACCTCAAAAAAAAGGTCGGTCAGAATTTTTGAAATCTATTGCCAATCATCCATTTACATCTATTATTTATGAATCGCCACATAAAATCTTGGATTTCGTCGGCGATTTAGCAGAAATTCTCGAAGAATCACGCGAAATATGTATAGCAAGAGAACTAACAAAAAAATTTGAAGAGATTTTTTTAGGGACGATCTCTGAAGCAAAGGAATTCTTAGCGAAAAAAGATAGGATTTTGGGTGAATTTGTAGTAATTTTGTCGGGAAAAGAAAAAGATAAAATGGAAAACAATGAGGATAACTGATGCTTATAACTTTTGAGGGGATTGACGGCTCTGGCAAATCGACGCAAATTAAGCTTTTATCTGATTATTTAAAATCCATCGGTCATCAAGTTATTCAGTTTCGCGAACCTGGAAGTAGCCATGTCTCTGAAATAATCAGGTCTTTGCTACTAGACAAGGATTCCTCGATAACTCCTATTACAGAGCTATTTCTTTTCGAGGCTGCCCGGTCTGAATTAGTCGAAAGACATGTGATTCCTGCACTAAAAGAGGGTAAAACTGTACTTATAGACCGTTTCTATGACTCTACGACTGCTTACCAGGGCTATGGCAGGGAACTCGATATCGACAACGTAAAAACTTGTAATATGTTTGCAACACAAGGATTTATTCCTGATTTGACCTTTTTCCTCGATATTTCAATTAAAACGTCTGCAAAACGCTCCACAGATAAGGAGAAAGACAGAATGGAAATGGCTGGAAATGCGTTTTTTAAAAGGGTTATAGCCGGATTTAAGCAGATTGCAAACGATGAGCCGGACAGGTTTCATATTATTAATGCAAATGGAGATGTTTTGCAAACGCATAATTTGATTGTAAACATAGTTACTCAACGTTTAGTATAGATTCTCATAATTAATCTAAAATTATTAGAATTATAAAAAAATATTTAAATTTGAAAAAAGTATCAAGTATTTTTTAAAGGGAATTACAATGAAATTACGTTATATTGCTCTCTTGCCAATCATATTATTTTCAATAGCTTTGCTTGTTTCTTGCAGTGAAAAGAAAGAAAAACCCAGCTTGGAAGAAATTCTTGGTAAAGATTTTTTTGCTGAAGATTCTGCAAAAGCCAAGCAGCAAAGACAACAACAACCAAACCAACAGCAGCAACAACAGCAAAGACAAGGTGCTCCTAGTGCAGGACAACAAGGGCAAATGCCTCCTCAGCCTCAGGCTCAGGTAGATCCACAACTGCAACAGATATATCAAAAAGCTATTGAAAAAATGAACAAAAACGATATAAAAGGTGGTATTGCTGAGCTTACTAAAGCCATTAAAATGAATCAATTTATCCCCGATCTTTATCAAACTCGCGGCGTAGCACTGATGCGTCTCAACAATTTTGATTTAGCTCTTCAGGATTTTAGCAAAGCAATAGCTCTTAATCCTGATTTTGTTCAAGCATACCAAATGCGTTCAAATATCTATATGCAAAAAAATCAGCTTAAAAATGCCGCCTCAGATCTTAGGCATTTGGCACGTCTTATGCCTCCGGAGCCTCCCCAGCAAAAATCTGCTGCTTTTTCCCGGGCTGGCAGCATTAGCATTCAGGCAAACGACTTCGAAGGTGCCAAGCAACTCTTCGATCAGGCATTAAAATTTGATGCAAACAATGTCGAGGCAATAACAGGCATGGGATACCTTTATATGCAACAGCAGAAGATTGAAAATGCAATGAATAATTTCAACAAGGCAATTCAACTCTATCCAAGCAATGGGCCCGCTTTATTCTATCGTGGCAGTTTGAAAATTGCACTTGGCGATACTGCTGGTGCCTGTGCAGACTGGGAAAAATCCAAGAGTTTTAATTATCCTCAGGCAAGTAAATTGCTCGAAAAATTTTGCAATAAAAAGTAATTATCTATTTATGCAGGCATTAGAAAGCATCAAAAAACGACTTGAAGTACTGCAGGCACGCTACCCTAAGCAAGAGGATTATTATATACCAGCGCTTTGGTCGAATCCGCAAATAACAACGAATGAAAGTGTTGTTCGAGTCGATCCATATAAATTTTTCATTGGAAAAATTGAAGAAATAAAAGCAAGCGAAAGTGAAAGGCAATCTTCAGCAATTCCCTTTGTTTACAATATGTTGCTGCGATATACAACTGCTTTTGACCACGAAGGAGATGGACATTTAATTCGAAAGTTTTCCCGAACTGGCTTTCGAAAAAACGGTACATTTTTAAAGGGTATCGCCTTGTTACCATACATCAAATCGCTTGGTGTTAATACTGTTTATCTACTGCCCGTTACTTCAATTGGCATCGATGGCAGAAAAGGGACGCTCGGCTCGCCTTATGCTATTAAAAATCCGTATCTTCTCGATGAAAATTTGTCCGAGCCTTTGTTGGAAACGACTGTTGAAGAGCAATTTAAGGCATTTGTCGAAGCTGCGCATCATCTTGGAATGGATGTCATTCTCGAATTTGTATTTCGCACGGCAAGTATTGACAGCGATTTGGCTTTGGAGCGACCTAATTGGTTTTATTGGATAAAAAAGGAAGTCAAAGATCGTGAGCAAGTTAAAATTGATAAAAACACGTATGGCGCACCCGATTTTACTGAAGAAGAATTGTTGGAAATAAAAGAAAAAGTTGAAAACGGTGATTTTAGCGAGCTTTTGCCGCCGCACAAATATTACAGTAATTTATTTATTTTACCTCCTGAAACTGTTTCTTTGCAAAACGGGAAAATCATTGGTTTTAACAATGGTAAGCCAATATCGAGAATTCCTTCAGCTTTTGCTGATTGGCCCCCAAATGATACACAACCGCCCTGGAGCGATGTTACCTATTTAAGGCTATATGACCATAAGGACTTTAATTATATTGCATATAATACAGTTAGAATGTATGACGAAGAACTTGCCCAAGAAAAATATATTGTTAAAGACCTTTGGGAAAGCATTTGTGGGATAATCCCTTATTATCAAAGAACTTTTGGTATCGATGGAGTTTTGCTCGATATGGGACATTCGCTTCCAAGCAAGCTAAGAGCAAGAATAACTTCAGAGGCACGCATTTTAAACAAGCATTTTAAGTTTTGGGAAGAGAATTTCTCGCTTAATGAAAAATCGGTCGAAGATGGATACGATGCCGTTGTGGGTTATCTACCCTTCGATGCACATATACCACAAAAATTGAACGACTTGCTTAAACGGCTTGCTTCAGAAGGCAGCCCTTTGCCTTTTTTTGCAACAGCAGAAACTCACAACACTCCTCGGGCAGCTTCACGTGCTTATGGAGTTAAATTCTCAAAATTTATTTGGACTTTCAATTGCTTTCTTCCTGAGATATTGTTCATTCATTCCGGTTATGAGCTTGGGGAATCTGTGCCTGTAAATACTGGGCTCGGTTTCACTCCAGAGGAGCAAAGCAAATATCCTGCTGAAAAATTGCCTCTTTTTTCAGAAGCTGAGCTTTGCTGGAGCAACAAGGAACAATGGACAGAGTATCTAAGAAAAATTGTTGATATACGCAATCAATATCTTGAAATTATTGAAAATACATCTCCCAATTCAATCATACCTCTCCAAACCTCAAGTGATGAATGTGTGGCTTTTTTGAGGATTTCGGCGGATAAAACTTTGGTTGTGCTATTTGCAGGTAGTATGAAACAAGAAAAAGCGATAAATCTTGAAATATCAATGAATAGCGAATTTGCAAAATTTTTCAGTTTTATATCTGGGAAGTCTTTTGAAACGGAAGATGGCATCCTGAAAATTCCTCTGGAGCCATTTCAAGCTGTTTGCGGTGAGCTTGTGCAAATGAACGTTTCTACTCCTTTAATGCCTGCGAACCAACTTTAAAAAATCATCAACTTTGAGCGTGTTTACAACATCATCGCAAGAAAGCATTCCTTTTCGCGCGACTTTAACGCCTGTGAAAACATCGCTTAATGTGCTGATGCGATGCGAATCGGGATTAATCGATATTTTAACTCCAAGTTTTTTTGCATAGCGCGTATTTTGCCAATTCAAATCCAATCGATAAGGATTGCTGTTAATTTCAATTATTTTACTATACTCGGCTGCAGCTTCTATAACTTTTTCCATATCAACAGGGTAGGCTTCGCGAGAAAGCAAAAGTCTGCCTGTTGGGTGCCCAAGCATTGTTGTATATGGATTTTGCAAAGCAGTAATTATTCGCTGTGTCATTTTCTCTTTGTCCATCTTAAAATGGCTATGAACGGAAGCAACGACCACATCGAAAAGTTCGAGAGTGCTTTCGTCATAATCCAAAGAACCATCGGGTAGTATGTCCGATTCAATGCCTTTGAGTATCACTATGCCGTGGTCTTGAGCATTTAAGCGGTCAATTTCTTCGTGTTGCAGGCGGACCTTTTCGGGAGAAAGCCCGTTAGCATAGACGGCACTTTGGCTGTGGTCGCATATTATAAAATATTTGAAACCTAATTCCTTTGATTTTAAAGCCATTTCGAGGATGGTGTTTGCTCCATCGCTCCAAGTGCTATGGCAATGCACCATACCCTTCAGATCGTTTTCACAAATTAACTCCTGTAATTTATTTTCTTTTGCAAGCTCAATAATCTCCGGATCTTCGCGTAATTCAGGCTCAACAAATTGAATCCCGGCGAGCTTGTATAGTTCTTCTTCATTTTTTAATGCAATCGTTGTCCCATCTTTTTTTAGTTCATTTTCACCAATATCATAACCATTGTCTGAAAATAATTTATTGAATGAAAGAAGGTAATCGTCGTTGCCTGTCGATTGATGGAGACGCCAGAAAAAGTTATTATGTGAACAAATTTCAATTTGTACAGGAATATTATTCTCAGTCTCAAAATAGAAATAATTATTCTTTTGCAAAGCCATAAAAGCTCTTTTAAGCTCTTTGGATACATCGCTGTCAGCCGATGCGACAAGCCTAATCTCGCGAATAGTCTCGACAAATCGACGAAAATCAGAAGTCAGGCTAGTATTGGACATACCGGGAATGTCTGATAAAGTTTTTAAAATCTTCTCGATATCTTGTTTTATAGATTCTTGTGAAAATCGTCCGATATTTGCTTTGATATGCCCAATACCTATAAAAATAATCTCCTGGCTTTTTGTGTTAAAGCCTTTTACTTTTGCAAGCTCCCCGTTTTTGCACATATTGTCGAGATCTTCAATTCCTCTGACTCCATATTCGCGGAAAAGCATTCCAGCTTTTTTCGGACCAATTCCAGGAAGTTTAATTACTTTTAATAAGCCAATAGGAATTTCCTCTTTGATTTTCTCGAAATACTTCATTTCCCCATTCAGGACATAATCGGTGATTTTTTCTTGCAATGCCTTGCCAAAACCTTTTATTTCGGCAAGAGTTCCTTGTCGAACTGCATTCTCGATGTCGATATTTTGGTTTTTTATTATATCTGCAGCATTGCTGTATGCACGCGATTTAAATGGATTTTCGCCCTTTATTTCGAGAAGTAGAGCCAGGTCGTGTAATATTTTTATTATTTGTTCATTCATTTCTTTTTCCTTATCTGCTATCATCAGTTTTCCAAAGTTAAGCCAATATCCATAAAAGAAAAAATCAGGTTTTAAATTATTTCTCATTTTATACGTTAATATTACCGTTCATTAATAATAGAAATTTCAATAAAGGAGAATATAGATGACTACAAAACAAATACTTGAAGATTACAAGACAGTTGCCGTTGTCGGTATGTCAAAGAATCATTCGAAGCCGGCTAATGAAGTGCCAATTCTATTACATAATAACGGTTACAATATTATACCGATCAATCCAACTGCTGATGAGATTGATGGTTTGAAATCATATAAATCCATTGCCGATGTGCCAGAGAAAATAGAAATCCTTGACGTTTTTCGTCCAAGCGAAGATGCTATTGAGATTACCAAGCAAGCTATCGCCCGGCGTAAGGAGAAAGGCGATATCAAAGTTATCTGGTTGCAGCTTGGCATTTTGAACGATGAAGCAAAAAAGCTTGCAGAAGAGAACGGAATTGATTTTATACAAGACAAATGTATGAAAATCGAGTTTAACAAGTATTTCTAGGAAAGAACAAATCGTAAAGTAGCAAAAAATCTTCTGGCGAGAGTTCCTCTGCTCTTTTTGAAAAAAAGTCGAGTCCTTGCGACAAAGCCAAGGATTCGACTTTACTGATTGTGCTGGTATTCTCTTTGCTAATCATTGTTTCTTCAGCTATTTCATTATTAGCATTAGTCTCTTTATATTTATTAATATATGAACTTAAAGAATTCTTAAGTTTTTTTCTTCTTTGGCTGAAGGAAGCGCGTACCAATTCCATTATTTTGATATATTTTTCTCTCGACAATGTGTCATTACGAAAAGTTATTTCAACAACAGATGAAGTTACTTCAGGTTGAGGAAAGAAACAATGGGGCGAGACATCGAACAAAATTTTAGCATTTCCAATCAAATTGACAGCCACAGTCAGTATCCCGTAATCTTTGGTTTTTTGGGCAGCATTGAGGCGTTGTGCAACTTCTTTTTGAAGCATAATGACTGCTTTTGATATACATTTATGATTTTCTAATATTTTAAATAATATCTGACTCAAGATGTAATAAGGCAGGTTTCCGACAACTTTTATGCTATCAACACCGTTTTTTTTCACAATTTCCGGCAAATCAACCTTCAAAAAATCCTGATAAATAATCTCAATATTCTGTTTACCGGAAAATTTTTCTTTTAAAACGCTAACTGCCCTTTGGTCGATTTCGTAAGCAAGCAAGTGGACATCTTCGGAAAGCAAATCTTCAGTCAAAAAACCTGTCCCGGCACCGATTTCGACTACAAAATCACCAGATTTGATTTGAAGGGCAGAAACAATCTTTTTTGAAATGTTTTTATCGTGCAAGAAATTCTGACCGAGAGATTTTTTTGGCTTTATATTCATTAATCTATTACTTTAAAACATAAATACAGCTATAAATCATTATTTCAAGAATACAAGTACTGCAACTCCGATAACCGCAATAATGGCGCCGGAAACCGATTTTATCGTCGGTTTTTCTTTGTAGAAAATATAAGTAAGTGGAAGTATTATTATCGGAGTAGTTGACATCAAGGTTGAAGCGACTCCTACAATTGTATGTCGAATCGCCTCGAAGCTGAAAAATATTCCTAGATAAGGTCCGATAATCGAAGCGGCAAGCACCATCCAAAGGGCTTTGCTATCTTTATAAAAAAGTGTTATTGGATTGCTAAACCGCTTCATCAACATCGTTGTTGGAATAAGGACCAGGACTGCCGTGATGATTCGGTAAAATGTGGCTGTGATGCCATTTATATCGCCTTCTAAGAAAGCCATTTTTGCGACCACCAAGCCAGTGCCTTGTCCAGCAGCGGCAATAAAACCAAAAATAATACCAAGGCTAGATATCTTGAATTTACTGTTATTGTTCTCTCGTTCGAGGACAACAATAGAAATACCAATCAGAGTTATAACAATGCCTAAAACTCCAACGAGTGACAGCCCTTCATCGATTACAAAAAAAGCAAGAATTGCCGCTATTGCAGGATTGAACGACATTATCAGCATAGTTATTCTTGGGCCAATATCTTTATATGCACGAAATAAAAAAGTATCGCCAATGACTAGTCCGATAATTCCGCTAAGTGATAAATAAATTAGCTGATTACGTGATATTTGAAAACTTATGCCGGCTACGCACATCGTGCCTGCAAGCAATATCGATGCAGTTATCATTCTGTTTATATTCAAAGCTATCGAGCCAATCCTCCGGGAAACGGCTGTAAATAAAAAAGACGAAAACGACCACAAAATAGCAGCTGCAAGTGCGTACCCCTCACCAATAAAAGTCATTTTTTTCTAAGCCAAAGTATCTATTTTAAAAAGAGTTATTTACAATATATATTTAATGCTTAATTCATCTGTTCAATTTCTGTCAGAATTTGCTTCCAAGAATTGACAGAGGCATCGGCTCTGCTTGTTTCTGGATTGCCCTGATTTAAAAAAGCTGTCGAATCGCCAGTGTAAAGTATAGCTTTCATACCAATGTCTTTAGCTCCAGCTATATCGGTGCGTTCTATATCTCCAATGTGAAGGGCTTCTTGAGGCAAACACTGCAATTCATCTAAAACTTTGAAAAACGCTTTGGGAGATGGCTTTGACACTCCTGTCTCGTTGCTGAAACTAAATGCCGAAAAATAATCAAAAATTTCGTTTTTTTTCATCAATGTTCGCATTGCCGAGCCTGGTGAAAACCCTGTATCGGATACAATTGCCAATTTATATTTTTGGCTTAATACTTCCAAAGCATTTTTAACACCTTCAATTATTTTAGGCGGAGAAGTTAAAATGCTTTGCTCAAAAGCTATTAGCACTTCCTCAATGGATTCGTTATCTTTGGGTAGTTTTAAAAAATCCCAAATGAAAATCAGCATTTCGCGGGGAGAAGGAGTCCGTTGTTCTTCTTTCCAAATATCATTAAAAGTAGCCCAAGAGGCTTGGACCGCTTTGCTGAACTCATCGCCCATCACTGTTATTCCGTGTTTGTCGATTGCGTTGAGTAATGCAATCTGGCGGGCATTATTCCTGCCTGTACCGTTGCTCGAATCGAATAATGTATTCCAAAAATCTATCGTTATCACTTTTAAAGGCATATCTCGAAAATCTTTATTGAATAAAACAGAACCAAGCAAAAATAAGGAAATTTCTGCAAAAATCCAGTTTTCATCTAAATAAATCGGATTTTTTTGTATTATTCATAAATCATTGAAATTTGCTACTCTTAATTTTTTTTAGGAGATTTGTAATATATTAATTTATGAAAGAAGAAAATGAATCTGGAGATTTGCGACAATGCTATTATCAATTCGATTTTTGCTATGATCTTGATATTTTGTGCAAGAATCGTTGATGTTAGTATTGGTACCGTTCGCATTATACTTATTAGCAAGGGGTTCAAGCGGGTAGCACCCATTATTGGTTTTTTTGAGAGTTTCGTCTGGATACTTGCCATTGCACAAATAATGCAAAACCTTACAAATATTTTCAATTATTTTGCATTTGCAGCCGGTTTTGCCACCGGCACTTGGACAGGAATGAAAATCGAAGAGAAGCTGTCCATCGGCAAAGTCGCTCTTAGAGTTATCACCCGAATGGAAGCTTATGATTTACTTGATAAGCTCTCAGATTTAAAAGATATTTCAATAACAAGTATGGATGCTGACGGTAAATATGGGCATGTCAAGATATTTTTCATGGTGGTAAGGCGCAAACAAATCCCCGAATTGATTAGATTAATCAACGAATATAACCCCAAGGCTTTTTACACAATCGAAGATGTAAGATTTGTAAATGCAGAACTTGCCCATATTAAGAAACCAGACCATCCGTCAATTTTTAATCCATCTAATCTGCGAAAAGCTTTTATTATTAAAAAATAAAGAAGCTATTGTTTGAAGTTGAACAAATCAATTTGATATAAAGTATAATTACTTTATTGTAATAAATGAAGGTTTGGCAATATTTTTGTAGTGAATTGTTTTATTATATATTTTCATCTTATTAAAAGGTTTGTTTCATTAAATGGACTTTATTATATTTTATTAAAGCTTTTTGATGTTGACCAGATTTTAGAGAAAGTTCTATCAAGAAATATGAAAAAATATTAATCATAATAATCAAAAAATGTAAAAAATTAAGTAGTTTTACTGATTGATTCCGTTTTGATGAGTGGTTATTTTTGTGAATATTCGTATTTAAGGTACTATATAATAAAAAAAAGTTAATTCTAAGAATGAGAATAAATAAAGCAGGAGGCAGGGATGAACTGCAAAACCAATACTATTTTTAAATATAAAGCTAAGGTATTTTCATTAAAAAAAACAATTTCAGTAATGGCTGTAATTGCTTTATTAATTTTTCTATCGATCAGTCAGATCTTAGCTCAATCTGACAATGTAGGTATTGGAACGACGACACCAAATGCCTCTGCTTTGTTAGATTTAGTTTCGACTAATAAAGGATTTTTGGCGCCGAGAATGACTCAAGCGCAAAGGATAGCAATAAGCAGCCCCGCTGCCGGCTTGATTGTGTTTCAAACCGACAATACTCCCGGATATTTTTACTTTGATGGCTCAAGCTGGTTAAGATTTGTAAGTAATACAGCGACTATCCCATTTAATTTGATTTCAAGTGGTACTAATACAACGGCAGCTATGCTTGTAGGCACTGGTGCTTCACTTGCTCCAATTGGCACAGGCTATATTCAATCAAACAGATTTGTAGGAAGCGGTTCAACCAGCGATGCCGTTGATTTAGCTACTGCCGAGATAGCAGGCATTTTGCCCGTAGCCAATGGAGGCACGGGATTAAGCTCAGTTGCAACAGACGGTCAATTATTAATAGGCAATGGGACAGGATATACATTAAGCACACTCACAGCCGGTACTGGCATAAGCATAAGTAATTCAGCCGGGGGAATAGAAATATCTGCTAATCCTGGGGGGATAGACCATGGGAGTTTAAGCGGTTTGTCAGACGACGACCATACGCAATACGCATTGTTAGCAGGTCGTGGCGCAGGTCAGACATTGAGTGGGGGAACCGCTGCGAATGGAAATTTGACATTAAGCACGACGAGCCATACAACAAAAGGAAATTATATTTTAGCTGACCTGACAAGCAATGGAGTTTTAAAAACGAGTTCGGGGAATGGGACATTAACAGTCGGTAGTGTTGTTTTAACAAGCGAAGTAAGCGGCATTTTGCCCGTAGCCAATGGAGGCACGGGATTAAGCTCAGTTGCAACAGACG
>CAYVTD010000003.1:72857-89353 GCA_964454445.1 uncultured Hyphomicrobiales bacterium
TGTTTTAACAAGCGAAGTAAGCGGCATTTTGCCCGTAGCCAATGGAGGCACGGGAGTATCAACAATAACAGGAATGCTGAAAGGAAACGGAACGTCCTCTTTTACAGGCGTTACGAATACAGCGGGTAATGTAACTTTTTGGTCAGATGCAAATACTATAAGTGGTTCAAGTGATTTCACCTGGGATGATAATGGAAAAATTTTATCTCTTTCTTCGGGAACAATAAATGTTGATGGCATTAATATCGACAAGCATTTTAAATTAACTGCAGGAGCTAATACCGGTTATGTTTTAACTTCAGATGCTTCTGGAAATGCCTCTTGGAAGCAAGCAAATGCAAGTGGCTGGCAATTAGAGGGAAATATACTAACGGGAACAGGGATTCTTGGAACAAAATCAGGGCATGATATTTCTGTTATTACCAATGATATTGAAAGAATGAAAGTTTTATCTTCCGGCGGTGTTGAAATCACTAATTCTTTAACTGTTGGCAACTCTCTATCGGTTTCTGCAGGTGGAGCAGATATAACCGGGAAAACAGATATAACGGGAGATGTCGATATAACAGGAAAAGCTGTTGTTACCGGTTCAATTTCTGCCGGTTCAAGTTCTACTATTAGCGGAAATCTGAATATTACTTCAAACAATGAACTGCGGTTATATCATAATGATAATTATACAGGATTCAAGGCACCTTCAACTTTAGCAAATGATTTTATGTTTTCCTTGCCAGAGGATTACGGTACAAATGGGCAATTTTTAACAACTTTGGGTGATGGTTCGCTATCTTGGACAACACCGCAAAGCTCGACTGTTTCACTCCCTTCTGGTACAAGCGGGCAGACAATGCGACACGACGGCACAGGTTGGGCGGCTAGCGATTTTTTAACTAATGATGGTAGTGTAGTTGCTATTAATAATGCAAATCCATCTGGAAATGTTGTTCTTGATGTCGGTGGTAATGCCAAGTTTTCTGGATATCTTTCTGCTGATGGCAGCTCTACTATAAACAATGATTTTTATGTTACTAATGACTTGAATGTTGATGGTGTGGCTCGTTTTGGAACAGCCTCAAGCACAGTAAGCGTTCTGATTAATGGTGATTTAGAAGTAACTGGGCATATTGATCCGATTTCTTTGACCTTGCAACCCCAAACGAATGCGCCATCGGGTAACACAAAAGGAAAAATGTATTATGATAATACAGAAGGATTGAAGGTAAATGATGGCAGTAAATGGAACTCCATACCAATAGCAGCTACTTCGAAGACTTATAGCAGGGTAAGAGCATATTTGAGTTCAGATACGTCTATTTCAAAAAATACTTGGACAAAAATCCCATTTAACGTAGAAAATTTTGACAGTGGTAATGAATTTGATAACAGCTCAAATTATAGATTTACTGCTGTATCTTCAGGTTATTATCAAGTGAATGCCCGGACAGAGATTACCACTATGTACCAAAGTAGTAAATCTTATGTAACGATAGCTATTTATAAAAATGGGAGTATGTATTCTCAAGGAAATATTAATCAGATTTATTCTATTGTTGATGAAATAAAAATTGATACCAGGGACAACAATGCGCCAAATGTTTCTGATATTGTGTTCTTGAGTGCAGGTCAATATATTGAAATATGGTCATACTATTGTGCTAATGGTGGTAATAATGCTACTTTGGAAGGTGATGCCGACGGCAGCAAAACATATTTTTCTATTCACAAGTTAAGTGATGAATAATTGAAAATTTTTGATTAAAAAGATGAAAAGAATTGTTAAAGCGGAATATCTCGAAGATTATAAATTAATAATTGAGTTCGACAACGGGGAAAGCCGGTTGATTGACCTTGATTTTGTGTTATGCAGGGAGGACAGGGTTTTATTCAGAGAATTACAAGATTTGGAATTGTTTAATAGGTTTTTTGTTCTTTCAGATAGTTTAAAATGGGAAAACGGCGCTTATTATTCCTCTATTTTTTTGTGGGAATTGGGCAGGACGATTAAGATAGGGGAATATGTGTGATCCCCCTTGTTCGCCCTTATAAATAAGGGGGCTGATATCCCCCTTGTTCGCCCTTATAAATAAGGGGGCTGATATCCCTCTTGTTCGCCCTTATAAATAAGGGGGCTGATATCCCCCTCGTTCCCCCTTATAAATAAGGGGGAGAAAACATAAATACGTGTTCTCCCTTTTTTAAAAGGGAGTAAGAGGGATTACTAGAAAAAAATAATTAATTATATATGCTAATGCACGGCAAGCAACATATTGTAAAAACATTTCGCTATATCGCGTTTCTGACGCTATGGCTGGCGTTGTGTTATGTCAGTAATGCACAATCAACCACAATGACACTAGCTTCGGGTTCGAAGGTCTGGCTTGGTCCGAGTGCCACTATGACTGTCGATGGAACACTTTTGATGGAAAACAGTTCTACTTTTCACTATCAGCCGAATACAACATTGTGGGTTGGCGGAGATTGGACAAATAATGGAGTTTATGGCACTAATTCACATACAGTTACTTTTTTTGGCGATGAGATTCAATATATTAACGGCAGCACCAGCTCGACTTTCTGGAGCTTGATATTAAATAAAACTGCAAACGACGGCATTTTAGCAATTGACACGTATATTCAAAAGCAATTAAATCTCATAAAGGGAAGTCTCGAGCTAAACAACAATGATTTATATCTTGTAGAAAATGCTAATGTTCTTGCAAATGGCAATTTGATAACCACGATACCTGATGTTGGCGATATGACTTCATTTAATGCCGATAGATGTATTCTAAATATCGAAGGTAGCGGCAGCAATACTTATTCTGGCAGAATAATAAAGCAATTTTCAGCAGGAACGGCTGATGGGTTCAAATATCTCTTTCCTTATGGCACTCCAGGAAGGTTTACTCCAGCATTAATTGAATTTATCGATGCAGACTTCAACAATGGGGCAAGGATAGTATCAAAAGTAATTCCAAGAGAACATCCTTCTGTTGAAGAAAGCAATGCCTCGCTCAAAAGATACTGGGTGCTGGGCAAATCGAATATAAATGTTTCACGTGCCGGTGCCACTGTGAAATTTCGCTATTACGACGATGAATTGCCTGATGGTGGTGCATTTATAGCAGATTATAGGGTATTATGGTATTATCCATCTTACAACGATCCTTATGGGTATTGGCGAATAGACCCTGGTTATGATGCTGACATTGTTGATTATAATGTAAATAAAATGTTTTATTCTCAAGCAGTTAACGAAATAGATGGTGATTGGACAATAGGCGAGGAACAGACGGCTCGTGTTACTTATTTTGCAAGGCAGAGCGGCTCATATACCGACCCTTTGACCTGGTCGAAAATCGGGTTTAATGGTGATCCGATAACAAGCCCTCCTTATTATCCCACAAAACGTACTGATATGGTTAGGATACAAGACCATAAGGTAACTGTTTCAAGTGCAACTATTTCTCCATTGAATTTACTTTCTGTCGAAACAGGGACCGGCGGCAGGGCTTCGGGAACGCTTACTTTTTTGACAAATACGACTGTTACCGGCGACACAATGCGAGTCGAAGCCGACGCTAGGCTCGATATTTGCCATCCGAATGGAATTACTTTAATAACATCGCTGCCAGACAATGGAATGGTTCAGACAGCAGTCCGGGAATTAAATGAAGACGCTATTTACAATTTTATCGGCACGGAAGATATTCAAACCACTGGCGATGCGATTCCTTCGCCTGTCAAACAAATTGGTATTTACAAGGAACCGGGCGATTCGCTCAAGCTTAGCAAGCCGTTCATTATTAAAGATAAACTAATTCTTGATAATGGCATTGTGGATTTGTCTTCCCATTCAATTAATGGAGATACTCCAGGGCGCACTTTTGTAATGAATAATGGAGAGTTTATCATTAGAAGTAATTTTCCAAGTAATTACACAGCGAATTCGTTTACTTCAGGAACAATAACATTTGATGGAAGCGGAAACACAACGATACCAAGCTCGGGCTCGACTCCGGGTGTTGAACAATATAATTATCTCCGGATTGGTGGCGTTGTGCCCAGGGCAGATAATATTACATTCTCTGATTTAGGCGAGATTAGAATATCAAAAGATCTTGATTTGTCTTCCACTACTTTTTCTGGACCTTTATCAGAAAGGTTTATAACGGAAAACTCGACTGTGCATTTCAATGGAACAGGATCGTTTCAGAATATTCCCATCCAGCCGGGCTCTCCTTTGGATTCGATAGTAAATTTGCAGTATTATAATTTAAGAATCAGCGGGAGCGGCAGAAAAATGCTCTTTTCAAACTCAGGTAATCCGACATTTATTGTTAGAAAAAATCTGACTTTGGAAAGCTCGACTTTTTCGCTTAATGGCAATAATCTCGAAGTGCAGGGCAATTGGAACAACACAGGAGGCATATTAGAACCGGGAACATCAGGAGTCATTTTCAGACAGGCTACGCCTCTGCTAACAAATACGGTTACTTCTCGCAGCGTTGTCGATAACCCATTTTACCAAGTTTTAATTGCCGGGCAGGGTATTATCCAACCGAATGATAATATTTACATTGGTAATGATTTGAAAATAGAAGCAAGTGCCGAACTGAAAATGTCGAGCAATACTATGACATTGCTTGGCAATTGGTATAACGCCGGTGGCAAGTTTACACCCGGGACATCGAGCGTTTATTTCAAAGGTACCAGCTTGCAAAACATCTCAAAAACTAGTGGTAGCGAGACTTTCTATAATTTCTTTATTAATAATGGAACAGGCATCAACGCAAGCGCTGTTGGAGCAAACAACAACGAAGGCGTCTTTGTTAATAATCAAATTGATTTAACTCAGGGCAATATCAATGTCCGCGGACATTTTCTAAGGGTCGAGCCGTCTGCAACAATAATAAGAGGCGGACCTACGCCCGGGCATGTCGATGGACCATTGAGGAAATATGTTAACCTTGACTCGCCACCAATTTTTGAAGTGGGTAACGGGGTAGATTATACCCCTGTTTCGATGACGTTTACCGGCTCAGATGGCACAAATGGTTTCCTGAGCGTTTCGAGCAATACAGTAACAGCGGCATCGAATTTGCCGGAAATGCCTATTTCTTTTAATGGTGCATCTTTCTCACCTTCAGGTAGCAATTTGCACCCCGATAAAAGCGTGCTAAGGCAATGGACTGTCAGGATACCTCCGTCGGGCACTTTTACGCTTGGCACAAGAAAATATAATGTAAAGCTCAGTTTTATTAATCCAAAAGATATAAGAAACGGCGCTCAAACGAACTATTTCGAAGGGCGACTCTATGCTAATTCGAGGTATTATGAGCCATATCGCTTTGGATACCCAAAAGTAGGCGAGATTACAAGTAATTCATTAGTTTATCAAGGGCTTTCTTATCTTGGCACATTGCTTGTCGGTGAATCGAAAAGAGGAGCATTTTACAGTATTGCTGATGGAAATTGGAACAATCCGAGCAGTTGGTCAACTCAAGGCTACGGTGGAGCGCCATCGAGCACTTTTCCAACCGGCACTTGCAAGGTGTATATTGGCGATGGAAAAACCATTACGTTGACTGCCGACCGTGAACTTGTCAACAGTGTTGTTACCATCGACAGCAGTGGCAGATTTATGATGCAGAACTATGTGCTTAGCGGCGCTGGCTCGAGCACATTTTATTTATTTCATGAGGCAACACTCGGCATAGGTAATGCCAATGGCATTACAACTGCTCCAACTGCCTCTGGCAACCTGCAATTTGCCGAAAGAAATTACAATAAAGGGGATGATTATGTAACGCACAACCGCGGTCATTTTATTTATACAGGCACTGGCAATCAGGTAACAGGCAGCGGCTTGCCTAACACAGCAGATAGCCTAAAAACTCTGACAATCGATAATACAGGTGCTGATGTAACGAATATTGTAACTCTTACAAATGATATTAATGTCATTGATAGTTTGCATATTAAAGATGGGCAATTGAATATAACGGGCAAAAATCTTGCCCTCAAAGGAAATTGGCGGATTACGAGCGATGGTAGTTTCAACGGAGGCACTAATAACGAAACTGTCAGTTTTACTGGGCAGACTTCGCAGACTGTTAGCTCTGAATCTGATTTGACTTTTAGAAATCTTACGATAAACAAGCCAAATGAGTTTACTTTTGTGCAATTTGCCCCTACAGCAAGCGGGAGCAATATGATTTATATTATGCGGGGCTTAAACTTCCCAGCAACAAACAATGCATATATTAATTTAAGCCCGTCAACTTCTGGCGGTTTTCCAAATTACGGAAGCGGCGAATGGGCATTGCAAATTGATCAGAACTCAAATGGAATAACCAGGACCGGAGCCGGTCATATTATGGGAGAATTAAGGGAATGGATGCCTGCAACAATAGGAGACCATACTAATGGAACAGGAGGAAAAGTATTTCATACTGGGACCTTAAGTGCTTATAATCCATTTACACTAAGGCTATCAGGCGGCTCTGGTTCTACGGCGGGTTATCTAGGAATGCAAGTTGTAAACCAGTTGCATCCTGACTATTCGCAGCTATCAAATATGACATTTAACTATCCTGCTATGTTAGGATTTACTAAATACTGGAGATTAACTAAACCAAGTTACAGCAGTTTTTCGCAAGGGACTCGCCGCTTTTCAATCACTCCTCAGTATCTAGACCCTGAAGATATTCCACATGGTAGTTTAAAAACATGTTATGATATTTCTTTTTGGTCTAATAATTGGACGCGTTTGACTCCCATTAGTAATGCATATAATGATGGCACACCAAGCTGGGTATGCGCTGACAGGTTAACAACTGGTGGCGTTGCAACATATAGTCCACGAGGAACAAATATATCAACTACAGCTTATAATCTGAATACCCTTATTAATTTTGGTACTTATTCTTTAACTGGTCGCACTTTGCTTGGCGATTTTGTTGTAGGTCAGCAAGGTCCACCATATACTTATTTTTATAGTGCTAAAAACGGAGACTGGACAGATCCAAGTACTTGGGTAACTGGGAGCTATACAAGTGGTGTAAACAATGGCTCAAACTCAGATCCTTCAGGCGACAAATGGCCTAAAAGAAGAAACGATATTGCCGTGATTGGCAATGGTTACAATGTTAATTTAAATGCAAGTATAGGATGGGGCTATGGTTGGACTATACCAAATGCAGATAATCCGGATTATTATGAACAGAGATTGGCTGGCGTAGTTCTCGAGACCTACAATAACCAGTCAGGAACATTAACATTGAATACAAATGTAATAAGAACCAACGTATTCAATATGTGTAAAGATGCCACTCTCATAGTCGGGGCAACTGATGGAGTAAATAGTTCCTTGCACAGGGGAAGTATTATCAGTCCTACTAACACAATTCTTATTTCAAGAGATTATAATTACGAGAATCATAACAGCGGAAATTTTGTTTATAAAGCGCAAGGCAGAATTTCTGAGACATGGAGACAGTCTATTGACGATTATTGCCGCTCTGGAAATTGGAGAGCTACTTTAGGATATATTGCCCGTATCGAGATAGATTCCAGTGGAACAAATTTACTTACTAGTATATCAGGTAAAAACGGTTTGGGTGGAGGTGCCGCTAATAACGGTTTTAGGTATTATTCGGATAGATATGTTAAGATGGTACCCAATCAAAACTATACTTTAAAAATCACTATGGAAGGCGATAATTTTGGAACTAATCGATATCGAGCTGAAGTATGGATAGACGCTAATTATAATGCTGATTGGAGCGATGAAACGCCTTATACAGGAGTAATTGGAAATGATGGTACATTAACAATTTCGAATATTTCTTTACCTTCTGGAACTGACCCTGGTACGACTCGGATGAGAATTTTAGTAGCGCGCAGAGATAGTTATACAAATAATCCTTGTTTTGCTCCTAGTGGAATAAGCGGTGAAGTTGAAGATTATACTGTTATTGTTGTAAACCCAAAGCCAATGTCTCAGGAGATTGGGGAGGGATTGCCTGATATCGTTGGTGCTATAACCATAACTACTGAAAATGATAATTCCACGGTTACACAAACACAAGAAAATATCACTTGCACCGGCAATTTTGTAATTCAGCAGGGTGATTTTGTTCTGGGAAGCAATAGTCTGTCGCTTGAACGCGATTTTATTAATAATTCTGGAGGAACTGCATTTTCTGGCTCTTCTGGAACGATTAATTTTATTGGAGATAATGCACTGCAGCATATTACTGGTAATTCTTCTTCTACTTTTGGCTCTATTTTCTTGGAAAAAACAAATGGTTCAGTCGAATTGGGAATAGATGCAAAAGTTGAAAATGAATTAAAATTTAATGCTGATAATCTCTTCAAATTGGGCGGTTTTCCGCTATATCTTGGCAAGAATATTACTGAGGTAGGCACAAGCTCTGGAGCATGTACAGCAAACAGAATGATTCAGGCTGAAGGCTCAGACACAACTTCAAGAATTGTAAAAGAATTTGAAGTACCTGCTCCAACCACATATAAATATAGACCAACTCCTGATCCTGAACCGACTGGATATTGCATCCCAAGTGCTAACTCTTCATCTCATTATATTAGGAGTATCAGAATTGGAAATAGCTTTCAAAATGATGAATCTGGCAATAATGGTGGGTACTATTATTTTAACTCGGATACAATCGAATTACCACCTGGCACTTATGATATTCAGTTGAGAAAGAATAATAGCACTCGGTATTATTGGTATGTTTATGTTGATGTTAATAGAGATGGTGTCTTTAGTGGCGGAAATGAGGTTAATAATTATGGGCAATTAACTGCTAACAATTTTGTAACACGCCAATTCACAATACCAGCCAATGCGAGCAAAGGCTGTACAAGATTAAGAGTAAAAATGGTTAATGCAAACAACAATAACGCTTGCCAAACTGGAGCTACTGGTGAATTTGAAGATTATTTGATATTAATACCTCCTGACTCAATCACTGTTAATGTTCCAGCAGGAGATTTAGCTGTCGACTTCCTTTATCCAATAGGTGTAGAAGATTCTTATCATCCGGCATATATTTCAGTAGAGAGTTCGTCTTATTCGAGCAATCCGAGTATATCTGTCGGCTTGGTTGACGCATTACACCCACAAAGATATACAGATGATATGCTCGATATCTATTGGCCCGTGCGGATTAGCGGGATTTATAACTTAACAGGTAGTTCGGCAAGCTTTAATTATTATCAATCGAATGTAATTGGCAATGAGGAACGCTATATTCCTGCCAAATTCAACAGGGTTCTTCCTTGGATTTTAGGCTGGGAAAACAATTTGGGTCTGCCTGTTGGTGTTGACGTCGATAACGACCTGTTTTTCGCAGATAATACCCCCTCACATGTTGGTCTGAACGGCGATTGGTCGGCAGGCACGGCGCCAAGTTTCTTCATTGGACGTAATTATTACAGTATTGCCTCAGGCTCTTGGACAAATCCCGAAAATTGGTCAAATTATGGGCATCAAAGCGACGTGCCTTCGTCCTATTACCCTGGGCAGCTTTTCCAAAACGATACGGTTCACATCGACGGACATACAATAATGTTCAACTCAGATACGACAACAATAAATTATATTAACATCGGTGGCACAAACAACGTTGATCCTGAGCGTGGAATCCTTCAGTTTGACGAAAATCCCATAGGGAAACACCTGACAGTGAGCGCTACTTTTACAATTACTGAAGATGGTGTTTTTAACAGAAAACCGGCAGCAAGTGGCAAAGATACATTATCAATTCGCTATAATTTATATAATGATGCTGACGACGACGCCACAGCAGGAATGTATCCATATATAGCTGACAGCAACCAAACTGTTTTAAGGTTTTTATCGCCAGAAACTTCAAATACATTGACAAAGCCATCATCGACAATAACAGGTGAGGGCAATTGGGGGAATATTGGTGAGATTATTCTGGAAAAATCCGGCGGATTGAGCGATACTTTATATAATATTTCCAATTCGTTTTCGGCGGCAACAGTCGGTAGTCCCTCATCGTATATATTCAAGCCACGTTCGGGGGTGCTGAGCCATCAGTCATCGACAACAATGTCGCTTTCTGGCGGCACCGAGTCGGTGGCAATGGGTCCATTTTCCGCTTTTGATGTGCAGAAATCAGCCTTGTCATCGAAAAATTCTCTTATTACTAATGTAAATACAGCTATCAATCTCGATGGAGGCAGTTTTTACGTTGGAGATGGATCAGACGAGAATTTGACATATCAAACTGGAACGACAATAAACGTAGCTAATGGGAAGCTCGACATAGCAGGTGCTTTGAAAAGGAATTTCTCAGGTTCGACTTTAGATTTCATAATGGGCAGTAGCGGCGAAACCCGGGTAATGAGCAAAGGCAACACGAGCCCATCTGATATTGGATTTGATATCAGCAATTCCTCTTCGAGTTTTTCAATGGGTGGTGGCAGGATAATAGTGGCTAAAGGCAAGAGTGGAGCTAATCCCACTATTAGAATCAATGCAGGGCTCGGCTTGGGTATGATAGGAGGGACGATCCAGTTGGGCGACAGTTCGATTGCGTCTGCAGAGCCAATCAAAGTAGGTGGCACTATGCCGGTATGGGACATTCATTCTGTTGGTGCGGGGCAGAGTTCGCAGATGTCGCAAGAATACTTTACAATTAAGAATAATTGGTATATCGATGATAACAACACAATGGAGTTGCGTGGCAACACAGTCGAGTTGCAAGGCAATTTCTACAATTCAGGGCTTTTCGATCCAATTACAGGCTCGACGAACTTGGATAGGCGTCTTGTGATTTTAAGCAATCCAAGCTCGACACAAACACTTTACAATAAAGTCGGTGGTGGCTTGCAATTTTTTAATTTGCGCATTGACAAAAGCGGCGGTTTGGTCAAACTCGATAACGCGGATAATTCAAATTTAATCGTAAATGGTACTTTAGAGTTCACTGTTGGAAACAAAGCAGTCATCGATGCCCGAACTGGCGGTAAATATGTAGAGCTATCGCCTTCAGGAGGATCTAGTCCCAATACGTTGCGCGTCGGCGAAGGTTATGTCGATGGCAGAATGTGCCGCTATATCGAAGCTAGTGCTCCAAAAAATTATTATTATGACATCGGCTCGAACACATACACACCGGCAGATTTTCGCCCGGAAGCAACAATAACAAATGGCGGCTATGTGTGTATAATTTCTTATCCATTCGACCACCCGCATTTGACATCTTCGAGTAGCGATACACAGACTAACATCCAGCGTTATTGGAATGTAAACGGTAGAAATAATTATAATTTAGATAATAAAACATATCAATTGACCACGCAATGGAGTCCATTGATGGACGATCGCGGAGGGATCTATTCAGCTTTTGAACACAAGAGATATTCCAGATGCTGTCCCGACCCGCCAGATGACTGTTTGCCTGAACCTGGTACTTGGTATGAAATAGTTACTCCGACAAAAACTCCGAGTTACATAACATCGACAGGTAGCACAACCTGGGGCGATTTTGTAGTCAGCGAGCCAGTTGGAAAATCGTATTACAGCATTCAATCTTTGAATTGGACAGATCCAAACGCCTGGTCTGTCGATGGTTACAGACAGGCATCAGATGGCACTTTGCCAGGCGAAAGAGATTTTGTTTTCATTGGCGATGGGAAAACAATTACTATTCCTGAGAATACTTTTGTAAGGGTGCGTTCGGTACGTGTTGAAAAAGGCACCCCGAGCTACGTACCAGGCAAGTTGTTCATTGTCGGCAGTCTTGAACCTCTATTCTGTCAAACATTTATTCTGGAGGACGAGGCGACGCTAGGCATTCAGCATCTTGTCGGCATTGCGCCGCAAGGGGATATGCGTGGCGCCGTGCAATCGACAATTACGCGAGCGTTTGGTGTTAGCAATTATGTTTATGATTTCTATAATGGCTCGCAATCAACCGGTACGGGCTTGCCCTTGCTAATTGCCTCGCTGCAAGCTAAAAACTCAACACTTTCAAATTTTAACAGTGTTATGATAAATAATCCTATTGGTTCTGACCCGATAACAGTTCGCGATTCGATTCTTATATTTAAAGGCAAGTTAAGCTCGAGCAACAGAAATCTGAATTTAAAGGGCAATTTCATTTTGGCAAACAACGGGCAGTTTGTGCCATTAAACAACACAGTTGAAATGTCGGGTTCTTCGCACACCGTATTGCTTGGAAACCAAAATGGTCTTAGCTTTTATAATCTTAGAGTTACGGGCGGCGATATATTGCTTGCGCCTTATCACGGAAGCACGACGTTTACGCCATTGCAAGATTCTTTACAAGTATATGTAAACAATAGGCTTACTTTTAATTCACCATCGAGAATAATAACGCGAACTTACGATCGCGAGCTTGTTATTCGCAGTGGTGGCTCAGTAGTGCAAAATCAGACGGGATTTGTTGATGGAACATTGCAAAAACCTGTTGCTGCTGGCACGGGAAGCACATTTTTTGAAATAGGAAATGGTCTAGTTTATACGCCTGCAAGGATAGAATTTACGTCTGGCAGTGGAACTTTTGGCTCGGTCGAAGCAACTAATTATTCGCCTGTGCCTAACGAGCTATTCCTCGGTAACCGAATGGATCCCGTAGAAAAAATTGACCGCTGGTGGCGGCTCGAACCTCAAGACGGTTTTACGTTGGGTAATCGCAAGCCGAATGTTCGTTTGCAGTTCCCATATTCTGATTTCGCCAGTTTAGGTGGCGAACAGCATATTGATAGAACCATTATTCGTAGGGAAAGCATTCCCATCGAAAATCCGCTTTATTCTGAAAGGAAATATGTGCAACTTAGCTGGAATGTGAACGGTGACGGCGTACAGCAAAGCCCCACCGAAGATTCTGTCCGCGTCGAAATAGCATCAGGTCATTCTCTATGGGATGGTTTGGGTGATTTCTTCATTGGCAAGAAGTATCAGAGGACATTTTACAGTCGCCAATCGGGCAATTGGAGCAATAACAATACTTGGTCGTTCATTAGCCACACTGGAACTGTTGCAGAAGGCGGCGAATTCCCGAATATGGACCCACTCGAGATCGAAGACGATGTCCGCGTTGGCGGCACGACGAACCATGTTGTTACAATGCAACCGGCAACATCGGCAACAATTTCGTGTCTGGATATATACGGTAATGCAAAATTGGATATGAACGGGGCGACAATAACGAGTTCGACATCGGGCAGCTTTACGCTTGGGCACGAATCCTTCGAGCAGGTTTTTGGCACACAGCCATTTTTGACTTCGAGCGCCGATGGTTTCCCAGAGATTTCGCTTACTAATTTTGGGAGCTATTATGTTAGCTTGCGAAGCACTGTGGAATACGATGTCGATGCCCCTGCAGTACAAAATATTACAGGATTGCCCTTTGCTGCATATCCAGCTATGTACTATGGAAATATAATGACTAGCGGAACTGGCACGAAATATGTTTCCTTTCCTACGATAGTCCGCGGCGACGCAACGAACAACATGTCGATATTGATTATAAATGCCGGCACAGATGCCTTCAGCGTCAGAGGCAATGTTATAAACAGCGGCTATCTGGACAACAACGGCATAATTGAGATTGGGACACCATAGGAGGTTAAAAAAAATTAAGAAAAAAATTGAAAGATATAAAATTCAGTAATTTTACTGATTGTATATAATAGTAAATAAGAATAGTTTTGCTATCGAAGAAGAAAACTGTTGAAATAAACAAGAATTTTAATACCTTATTAAAATCTATTAATTTATCATTATTTTTTGGAGGTTTATGATGAAAAACAAGAATTACACAACACTACTTACAGCTTTGGCATTAATGCTAATGCTGGGCGTGGGGACTGCCTATGGGCAAACATTGGTCAATCAGTCGAGCGGCACGATTACCAATGCAGGAAACATCAAATTTTTAAATAATGATGGTGTATTCCAGAACGATGCAAGCCATGCAAATGATTATACGGTTTCACAGACTACATCTGGAACTATAACCTTTGCAGGCATCCCGGCAGGTGCAGTTTTGACAGGAACAAATACACTTGGTAACACAGCTGTAAATAGAGTTCCCGGTTGGGTTACTTATTCGGGTGTTGGCAATATGACTATTTATGGTACTGGAGGAAATACGTATTATACTAATTTAACCTTAGAAGGAGGCACACCAGGTTCGCATGTGAAAACATACTTAAATATAACCCCAGGAACACCATTACAGACCCACGTTTCAGAGATTTATTTTGCATCTGGAGCAGACAGGGATTATCTTATTTGTAATGACCATGAATTCTATTATGACGGAACAAACCAAATTATTTTCCCTGAATCTAATTTAACTGGAGGTTACAACCTATATTCTGAACTGCATTTAACAGTTGATCCTCTTCTCGGAACTAGTGGTAATAAGACAGTGCAGAATAGCGCAACAGTTGGTTTAAAGTACGGTTTGTTCAGTGATGCAAGTGCTACTTTAACAGTATTAGGTAATATGACAATTGGAACAATTGGTAGTTGCGATAATGGTTTAATCTCAGGCGAAGTTGTTATTAATGGTTCAATAACAACAAAAGAACAAGAAAATACTTTTGATGGAGACATTACAATTAATAATGGAGGTGATTTTACTGTTGATGGCGGTGGTAATCAAAATCTTGATGGTGATGTTGATATAGCAACAGGTGGTAGTTTGACTTCAACTAATGATCATGGTGATATTAACATTGGTGGGAACTTGGATATCGATGATGGTGGTTTGCTTACTATTGGAGAGAATAACAATTTGAATATCACAGGTACAATTACTAACAATGATAATAATTGCGACAACCTTACATTTGATAATGGTTCAACAGTATCTTATCTAACTCCTGGCGCAGCAGTATTAGCAACCATACCCGGTGGTCAAACTAGTAATAAACACGATTATGCTAATCTTGTGATAACTGGTGGAGGAACAGCTACAGTCCAAAGCGCTTGCAGCAATACAGTATATGTAAGAGAAGATTTCACTTTAGGAACAAGTGGTACTCCCACAAACTTTAATGTAGTAAATGCAGCCATTATTATGACAGGTGGAGATGCTACGTATGAGGGACAATCTGAAGTTATAGGCGAGTTTGGACGCTTTGCTTATGGTTTGGTTAATGGTACTGAATATGTATTTAATAACGCAGAAACAAAAATTACATTTGCGAATAATATTTCTGGACAAACGGATAATGACTATTTCTCTTTGAACATTAGACCGAATATAGATTATACTTCTAGTCCAAGATTAAATATTGTAGATCCCGCACCAGAAGACATTACTGATGTACATAGGAAGATCACTCCTTATGCAACAAAAGATGGCTTCAAAGCAAGCAATTTGCAGTTAGCATTCTTGCCTAGTGAGTATGGAGGTTATGGACCTCCTCAAAACAAAGAGAATCGTCTAAGGATGGTTGAAGGTTACAACACAACAGAACGTGGCGATAAGGTTGTTACTGGTTATAGTTTTAATAAAAATGTTGATCAGACCGGTTGGGATTGGGTTTCTATTCAAGGTTCAGATGATGCTGGTAACTTTAAGTATTTGGTATCATTTGATCATCTTGCTGCAAATAATCCTGGAACAACTAACCAGATAAACTACAATGGATCAGACATTATATTAACAGACGAAATTATGCCGCTTATCTCTGTCGTCAATGGTCGCTGGACAAATCCAGGGACTTGGGATGAAGGCAGAAGACCAAATTCACAGGATATTGTTGAAATTCGCCACGTAGTATGGACAGGTAACGACTTAGCACTATTTGGTGGTGGCGCTTATACAATAGAAGAGAACGATCCTTCTGCTGATTTACAAGGTGCTGGAACAATTGAGTTCCTCGACAGTCCAACAAATAAAATTCCTATTTTAGCAACAAGTGTTACAATTGCTCCTTTTAGCCAAACTTTATATGATGCTGGCAAATTAGGCAATGATAGAGCTTTATTCATTGATAACGCTGATGTTCATCAAGATGGCAGTGGTACTGGTCTTACAGGAGCGACTTTAGTGTTCGGTAATGCTACTTTCGATCCAAATAATCATGGTATGTTCAATAAAAACGCTGTTCCTAATTCTTGGGCAGGAAATAGAGCAAATCCAGCTGGTATGCAAGGTATTTATGTAACAGCACCTGGTCCGATTACACCAATTATTAGAGGTACATTAATAGACAACCAGGGAGCTATAACTAATAATAGCATCATTGAAGTTGGTAAATAATTGTTAGGGAATTAGATGTTTAAAAGGCGGTGGTCTGGTAAAGCTTTAGAATAACCGCCGCCTTTTTTTGAGAAGATCCCCCCCTGCCCCCCTTGCAAGCAAGTGGGGAGGTAATGAGAATGCAACGTTATTGTAAATGTTTATGGTTTGTTCTAGAAAATATAAGATATTCCCATTCTTCTAACCCCC
>CAYVTD010000003.1:89453-113365 GCA_964454445.1 uncultured Hyphomicrobiales bacterium
AAATGTTTATGGTTTGTTCTAGAAAATATAAGATATTCCCATTCTTCTAACCCCCTTTTTTTAAAAGGTGGGCGGGGGGAGATTCCAAAACGGAGATCCCCCCCTGCCCCCCTTGCAAGCAAGGGGGGAGAGAATGTGAATGTAACGTTATTGTAAATGTTTATGGTTTGTTCTAGAAAATATAAGATATTCCCATTCTTCTAACCCCCCTTTTTTAAAATGGGGGAGGTAATGAGAATGTAACGTTATTGTAAATGTTTACGGTTTGTTCTAGAAAATATAAGATATTTCCGTTCTTCTAACCTCCCTTTTTTAAAAGGGGGGAGGTAATGAGAATGCAACGTTATTGTAAATGTTTATGGTTTGTTCTAGAAAATATAAGGATATTCCCATTCTTCTAACCCCCCTTTTTTAAAAGTGGGGCAGGGGAGATTCTAAAACGGAGATCCCCCCCTGCCCCCCTTGCAAGCAAGGGGGGGGTAATGAGAATGCAACGTTATTGTAAATGTTTACGGTTTGTTCTAGAAAATATAAGGATATTCCCATTCTTCTACCCCCCCTTTTTTTAAAAGGGGGGGTAATGAGAATGCAACGTTATTGTAAATGTTTATGGTTTGTTCTAGAAAATATAAGATATTCCCATTCTTCTAACCCCCCTTTTTTAAAAGGGGGGCAGGGGGGATTTCCTTGTTCTATAAGTTATAGTTTAGCATAAATGAAAAACCTGATTAAAATATTAATAACTATTATTTTAACGGCTTCAGCCGCAGGGGATTTGTATGCTCAAGTACTGTTAAAGAATGCAAAAGAGAATAATGCTACAATACAAAACAATGGAACAATAATTGTTAGGACCACAGGTGAAGTAATAGGCTTGCCAGACACTATCGGAGGTAAGGTCGAGTTTATTTCTGATAGGGTGGGTATGAGCCAAATAGTTCCAAATGTTACTTATAATAAATTGACTATTTCTGGAAGAACACGTAAGTTTGTCGATTCAATGTTGAATGTTCCTGCTGTCTTGTTTAATCCTCTTAGAACTTTGGATTCATTCGTTGTTGATAGTTCAACTTATGTTATAACTAACCATGTTGAAATACAAGCTAAAGCTAAAGTAATCAATAATACACATATCTCAGGCGAAAAAGATGTTCGATTAAATGGCGATACATCTTCTCAAACTATTGAGGGTAAAGGGAAGTTTTCGTTACTTAATATCGACAACAACGATGGCGTGGATGTGGTAAATAATGGTGGCTTTGCTGTTACAAGGCGGCTGACGCTAACCCGTGGCGAGTTGCGTAACAACCAAGCAAATAATTTTTATATGTCGGACTCGAGCCTTATTGTCAGATACGTCGGAGGCATCTTGTCGTATGCCCCGGTATTTGACAAAAGGGTTTCAGTCAAATATTTAGGCGATGGCGCTATTATTGCCGGTCCCGAGATACCCGTTGATAGTACAGTGCTGAAAGATATGTATGTCTATAATAGCAATGGACTATACTTGAGCAACGATGTCTATGTGAACGACACTTTGTCGTTATCAACAAATATTAATACCGAAGTAACCGCCCAAAAACATATTTTGACGCTAACATCGGATATTAATCCCGAATTTGTATCAATTAATGCCGAAATTGATGGTCGTTTTCGCAGGACTAACATAGGCAGATATGGCGATACGCTACGCTTCAATAATTATTATACTTATGCACTTTTCACCGAGCCAAATTCATTGGATAGTGTGTCCGAGATGACTTTTCGCGTAAAACCGCAAGAATTGCCTCCTTTCTTGAAACCTGGAGAAATAAAAGTATATAGATTTATACAGATAGCCGCCCGGGATCGCAATATGAAAGCAATAAATCAGGGCTTGAATATGACTTTGGGTTTTGGTTGGCGCCATTCCCCTGATACGCTCCGCGACGAGACAAAAACATTGCATCCAAAGTTTGACAAACTTATATTGCAGCGTTGGACTGGCTCAGAATGGTTCGACATAAAAAGCTCAATTCCCAATATAGATAATTCAAATGGCTGGGCATATTCTTGCGCATTTAATTTTACTGACCAAATCTCGGCAACAGGCGATTTTGCCATTGGTTTGCCTGGAGGCTCGAAATTGCAGCTTGCTGCGCGCGTTTTTCTTGAAGGTCCATATAGATGTGGCTCGATGGCAACAGATCTAAGAGATCAAGGCATGATAAGCACAACGCCGCCAAACATATATCCGTATAGCCTCGACCCATACAGGCAGTTTATCCACGTGACGCAAGTGCCAGATTCCGTTGTCGACTGGTTGCTTCTTGAGTTTCGGAAAACAGCTACGAGCGAAGAACGGATTTATAAAACAGCTTTTTTGCGATTTGATGGCAGAATTGTCGATCTCGATGGTGTTTCTCCTTTGGCATTCAATCCGTTTGATATAAAAACAGGCGATTATTATGTTGTTGTAAGGCATCGCAATCATCTTGCAATAATCACCAGGGATCCTGTGGCAATGTATCCAGAATCTTTGGTGGATTATACTCTCGATCTTACAAAACCAAGCGAAGTGATGGGCGGTAAGAATTCAATAAAGGAAATCGGCTACGATATGCAAGGTTCGCTACTATATGGTATGTTAGCAGGTTTCGATTATAATAATAATTATATGATTGATGATGAAGATCTCGATGCATTTCTTTTGTCGAGGGGCAAACGCGGTTACGAGTATTACGATATAGACATGAACGGCATAGTAAACACTAAGGATTTAAATTTGCCATGGAACAATCGAGACGAGAAATCTGGTGTTTTTAAATAATTCATTGATATGAAAAGATTAAACACATATATACTTCTGTTTTTTTTTTCCTGCCTGCTACCGCTTTATTCTTTTGAGCGGGATACCATAGCTGTTTTGCATTTAACAGATATTCAGTTAATTGCCGCCGACACGCTCGAATTTAGCATAAATATTGAAAACATAGGTGAATGGAAACGATTCGTCAATGGGACTTTTTATCTTCATGTAGATGGAAGCAGTGGTTTCAATGTTGATGCTAATCCATTGAAGATTGAATATTTGCGAGGCACGAGCGAATTGAATATGGGTCCAATAACTGGACCGGCAATTTTGCCTGTTTCAGATTATAATATTTATCAAGAAGCAAAAAGAGACACGCTGATGATAACGCTTGTAGGCCCTGAGAATTATGGTAATTGCACTATTATTCCAAGTGATAGTAAAATCCGAATCGGCAGATTCCAACTGACAACTCTTAATCCGATAATAGACAGCACAATGATACCAGAAAAGCTGTATTGGCTGCAGCCCTATAATTTTTTTCAGGCGGCGGCATATAAATTGGAAAGCGATTCTTCTGTGTTTGGCATCAGAATGAGCCTTGACGACAACATCGAACTCGACGATTGGTGCCATACAGCTATTAGATATATTAGCGATTCAGGTGCAGAGCCTTGTATGATAGCAGATTTAGATGGGTATTATATTGGCTCGAGGAAAGTGCAATTGACCTGGGTTTCTCAATGCGAGTCATATTGCAGGGGTTATGTCTTAAAAAGAGCAGTGCAACCTTTCGGCACATCAGACAGAAGTTTACTTAGATTTGATACGACTATTGCGAGATATGATGGACCCCGTCCGGAGGAAAAATTGCTAATTGGTCTCGGCACGCGAACTCCGGGAAGATCTTATGGCTATATTGACGAAGTTCCAATGAGAGGGATTGAGCATTGCTACGAGCTTTCGTATGTGAATTTTATTTATGAAGAGCGACCTTTAGACACATTTTGCCTTCCAATACCGAATGCTGTTATTACGTATGCTCAACCAAACCCAAATCCGTTTGATTATGCAACTACGATAAAATATAGAGTGGACGACGATGTGATGCTCAAATGTGATGTGTTTGATGTTCGTGGCAAGTTAGTAACAAATTTAATAAACGATTATAAAGATGGAGATTACACTGAAATAGGCTGGCACGAGGTTCGCTTTGTAGCGCCGCAGTTGGCTTCACAAGGATTATATAGTATCATTTTTATAGCATATCCTATTGACGACCCAAGTGTGGAATTGTCGCGAGCCTTTGTGAAAGTGCAACTGATTAGGTAATTGTTAATTTTTAATGCTTTTTTTTTATAAATAATTTTGACCATTAAAAGTGTGTCGTTTTTTACATATATTATTTGTTTTTTTGCTTTTGCCAATAGTGTTAATTGGGCAAAAGATACCAATTGGTATTCCTGAAGAATACCGCGATGTGCGTGTATTGCCTAATTATGACACTCTTGTGATGTCGCGTCAGCAAACTCCATATTGGTTTGGTGTTAATGGTGGAGCAAATTTTAATATGTATTTTAGCGACTTGAATGTTCCCTTGTCAAAATATGGTTATATCACCGGGGAGGAAGTCAATCATGTATTTCCTAAATTATTGGTCGATTTTCCAACTAGTTTGGGAACAGGTTGGTTTGTCGGTCTTGTAGGTGAGTATATGGAGCCATTGGAGGACTGGGCGGTCGGCATCAAACTTCAAGTAGTAGATGCAAGACACACAGAGGCACAAACAGATCCAATAAAAGATTCCGTGAGAACCCGGTTTGTAGCCGCGAACAATTTTAACTATCTTACATTCTCGCCATATTTTCGCTATAATTTGCCTTCCTGGCAATTTCCCGGTTTGCATTTATTTGCAGGTGCCGATGTGGAAATAAAGACAAATATTGATACGAAAATTCGCAAAACATTTGATTATACATCAACAATAGACCACGATAGATCGTTGAAGTTTAAAGGGAAAGATGCACGCATTGGCTTTTATCTCGGAATTGGTTTGGATATTTTTGCCGGAGATATTTGGAATAGGTTTCGCGGGCGAATAACTCCTTACATTGAAGTTCATGCGGGTTCAAATATATTGAATGATTTCAATTCGTCGCGCAATACAGTTTATGCACGTGCTGGGGCGTCATTGCGCTTTAGCAGGGATACTTACTATGCTGATACACTGAAATTTGATTCAACATCTTTACCACCACTAATGGCAATATCTACAGTTGTGTTTGAGCGGGGTATATCGTTCAGCTACGAACCAAGAAGTTTTATTGGCGGTGAACTGTCTATTTTTGAGAGTATATCAGGTGAGGAAATTGCTTCAAAGGAAACAGGAATAGTTGGGAAAGCCGAGGTAACACCAGAAACAACACCTGCGCCGCCACCGGCAGCTCCTCAGATTACTATTAGACCGGACGTTACTGAGCGTTTTTCATTTAGTACCTCAAGCAATGTCGAGCTCTCTAAGGAAATGGAAACATATCTTGATGCGGTTGCTAATTATATGAAAAGCAATCCAAATTTTATAGTCCGTCTGTTTGGTCATTCCGACCAACTAGGTACAGCACAGCAACAGCAAGACCGCTCAGACATAAGAGCAAACAACGCAATGAGATATTTAATGAGTAAAGGTATTCCCAGAGGCAGGATAATCCCAAGAGGTGATGCTGCTCGTGTTCCAATTGGCGATATCAGAACTGAAGCAGGACGCCGGCAAAACAGACGTCTCGAAATTGTGATCATGCAAAGATAGTATTCGAATGTTTTGTTCAATTACATTTGTGATTTTTTTTAATTGGGGGCTTTTTGTTAGATTTGTAAAAAAATAATACTTATAGGAAATAATAATGAGCCAAGAAGCAAAAATAATATGTATTGTTGAGGATAATAAATCTATTAATAAATTATATTCAACTCTTTTAAAAAAAGCTGGATATTTACCTGAAGCTTTTTTTGATGGTAAAACAGCTTATGAATGGCTGAAAAACAACAATGCTGCCTGCCTCGTGTTGGATATGCTTTTGCCCGATATGAATGGTCCAGATTTATTGAATTTGATTAGAGAGCTGCCTAATTGTAAAAATGTGCCTGCCATAGCTGTTACAGGTTTCGCCCTTGGGAAAGACAAAGAACAGTTTCTTAATCTTGGATTCGATTTTTACATGCCTAAGCCAATTAATACTGCAAGTTTTGTAAGTCAGGTCAAAGAAGTTATTGCCAATAAAAAATGATAATAATAAATAGTAATTAAAGAAAAAAAATGCGAAGCAACCAGAAACAAGCCGAACCGGTCTCTTATGAATTAATTTTGCAGGAAGCTTCTCGCCAGAAAGGCAGAGTTTTCTCATTATCAAAGACTTACCCAGCATTTATTGTTCTTGTACTTGCTATTGCGATTAGCTTTTTGATGCAGTATCTTGCTAGCTTATATGTGGCAAACGACAATCAAAATGCTTTCGACAAGGCAGTCAACTCTGTTATGAACCGGCTTGACCTTAAATATCAGGAGAATTTGCAAATAATCAAATCGATGCAAGGTCTTTACAAAACCCGCAACAATAACATTGCCTATCAAGTCTTTGACCTTTATGGCTCGGTGCCTGCAAATGCTTATGAATCTATTATTAGCATTTGTTATGTTCCTAAAGTGGAAGATAAAGATCTCGGAGAGTTTATTTACCTGGCTTATGCACAAGTCTGGGGTTTTAAAATTATCCCACCCGGCAAACGAGATGTTTATTACCCTATTTATTACATCGTTCCATTTAATAAAACCAACGAATATCGGAGTGGATTTGATTTTGGTACTAGCCCGGACGTCCTCCAGGCAATGCTCAAAGCACGTGATAGCAATAGGATAATGGCTTCGCCTGTGATGAACCTTAGACCCGATACTTTGGGTTTTTATCTTGTTGCTCCGACTTATTATGACGATAGCACTGGAAAGCCTCTCGACAATTTCCGGAGGAAGCAGTTTTTTAATGGAGTGTTATTGCTCGAAATCGATGTTGGATATTTTTTCAAGGAAGCTCTTGCAACAAAAGCCCCAACCGATTCGACTATTGCTTTTAAATGTGTTTCTGAGGACAAGGGCTATCGCCGCGATGTCTATTTGACAGAGAATGCTTCTTTGATGAAAGAAGATTATGAGCATATAGCCGAGACAAGGACATTCGATATTGCTGATAGAACTTTCTATGTCGAATTTAAAACAATTCCAAAATTTGCGGGTGCATTTAAAGAGATTTTGCCTTGGCTTGCATTGATTATTTCATTACTGCTTGGCTTGGTTTTATTTTTCTTGGTTTTGTCCATTAGTACCAGCCGGGCAAGAGCTTTAGACCTTGCCGAAAGGATGACACGTTCTCAACGAAGGATTGTCGAATCTTCGCAAGACATTATTGCTGTATTGTCGTTCGATGGTGTATGGCGTTCAATGAACCCCGCAAGTGAAGCAATTTTTGGTTTGAAACCTAGCGAATTGATAGATTCAAATATTGAAAAATTATTCTTTGATGATAGCGAAAAAGAGAGATTCTTCAAGATTGTTCAAACAAGTGCCGAAGAGGTAACTGAAAGAATCGATATAAAAATGCTTAATAATAAACCAGAACTTGTTTGGGTGAACTGGAGCTTGACATTATCCAATACTGATAAAAACATTTATTGTATAGGTCGAGATGTTACTCTTGCAAGATTAGCTGAAGAACAAGCAAAAATAAGAAGCAAGCAAATCCTTCTTGCCGAGCAGTATGCACGCGAAGGTAGCGAATCAAAATCTTTATTTATGACAAAATTAAGCCACCAGTTGCGTAATGCCTTAACTTCCATATTAGGTTACTTGCAGTTGCTTTCAAATGGCATATATGAAGATCAAGAGGAACACGATTCCTTTGTTGCTCTTGCCGAAGAAAACTCAGAAGAACTGTTTACTTATGTTTCCGATATGGTCGAGGTTGCTCTTGCCGACAAGGAAGGCAGTTTCGAAAGTATGAGAAATGTGCTTTTAGCCGACACTGTCTATGATGCAAAGAATAATATGATGAGCCAGGTCGAGGACGGTAGGGAATTGGAAGTAACTTTCCTCGAAGGTAAAGACACACAGGCAATTGCCGACAAAAAGCATCTTACCGAAGCTCTGCAACTGATTTTCACTGCTTTAACTGAAACGAAGGAAAAGAGCGTTTTGCAAATAAATGCTGTTGAGAATAAATATGAAGGCGCTTTGGAAATACAAGTGTTATCGGAAAGTAATTCTCTTGTTGCAGAAATGATTGATGTTTACAAGAAGGAATCCTCTAACTTGATTGAGGCTATAAAGAACGATAAAAACGATATTATTTTGAACTTTGCCCGCGCTTCATCAAGCTTTAAAATGCTAAATGGTTCGATGACTGTTGATACCTTTGGTGCGCAAGATGGCAACTTGGTGCAAATTAGCATGCCGCTTACTAAAACTACATAATGACTAATGAGGATTAGCAAGCCAACACTTATTCTTGACGAAGAGCAAGCCAAGTCGAATATAAAAAAAATGGCTGATAAAGCCAAAAAGCACAATTTGCGTTTTCGCCCTCATTTCAAGACTCACCAATCAGCAGATATTGGAGAATGGTTTAAAGCTGCCGGAGTAAACTCGATAACAGTATCGTCTGTTTCGATGGCTTGCTATTTTGCTAAATACGGCTGGCAAGATATAACAATAGCGTTTCCATATAATCCATTGGAATTTAATGAAATTGATGAACTTGCTTCTCGAGGTGTAAAACTCAATGTTTTAATCGAGAATCAGGAAAGTATCGATTTCATCAATAAAGATTCCAATGCTTTTTTAGGTGCATATATAAAAATTGATACAGGTAATTGCCGTACAGGTGTCCCCGCCGATGACATTCATTCAATAAAAAAACTTGTTGATTCTATTAATACTTCAAAAAAAATCGATTTTAAAGGTTTTTTAACTCATTCTGGACATACTTATAATGCAGCTAATAAAAGCGAGATAATCGAGATACACAAAGCTTCTCTAAATCAAATGTATTATTTAAAAGAGAGATTTGGTGGAGGAATTTCGATTGGGGATACTCCTTCTTGTTCGATTGCCGAGGAATTTTCAGGAGTAAACGAAATCCGGCCAGGAAATTTCGTTTTTTATGATTTAATGCAATATCAACTTGGCTCTTGCTCATTGAACAAAATTGCCGTTGTTGTTGCCTGCCCAATTGTCGCAAAGCATACAGAGAGAAGCGAAATTGTTGTTTATGGCGGAGCGATTCATTTTTCAAAGGAATATATTTTTATTAATGGTATAAAGATATACGGACAGCCAGTTTGGTTTAATGCTGAAAAATCTTTCTCCGCTGATTATGGCAGTCGATCATTTGATTTTAGTATAGGGGAAAAGATGAGTATTATCGAATCGTCTTATTTAAAATATTTATCGCAGGAGCACGGTATTATCAAAGCAAGCGAAGAGTATTTTAATAGAGCGAAAATTGGCGAGCTAGCTTATATTGTTCCTGTTCATTCTTGCCTGACGGCTAATCTTTTGAAAGAATATATGCTTAGCGATGGTCGAACTGTGAAAATGATGAATCTATAAATTTTTTTAAGGTAAATGAAATGAAAAACATTAGTATCTTAATAGTTCCTTTAACAATTATTTTTTTCTTTTCAAAGCCAATGTTTTCTGAAGACAGGCAATATGGATTTACAGCATATAAAGTATATGACAAAGATGGAAAAGAGCAAGATTTCGCAAAAGTGCTTGACAAGGCAATGGATGCAGATATTGTCTTTTTTGGTGAATTGCATAACAATGTAATTGCCCATTGGCTTGAACTCGAGCTTGCTAAAGGTATGTTTTTTAAAAAGAAGGAAGGCAAATCACTTGTCATTGGCGCCGAGATGTTCGAATCTGACGACCAACTGGTTTTAGACGAGTATTTACAAGGAAAGATCCCAGAAAAGAATTTCGAGCAGGAAGCGAAGCTATGGAATAATTACAAAACTGATTACAAGCCATTGCTAACTTTTGCTTTTGAAAACAAACTTCCATATATAGCAACAAATGCTCCCCGCCGATATGCAGCATTGGTTAATAATTCCGGATTTGATGGTTTAAATGATCTAAGCGATGTTGCTAAATCATTCATAGCACCTCTTCCTATAGATGTCGATTTGGAATTGCCTTGCTACAAGAAAATGGAAGAAATGATGGGTGGACATTCACCAATGGTAAAAAAGACCATTGATACAAGTAACCTGAAAACTGTTAGTCCAACACAAGTCGGCGAAGCAGGCGAGAAAATTGCTTTTAAAGATAGTATAGGTTCTTTAAAAGAAATGGCTACTAAACAAGCAATGCCCAAGATGCCTGTTCAACTTGAGCCAGGAAAAATGAATAACAAGATGCAGAATTTCAAGCAAGCTCAGGCGATAAAAGATGCAACGATGGCACATTTTATTATTAAGAACTTGCCATCAAACGGAATTTTCCTTCATCTAAACGGGGCATACCATTCTGATAATTACGAAGGGATTGTTTGGTTTATTAAAAAAGCTAAACCACAGAAAAAGATTTTAACAATAACGACAATAGAAAAGGACAATATTGACGAGATAAGCGACGAGGATATGAAAAAAGCGGATTACATTATCATTGTGCCTTCGTCGATGAATGGCTCGTATTGATTATTTAAGATTTAAATCATAGAATAGCAATAGTTTAGTCAATTATTCGAATATCCACCCGTCTGTTTTTTTGAAGAAACGAAGAAATTTGTTCACTTTTTCCTTTCGCTTCAATTTTGATCTTTTCGGGATCAATGCCACTATCAGTAAGTATCGATTTGACTGCCTCAGCACGTAAGCGGGAGAGTTCGAGATTATATTCGTCAGTGCCACGGATATCGGCAAAGCCACTAATTAGAAGATTGCCATTACTTCTAGCTGATAAATACTGTTTGGCTGTAATTTGTAATAAATTAATATCTTTGTTAGACAATTCATAGCTCGCAGTGTTGAAAAAAACAGAGAGAAAGCTTAGATTTTCAACTTTTGTATCAAAAATAACATCTGTATATATATATATGGTTTTTTCTAATTTTTTTGATGAGATAGCTTTTTTTTCGGAAAACATTCCTCCACTCTCAGCGGAAAAAACAGCTTCCTGGCCATTTGGAACGATAAATGTAAAAAGCCCGTTACGCTTGTTAACTTCAATCTTTTGGTCATAACCATCAGAAAAACTAATGTTGATTGTAGCATTATTATTGTAAGAAGTGTCGTTATTATTAACTACGATAATTTTGCCGCTTACAATGGTATATGGCAAAGGACGTGCATTTTCTCGCAAGCAAACGAGATAAATCCCTGGCAATCTGGAAATTGTATCTGAAGAAACAATATAAGCCGAATCGCCTGTTAAATTTAAATAAATGCTCGAATCATCGAATTCTGTATTGATATCATTGCCTAATTTTTCTGGTTTGCTCCAATTAGTCCAAGTGCTATCCAAACGTCTTGAAAAATATAGATCGAGATTACCACTAGCGCAATCGCTTGCAAAATAAAGAGTTTTGCCGTCGTAAGCCAAAAAGGGAGAAACTTGTCGGGCTTTGTTGTTGATTATGTTGCCAAGATTTTTTGGCTCGGAATAGTGGTTGTTGTTTATTTTAGTCGAAACGTAGAGGTCAAGCCCACCATAACTGTCATTTCTTTCGAGTGCAGTTATTAAATAGCGAGAATCGGCAGATAAATTGCCGAAGAAATTACCTGATTTGTTATAGAAACTGTCAATGTTAATCAATTCGTCGAAAGTCCAATCAGTTTTACTTGTTCCTGATGGGTGAGATGTGCCTGTTCTTGTCTTAAGAGTAAAAAATGAACCACCATGTCGGGAAGAATAAAACAGTGCCGAATTGCCGCAAGGTGATATTGAAAAAAGAACATCGGATTCGGCGGAATTTATTGGCAGACCTGCATTTTCAGCTTCGATCCAAGTGCCAAGAGGCGATTTTGTTGAAAACCAAACATCGTCTTCGTCTTTTAATCCGTTGAGATTGTTCGGATGCCATTTCCTATCGAAAAAAAGGATTGAACCATCGGGGCTAATCACTGGAGTAACAATGTTTTGATAACGATTGACTGTGTTTGGCAAGCGAATTTTGCATTGATTCTCCTTATCTGTGGCAGTTAAGCGTAAAGATGAAAATAAAATTATTAAAAATATAAATAATAAATTTTTTGGCATTATTTTTATAAAATCCATTAATTATTTAACATTATAAAGACTAAAAACAGAAAGAAAAATTTTAGAAAAATGGGCTTATTTCTATTTTGATGTAATCCAAAAAATGAGTTTTTAAAATGAAAAGAGGGTTAAATCGACTTAAGTAAGAATATTTATTTATTTTTTGGAGATTTATTATGAGTGTATATTATTTCAACAAAAAACTCGATACAAGCTTCGATGATGCAATAAAACAAATTACAGAACAACTTAAGCAACGTGGTTTTGGTATTTTAACGGAAATAGATGTAAAGCAAACATTTAAAATGAAACTTGATGTTGAATTTCGCAATTACCGAATCCTCGGCGCTTGCAATCCCAACTTTGCGTTTAAGGCATTTACAGCAGAAGATAAGATTGGCACAATGTTGCCCTGCAATGTGATAGTCCAGGAACTCGAAGATGGGAAAATAGAGGTTGCTGCAATAGACCCGATTGAGTCGATGAAGGCAGTGGAGAATGAGACGCTTGGCAAGGTGGCTTCTGAAGTTCGTGAGTTACTTAAAGCAAGCATCGAGAGTTTATAAGAGTTTATGGAAGCAGATAAAAAGAATTTTGCATTAACAGGCGCTGCCGGTTATATCGCTCCTCGCCATTTGCAAGCAATAAAGGAGAATGGATGTCGCCTTGTAGCGGCTGTGGATCCTCACGATTCAGTAGGAGTGTTAGATAGATATTTCCCGGATTGTTCGTTTTTTACTGAAATTGAGCGTTTCGACAGGCATTTGGAAAAAATGCGCCGCTATCAACAGCAAGATAAAATAGACTATCTTAGCATTTGCTCGCCAAATTATCTTCACGATGCTCACATACGGCTGGCTCTAAGGCTTGGTGCCGACGCTATTTGCGAAAAACCGCTCGTGCTAAAGCCATCGAATATTGATGCTCTAGAAGAATTACAACAGGATACAGGCAAGAAAATTTATAATGTCTTGCAACTGCGTGTACATCCAGCTATTTTGGATTTGAAAAAAGAAATAGAAAGCAAGCCAAGAGACAAGAAATATAATATAAATCTCAAATATATTACTTCTCGTGGACCTTGGTATCGTTATTCTTGGAAAGGCAATGAAGAGCGTTCCGGAGGAATAGCAAGCAACATCGGTATTCATTTTTTCGATATGCTTATATGGATTTTCGGAGCAGTGCAGAATTATAAGGTTTTTGTAAAAGAACCGGACAAGATGAGCGGTTTTATCGAACTCGAAAATGCAAATGTTAGTTGGTTCCTCTCTATTGACAGTCGAGATTTGCCGCAATCGGCAATAGATAAAAAAATGACAACTTACAGATCAATCACTTATGATGATAAAGAAATAGAGTTTACCGGCGGTTTTACTGATTTGCATACATTGGTTTATCAAGATATATTATCTGGGGGTGGCTTTGGTTTGGAAGCCGCTCGCCCGTCTATCGAGCTCGTCTATGGTATTCGCAATGCAAAAATTAGCGTTTCTAAACTTTGAAATTGATATTGCTATTATTATAAATCATTTTTTCTAATAAATTGGAAAATTAATGAATTATTTTGTTCACGAGTCTTCTTATGTTGATGATGGATGCCATATAGGTGAAGGAACAAAAATATGGCATTTTTGTCATATCCAATCTGGCTCGAGTATTGGAAAAAACTGCTCGCTTGGTCAGAACGTCAATGTTGGTAATAATGTAAAAATTGGCAATTTCTGCAAAATTCAGAATAATGTGTCAATCTACGAAGGCGTGGAACTCGAGGATTATGTCTTCTGTGGTCCTTCGATGGTTTTCACGAATATTCTCAATCCACGTTGTAAATATCCACAACGAGGCGCGGAGTTTTACGCTAAAACACTTGTAAAAACGGGGGCATCTATTGGTGCAAATGCTACAATAGTATGTGGCACAACTGTAGGCAAGCATGCCTTTGTTGCAGCCGGTGCGGTAGTTACCAAAGACGTGCCTGATTTTGCACTTGTTGCAGGCGTGCCCACTAAAACAATTGGTTGGTATAGCGAAGCAGGGAATCGCCTTGTTTTCGACGAAAACGGAAAAGCATATTGCAATAAATCCGGAAAAACATATTTGCTTAAGGATAATAATTGTATGGAAATATAAATGTTTTTTAAATACCTTCCGAAGGTTTGAAACCTTCGGAAAGTTTTAGGCTGGTTGAAAGTAAAGAATAATTTCAATAGTATTTTTTTCAAACAATAATTAAATAACTATAAAACAATGAATAAGCAACAAATTATTAATAATCATCTTCAAATATTTGTTAAAAAGAATGATTTTTGCTATCTTAGCAATTTAATATGCAATTAATAATAAATATAAATAGTAAGAACGGAGAACAAAATGGAAATAAGAATGCAAATGCCCAAAATGGGCGAATCCTTACAAGAGGGAACTATAACAAAATGGCTCAAAAAGCCGGGTGATAAAATTGAACGCGACGAGATGATTCTCGAGATTTCCACAGATAAGGTTGATACTGAAATCCCTTCTCCAACAGAGGGATATTTAAAGGCAATTCTTGTCGAAGAAGGCGAAACGGTGGAGATAGGTGTTGATATTGCAATAATTGAAACAGAGCAGGTTGCCGCTACTCCTGAAAAACCTGTTGAAAAACCACAATCGGAAGCTAAACCTGTTGCAACTGCTGAGCCAAAGCCAGTTGTAGAAACAGTCAAACAGCCCGAGCCAGAAATCGAAGAGACAATAGTTACGGGTGGCGACACTGTCGATGTTGTTATGCCCAAAATGGGCGAGTCTTTGCAGGAAGGAACTATAACCAAATGGCTTAAAAAAGTCGGCGATAAGATTGAGCGCGACGAGATGATTTTTGAAATATCCACCGACAAGGTCGATACCGAAGTTCCATCATCAGTTGCCGGAGTGCTTGCAGAAATACTTGTTGGCGAGGGTATCACTGTTGAAGTCGGGCAAGTCGTTGCAAGAATTGCAACTGGCGGCGGGGTTATACAAAAAGTTAAAAAGCAAGAGCCAACAGAAGCTGTTAAAAATTCTGTTCAAGATACTGGCACTGCTAATATATCGGAAAGCTCTGAATTGCTAAAAGCAAGCAGCGACAGGTTTTATTCTCCGCTTGTTCGTTCTATTGCCGCAGCCGAAGGAGTTAGCATTGAAGAATTAGATAAAATTAAAGGCAGCGGTATAGATGGTCGGGTTAATAAGCAAGATCTATTGAATTATCTCGAAAACAGACAAAAAACAAAAGCGGTTGTGAAGCAGGAAACCAGAGCAGTCTCGGTTCGCGAAGAAAAGCCCGTAGCCGAAAGGAAACAAAGCATTCAGATCGGTCCCGACGACGAAATTATCCCAATGGATCGTATCCGACAGCTTATTGCCGAGCATATGGTCTATTCCAAGCGTACTTCAGCCCACGTAACAAGTGTTGCCGAAGCTGATGTTACAGGTATCGTTCGTTTTAGAAATGCTAATAAAGATAGTTTTCTTAAGGAAAAGGGTTTTAAACTGACATTAACTCCATTTTTTACAATGGCAGTGGTCGAAGGTGTAAAAGCATTTCCAAGAGTGAATATCAGCGTGGACGGCACTAATATCATTCAGCACAAGCGCATAAATGTTGGCATTGCTACGGCGCTCGAAGATGGCAATTTGATAGTTCCCGTTGTGAAAGATGCCGATGACTTGAGTTTGGTTGGACTTGCAAGAGCCATTGACGATCTTGCCTACCGAGCTAGGAATAAAAAATTACACCCCGACGAAATACAAGGCGGCACTATCTCGCTCACAAATGTTGGCACTTTCGGCACATTATTTGGAACGCCGATAATTAATCAGCCGCAATGTGCCATTATCGGTGTTGGCGCGATAAAAAGACGCCCTGTCGTGAAGCAATACGAAGGCAATGAAGTCATCGTTATACGCGATATGATGTATGCGTCTATTACTTACGATCATCGTGTTATAGATGGAATGATTGCCGGACAGATGCTTGCAAAAGTAGTGCATACTTTGGAAAGTATGAGCGAGAAGACATTAGTACTGTAAAGATTACTTAACGAACCATTTTAATTGGATATGAGTAACGATTTTCGTAACTTACAAGTTTGTATTTTGCAAATAATGAATAAGTTATGAAAAATTTTAGAAATTTCTGCATAATAGCGCATATTGACCACGGTAAATCGACGCTTGCCGACCGCCTGCTTGAAAAAACAGGCAGGGTTACACAGCGCGAAATGACGACGAACCAGATACTTGACAATAATCCATTGGAGCAAGAGCGGGGTATTACTATTAAATTGCACGCTATCCAAATGGATTATACATATAAAGATGGTGAACAATATACACTTAATCTCATTGATACGCCCGGTCATGTTGATTTTCAATATGAGGTGTCCCGTTCGCTTGCTGCTTGCGAGGGTGCTTTGTTGGTAGTTGATGCCACGCAAGGAGTTGAAGCGCAAACCGTTAGTAATCTATATTTAGCTGTTGAAAATGACCTAGAAATAATTCCCGTTATCAACAAAATCGATCTGCCGAGCGCTCAAACAACTTTGGAAAGCGTAAAGCAACAAATAATAGATTTGATTGGTTGCAACGAAAGCGATATGTTGCTTGTTTCTGCTAAAGGTGGCTTGGGAATAAAGGAGGTTTTAGATGCGATTGTCGAGCGAATACCAGCTCCGAAGGGTGATCCTGATGCTCCGCTACGCGCATTGATTTATGATTCCATTTATGATTCTTATCGTGGGGTGGTGGTCAATGTTCGTATTTTTGACGGTACTGTCAGGGAAAAAGATTTAATTCATTTTATGAGAACAAACAATGTGCATGAAGTCGAAGAAGTGGGCTTATTGCACATGAAACGCCATAGGACAAAAGAGCTTACAGCTGGTAATGTCGGATATATTATGTCAAATATTCGCGATCTTCACGACGTAAAAGTAGGCGATACCATCACCCATAAAAATAGAAAATGTGATGCCGCCATCGAAGGTTTTCGCGATGTCAAGCCGATGGTTTTTAGCGGAATATATCCTTCTTCATCTGATGATTTCGAATCGCTGAGAGATTCGCTTTCAAAGCTGGTGCTCAATGATTCAGCAATATCTTTTGTTCCTGAAACCTCAAATGCACTTGGCTTTGGCTTTCGATGCGGTTTCCTTGGTCTTTTACACATGGAAATAGTGCGGGAGCGTCTCGAGCGGGAATTTGATCAAAATATTGTAAATACCGTTCCAAACGTAGAATACAGGATAGTTCCCAGCCACGGCGAGCCGTTTTTTATTGACAATCCGGCACAATTGCCTTCGCCAGGTGAAATAGACGAGATTCAAGAGCCATATATTAAAATTGAGATCATTACACCTGACGAGTTCCTCGGCAATATAATGAAATTATGTCTTGATAGAAGAGCGATAATTAAAAACACAATTTATCTTTCGCCTACAAGAGTCGATTTGCAATATGAAATACCGCTTTCCGAGGTTATTTTTGATTTTTATGACAAGTTGAAATCTGTTTCAAGAGGCTATGCCTCGTTGGATTATGAATTTTTGGATTATCGAAAAGAAGACTTAGTTAAATTGGATATTATGTTGAATGGTGAAGTTGTCGATGCACTTAGTTCGATAGTTCATCGCTCGAAATCTTACGATTGGGGCAGAAAACTTTGCTCGAAATTGAAAGAGCTTATACCAAGGCAAATGTTTGAGGTGGCAATACAAGCGGCTATTGGCTCGAAGATAATTTCAAGAACTACTGTTAAATCTGTTGGTAAAAATGTTACTGCTAAATGCTATGGTGGCGACATTACCCGCAAAAGAAAACTATTAGAAAAGCAAAAAGAAGGCAAAAAACGTATGAAACAAATCGGTAGAGTAGATGTTCCACAGGAAGCCTTTCTTGCCGTACTTAGTATTGATGACGACTAAGAAAAAAATATTCAAATTATATTGTAATAGCAGCTTTTATCGGCATCCAGCCCACTTTTCCATCAGGGATTTTTATTTTAACCCATTCATCGACCTCGTCTAATTTTCTGACTTTTGTGCCTTCGTGCAAAATGAATAAATCAGTGGCTTGCACATCAGGAGAGCTTTTGATGTAAACACTTGGAGAAAAGATAATTGCGTCTTTTTCGGATAATTCGCGATTGATGTCGATATGCGAAAGAAACAAGGTAATAAGAAATACTAATAAAAGAATAGCGCCGGCGCCGAAAGCTCCTTTTTTCAATGAAATATGATAAGCGAAAATGTAAAGTAAGGTGAATCCCAAGCCCAACCACAAAGAAATAAATGATACGTAAGCGAAAGTATCAGATGGAATTGCTTCGAGGAAACCGTCGAACCACTCCTCGAAGAAAATTCTCGGAACAGGTTCAATTTTATCAACAATTTGCATATTGGCTATTTGCAAATTGATGTTTATATCTTCGTCGTTTGGGTCGATTCGGTGGGCCCGCTCGTAATTCAAGATTGAGTTTGGGATCATTTTCAGCTTGAAATAAGAGTTACCGAGATTGTAATAGAGTTCTTTCGAGGAATAGCCGGTTTCGGTGATTCTCTCATATAATTCTGCGGCGGCTTTATAATCACCTGCACGATATAAAGAGTTTGCCTTTGTGAACTTGTCAGTTGTTTCGTCAGAGAATACATTCAGGTATGAAACAAGAAAAAAAGCTAATAATATCAATGTCTTAGTTCTCATCTTAGCTTAGCCTCCAAATCCATAATAATCTTCATAGCATCGCCGTAAGTATGTTGCATTTCATTTTGTTGGTTATCAGGTGCAAAGCGAGCGAACTCACACTTGTCGAGCATTTCAAAAATAGCAGAGGTATCTTCCTGACTTACTCCGCGACTAAGCAACAAAGCAGAGGCAGCATCGCTAGTTAAATCAGAATAGGGAATGCTTAGTTTATCGGAAAGATAGCCCCAAAGCGCTTTTGAAAGCTCTTCGAAGTATTTTTCCTTATCATTCTTTTTCAAAAACGAGTCTGCAATAGACAAGCGTTTTTTTGCAATTTTCGTGGCTTTGCGATTGCGCAACAAGCTCGTATCAGCCCGGAGCTTTTTAGATTTCTTAAGATATAAAAAGAGCAAAATAAAAAGCAAAAATGGGGCAATATTCAAGCCGATATAAATAGGTGAGCCATAGAAAATCCCGCTTAATTTGTTAAGTTTTGTATCTGTTTTAATGAATCGAATATCTTTGCCAAGCAGTTTGATTTGTTCTTTAGAAACGCCTGAAATCCCAGTGAAAGCCTCGCCTTCACCTTTTGTAACACTAACATTGAATTCATTCGATTTTAATGTAATATATGCTTTTTTGCTGAGATCAAAATAAGTGAACTCGACTGGATCGATTCTGAAATGACCAGGATTTTTTGGTAAAAGCAAATATTCAAACACTTTATTACCACTAATTCCTCCTGCACCTATACTTAAATTGTCGGCAACTTTCGGTTCGAATTTTTCGAAATCTGGTGGGAAATTAAGATTTAATTCGTTGACGAGCTTCATATTGCCGTTGCCCGAAATCTTTGCTTTTAACGTAATTGGATCGTTTGTCGTCGCTTGTTTTTTATCTACCCAAGCTTCCATCGATAAGTTGCCAACGGCACCGTTAAAGCTTGCTGGGGCATTGTCGGGGAGTGGTTTGACGGTTACAGTTTCGGTTCCTGTTTTTGCCTTATAGCTGAAATCACGAGAGTTGTTTCTTCCAAAAAAAGGGTCGTCGAAGAAATCATCAAAAATGCTGTGGCGGCGTCTGTTGGGATCTACCACTTGCAAGCGAACAGTAAATTCCCATTGCAAATCGTCGACTTTAAGCTGTCCAGATTGTTGTGGTATAAGGACATATTTTTTTAGGGTTACCACGCTGTAGGGCTTGCCATTGACAATTTCCTGCTCAGGATTTTGTCCTTGCATTTCGAGTTCTTGCGACCAGAAACCTTGGAATGTCGGCAATTCGCTCAATCGATTGTTTACTATTGCAAGTTCTCGATTATAATAAATCTTATAAGTAGCGAGCAGATATTCGCCCCAATATACTTGCTTTTTGCTAACGAAAACCTTCAAAAAAATGTTTTGTCGGAGTATATCTTGTGCTTGCTGGTCTAATGATTTCTGACTATCTTGTTGAGATTGAGCAGAAGCACCCTGATCTCCTTTAAGGACTTTTATTGTGATTGGTTTGGTCTGCAAAGTCTTGCCGCCTGCGTTAATTGAAGCTGAGCCGATGGTATAATCTCCCGGATTACCTGCTTGAAGCACAAAAGAATAACCTATTGAGCGGGACATCTGACCATTGACAAAGCTCATTTGTTGAGAGGTGCTTGGTCCCATCAAAACACTGAATCCACGAAAATCCGGAGCTTTAAACCCTGAGCCTTCAGCATTTTCAAGAGTAAATGTTATTTGAAAACGTTCGCCTTGAGTAACATTATTTTTGGAGACAGTAGCTGAAAACTGCTGGGCTTTTAAGCTTATTGTTATTGTTGATAGCAAAATTGGTATTGCTAAAAGAAAAAACAATCCAGCGGAAATTTTTTGAAAATACTTTTTCATAACGGAGTTAAATCTATAAATTTACCAGTTTTTTTCTGTTTTTATGCTTGATGGCTTCAATCGTTTAAGTTTTTTTTGCAATTCTTTCTCGTCGTTTTGAAGTGCTTGTAATAGTCGTTCGGCATCTTCTTTCGAGATTTTTTGTTCTTTTTGCTTTTGTTGTTGTTCGTTTTGATTTTGTTTGTCTTTATTTTGGTCTTGTTTGTCTTTATTTTGGTCTTGCTTGTCTTTATTTTGGTCTTGTTTGTCTTTATTTTGGTCTTGTTTGTCTTTATTTTGGTCTTGTTTGTCCTGATTTTTTTTGTCTTTATTATTTTGTTGTTGCTGTTGTTGTTGTCGAAGCATTTGCTGGGCATAAGCAAGATTGTATTTAGTGTCCATATCGACAGGATTATGTTTTAATGCCTGTTTGTAAGCTTCGATACCTTCAGCATACTTTTTGTTTTGCAAATAAGAGTTGCCAAGGTTATGGTAAGCGCGGGCTATCTTGTCCTTGTCGTTATCTTTGTTAATGTATGATTGAAATTCTTCGGCGGCTTTGTCATAATTACCTTGCTTGTACAATGAAGTGCCAAGATTGTAATTAGCTTTTGTATTGTTATGATTCTCTTGGAGCGATTTTCGATATTTCACTTCTGCTTCGCTATATTTTTTATTTTTATATAATTCATTACCTTCTCGTATCAACTTCTTGTCGGATTGTGCAAAAGCAACTTGACTAAATAGAAATAAGCAAATAAGGAAAGAAAGAGTTGATGAAAAAGAATTTATGATTTTTTTTTGATATATTTTCATTCTTTAGCTCCGAATAAATTCAACGATTGCAATAGCTTGCTTTTTTTGTGATTCACAAGCAATTCGATGACTAGTAGCACAAGAGCTGGCACGAGCAGATATTGGAATCTGCTTTCGTAGTCAGTGAACATTTTAGAAGAAATTTCACGTTTTTCCATTTTTTCGATATTCTCGACGAGTTTGGTAAGGTCAGCGTCGGTGTTAGCGGAGCGAACAAATTCACCATTTCCAGCGGAGGCAATTTGTTCGAGCATTGCAGGGTCGAGTTTTGTAAAAATGATGTTACCGTCTCTGTCTCTTTTGTATTCACTACCACCTTTGACGGGAATCGGTCCTCCTTTGGTAGTACCCATTCCGATAGTGTGAATAATAATACCTTTATCAGCGGCTTCAGAGGCGGCGCTAAGGGCATCGTCTTCGTGATTTTCGCCGTCGGTTATAATTATTATCACTTTATGCTTTTTTTCTTCATCGGTAAAAGATTTTCTTGCCAGATCAATTGCAGAGCCGATGGCAGTGCCTTGTGTGGGTATCATATCAGTCGAAACATTGCTTAAAAAGAGCTTGGCGGCGGCATAATCTGTTGTTAAAGGCAGTTGCAAGAAAGATTCGCCGGCGAATACCACGAGTCCGATTCTGTCGTTTTGCAGCTTATCGACAAGATTGTTTACCATTTGTTTGGCACGGTCGAGGCGGTCAGGTTTGATATCGTCGGCAAGCATACTGTTTGAGACATCGAGGGCTATCATAACATCGACTCCTTTGCGCTTGACTTCTTCTAATTTTGTGCCTACCAATGGGTTTACAATGCCTCCAATCAGAAAAAATAGCGCTGCCATAGCCAATGCGAATTTGATAAAAGGTTTGTATGGCGAAACATCAGGCATAAGGCGCTCGACAAGATGCGATTCCCCGTATTTCTCAAGTGATTGTTTTCGAGCCCGTCTAATTAATATATAAACGACAATAAAAAAAGGCAATAGCCACAAGGCATATAAATAATCAATATTCTCTAAATCAAACATTATTCATTAAACCTGATTAACTGTTTTTATAAGCAATTTTCATTATAAATTGACGAATTTTTTTTTGAAAAATTTTAGGATATTCGACCCAATGTAACTTTTAAAACACAGTAGAGCTAAAAGTTATTGTATATTTCCCAAATATCTTTTTTTTCAGTATTTTTGCTTTGTAAATCTGTTGCTTTTTAAAATATATTAAAAAAGGTAAAAAAAATGGAAATGAAACCGTTTAAACCGGCGGACAGAACTATTAATATTCAATATGCTATCCGCGATATTATCATTATGGCAGAGCAGGTGCGCAAAACAGGCAAAGAAATGCTTTATTTAAACATTGGCGATCCAAATGCCTACGACCACGTCACACCTTCGCACATAATCGAAGCCACATACAAGGCAATGCTCGACAATAAGAACGGCTATTCACCCTCGTCAGGCGTTCCTTCTGCAATTGATGCAATCAACGAAGATGCCCGCAAAAAAGGCATTAAAAATATCCTTGATACATTCGTAACAACTGGTGCAAGCGAGGCTATCGAAATATGCCTTAGTGCCATTTTAAACAAAGGGGACAATTTTTTGATGCCCACGCCTGGTTATCCACTCTATACTGCCGTGCAGGCAAAGCTCGAACTCGAGCCGAATCCCTATTATCTCGACGAAAGCAATGGCTGGCAACCCGATATTGACGATATACGCAGAAAAATCAATTCGCGAACAAAAGCAATTGTTTTGATAAATCCCAACAACCCAACAGGTTCGGTATGCGATCGCGAAACACTCGATGAGCTTGCAAAGCTGGCAATGGAAAGAAATCTTTTGATTATTTCTGATGAAATTTATGACAAGCTTATTTTTGATGACAGAAAACACATAGCCATTGCCTCGCTTTATGAGGATTTACCTGCTGTTACTTTCTCCGGAATGTCGAAAAACTATGTTGTCCCCGGTTTTAGAATAGGCTGGGGTGTGGCAAGCGGTAAAAAGGATATAATGAACGATTTCCTCGAAGCTGTCAATAGGATACTTCGTGCACGCGTTTGTGCCAACCATCCGGAGCAATACGCAATACCTGTTGCTTTGCAAGGTGACCAATCGCATTTGAAAAGTTTAGTGGCAACATTGCAAAAAAGACGCGATTTATCAATTGAGATGCTGTCTAAGATACAGGGAATATCAATAGTAAAGCCTCAGGGTGCATTTTATATGTTCCCGTCAATTGATGTGAAAGACGATAGCCGTTTTGTTGCAGAGTTGATTAAAGAAACTGGGGTGGTAGTAGTTCCTGGCTCTGGTTTTGGACAGAACCCGGGTAGCAATCACTTTAGAATTGTTATTTTACCTGATTAGATATCACTTAAAGTATCGTTTGAGTTGATTGAACGTTTTGTAAAGAAGTATAAATAAAA
>CAYVTD010000004.1:0-77113 GCA_964454445.1 uncultured Hyphomicrobiales bacterium
TTCAGCGGCGGAAGTGGGATGATGATCGCCGGGCATACGTCTCCCCGTTCTGTCTTGGCAGCTGCCATCGGTACGCTCGTTGCCGCCCTTGCCATTGGGATTTATTTTGTGATAACAGCCCATTGGTTCCTTATTGTTTTAATCTCCATTGGAGCAATAACCATAGTTGTCTATACCGATGGTCTGGCAAAAATTCTTCTCGGCGAGTTTTTTGCCGGGCTAACTTTAGGCACATTCGTTGTGCTTGGAACTTATATTGGTTTGACTGCAAAACCTGATATGGCAATATCAGAGCTTCTGCCAACAAATGTAATTCTCTTTTCGATAGCTCCCGGGATTTTAACTGCTCTTTTGCTTTTCTTGAACGAGTTTCCAGATATGGATGCTGACAAAAAAGGCGGGCGATTCCATCTTGTTATATTCTTTGGGAAAAAAAGGTCGGCATACGTCTATTGCTTTGGATTGTTGCTCGTCTATCTTTCCATTATTATTATACCTTTGACAGGTAATAGCAGTTATTTTGCTCTTGTTGGCTTGCTATCAATTCCACTCGCAATAAAAGCAGGAAGCTCGGCACTGAAGCATTACAATGATATACCTAAGATCATTCAAGCTATGGGTGTTAACATTAGCGTAGTGCTTCTCACTGATTTATTGCTTTCAATTTCTGTTGTTTTGAGTATTATCTTTATTAACTAATTGATATTTCAGCTTTTTTACCATACTCACTGCATAAACAATTAGTGATAGAATAATAGCTAAAGTGGCGATAATTAATCCATAAGGATTGATTAAATCAATTTTCAAAAACAGTCCAACGAAACTTATTGCTATAATAACTACTGTTACTTTTCCTGTATAATTAGACGGGATCACGTAGCCAAGTTTTTTAGCGGCAAATAAGCCACCTGCAAGGATTATCAGGTCGCGGGCAACTACTGTTATGCCAAACCATAGCGGGGCTGTGCCATTGATTATTAATATAAGAGCTGCTGCGCCAATAAAAAATTTATCTGCAATGGGATCGATAATTTTGCCTGTTTCAGTAATTTGATTAAGCTTTCTCGCCAACCAGCCGTCTAATAAATCAGTAATATAAGCAATTATAAAACAAGTAATTACCCAGCTCACCTTATCGTTTACTAAAAAATACGCCATTGGCACAGTAAGCAACAATCGAAAAACACTCAATAAATTCGATGGGTAACTTAATTCTTTATAAATTTTCTTCATAATTTATATATCTTCTTATTATCTTATTTAATCTTGAAGTTTCAGCGGATAGCCCTGTTTTCTCAAGCCACTTTTTTAATATTAAAGATACTCAAAACCACAGAAATCAGCAATCCCACAAGCATTGCCTCGTATTTTTTAAATAATTCACTCATAAAAAAATGATTATCTTGCGCAATTATCGATAAAATTGTCCAAATCAATGCACAAGACGAAGACAAGAGCATAATAATAAAAGCATTTTTCATTTTAAATTTTTTACTATATGTAAACAACAAAGGTAAAAGCAACCCAGGCACAGCAACAGACGAAGTTTTATAAATCAAATCGACGGCAGAAGGCAGAGCGATAGCCATTAACACAGCAATAGCCGAGCTAACAACCAAGCCAATCTTGCTATATGTTTCGATATTCCATTTGTTTCTATTCTTAAAAACGTAACTTCCCTTGTCCTTCTTTCCTGCAATCAAGATATTAGGGATAATATCATTGCCTATCGTTGTCCCGCTTAAAAAAGCATAACTCGACAATGTGGACATCACCGTTGCAAGCAACGCCGTTACGAAAATACCTTTCCACAGCGGTGGCAAAATGGCATCGCTCAGAACAGGATAAGCCATAAGTGGATTATTTATAGGAAAATATGCTCTGGCATAAAGTGCTGTTTGAATGGTCATCATATCAAAAATCATCCAGCATAGCACCGAAACAAAAATGCCCCTCTGCGCAATTTTCGGTGTTTTTGCAGCGGCGCAACGCTGATAGAAGCTCGGATCGATAAATGTTTGCAGGGCAATAACAAACCACACTGCAATTATCTGCCAGGAATAGCCTCCAAAAATTTTCAAATGGTTCTCAGGAAACATTTCCGGTTTGGAAAACAATGCCTCGCCGGGGAATCCAAATTTCATTATCGAAAAGGCAAGCAATGCCGCAAAACCGAGATACATCAGCACAAACTGCAATGAATTTGTCAGGACATCTGCCTTAAAACCTCCCTTGTACAAATAAACAAGCGAACCTAAGGCTCCCGTCAAAATACATAGCCACAAATCCCAACCGGTAAACATTTGCAGCAAAACGCCAAGCATAAGAATATAAGAAGAGGGAATGGTGATTATCAGTACAATGCCAGAGGCAGTTAGCGCCGATTTTTCTCCATATTTCCGTGCTATCTGCTCGGGTATACTCGATGAATTGCTTTTCCTTATTTTTCCAGCTATGAAATATGCAAACAAAGCCGCCGCAATGTAATATGGAAAGCAAAAACAAAGCCAGGCGACAAGCCCACCTCGATAGACAAATTCACCAATGCCCAAAATAGAACCATACCAGGTTGCTACTAATGTACCAACAAACAAGGGCAGGGTTAGCTTTCTGCCAGCTAATAAATAATCCTCTTCTCCTTTCGTAATACCCTTTTTTTTCTGGGAAAGAAAAAAGCCAATGTAGAAAATGATGAAGAAATAAAGGATAATTACTAAATAATCGACAAAAACAAGTTTCATTTCGAGCAACCATCAGATTTAAAAAGCTAATGTCATAAATGAAAATATCTACATCTTTCCTCTAAAAAACTCAACAGTTCTTCTTAATCCCTCATCAAATTGGGTATTCGGCTGCCAGCCATGTTGAGATTCAAATTTTTTGTAGGAGCACACGCTCCTCCTTTGCTCGCCTTTTTTTGCCTCACCGTGTATTTCTGTACAATCCGAGCCGGTAAACTCTTTTAACTTGTTAAAAACATAATTGACATCGTATTCTTTCGATGTAGCAACGTTGTAAATGCCTGAAACACCGTCTTTTATTGCAAGAAGGTTTGCCTTGACAACGTCATCGACAAACACATAATCGCGGGTGTTTTTGCCATCACCATTGATTATTGGGTCTTTGCCAGCGAGCATTTTACTTGCGAAGATGGCTACGACGCCTGCCTCCCCAAAAGCATTCTGACGAGGTCCATATATGTTGGCATATCTGAGAATAGTGTGTTGCAAGCCAAAAACTTCACGATAATAATAAAGATACTTTTCATTAGCGAGCTTTGCTATGCCATAAGGCGAACAGGGACGGAGCGGATGCTCTTCGTCGGCAGGGAAATAATCTTGCTCGCCATAGATTGCACCGCCAGTCGATGAAAAAACTATTTTTTTCACTCCCGTTGCAAGCGCTGATTGATAAAGATTCAAGCCACCAATAATATTCGTGTGCGCATCAAACATCGGGTCATCAACAGATACGCGGACATTCATCTGAGCAGCATGGTGATTTAAAACCTCAAATTTTTCTCGCTCGAAGATTTGCCTGATTTTGTTGTCTGTTATGTCAATTTCAATAAATTTCGCTTTTGGGTTAAGATTCTCACGACTGCCTGTAGAAAGGTTGTCTATCACCACTACCTCGTGCCCAGCTTTGATATATGCGTCGCTTACGTGTGATGCTATAAATCCTGCTCCGCCTGTAACAGCTATTTTCATTGAGTTTCTCCGCTTTTTAATTCTAAAATAATTTCTTAATCAAATTTATTTATCAAAACTAAAATTATTTTTTTTAATTGTCAAAAATTATATAAATTTATTAATTGCTATTTTAACAATGTACATTGAAAAATCTTATAAATGGCTATTCGAAACATTGTCTCTTAAAAAAATGATTAACACAAAACTCAACAATTTCGGCAACGTTGAATCTAACTATCTACAAAACATAACGAAAGCATCGTCAATTCTGCTAACATCTGAAGATTTCGACGAAGGATTGCAAGCTGCACTTAAGGTAATTGGCTGTGCTTGCCTTGTAGAGCGAGTTACAATTTTTAAAAACTCCCACATTGATAGTGAGATTCATACCTGCTTAAAATATCAATGGGCACAACAGCCTGAATTGTTGCTTGACCCTGAAAAATTGCAGATTATTCCATACAAAATTTATCACGAAGAATTTTTAGATGATTTGCTAAACAAACAAACAATAAACTCACTAGTAAAGGATTTTCCACCTCAAACACAAGCGATCTTCGCTCAAGCAAATATTACCGCTATACTTATCGTACCAATTTTCATCAAAGAAGAATTTTGGGGAATGCTCTCTTTTGACAGATTATATGCTGAAGAAAAGTTTTCCCAAAACGACGCAATGTTTCTCACAGCGTTTTCCCTGAGTATTGCCACTGCCCTTGAACGCAGACGACAGAAAAAGCACGTGCAATTGCTCGAACTCCACAAAAAAGCACTCTACGAAGCAGTTATCGTCGAATTTTTCGATAAAAATAACGTGATTTTTTATGTTAACGATAATTTTTGTAAAGCAACAGGCTACAACAAAGAGGAAATCATTGGCAAAACAAACAGCTTTTTCCTTTCGGAAAGACATAAACCAGAGTATTATAAGAATTTGAGAGATACAATCTTTAAAGGAAATATTTGGAGAAACGACATCTGTATTAACAGAAAAGATGGTAAGGAATTGTGGCTCGATACTGCCATTGTGCCTTTCATCGACCTTGAAACAAAAGAGCAACAGTTTATTGCTATAAGCTATGATATCAGCATTAGCAAAAAATCGCTCGAGGAAAACATCAAGCTTTTAAGAGCTATTGAGCAGAGCTCTGCCTCGATCGTTATTACAGACACCAAAGGCAATATTGAATATGTCAATCCAAAATTTACTGAAATTACTGGCTATACATTCGAAGAGGCAGCTGGCAAGAACCCGCGCGTATTAAAATCAGGTAAAGTAGGTATTAAGACTTATGAAAACCTCTGGCAAACCATTCTATCCGGTTCTACTTGGAGTGGCGAATTAATAAATAAAAGAAAAGATGGCACGTATTTCTGGGAGTTTGCATCAATTTCCCCAGTTTATAATAGCGATAAAGTTTTAACTAATTTCATGGCTGTAAAAGAAGATATAACAGAAAAAAAAGCAACAGAAAAAAAGCTGGAAGATTCGCTATCCTTTAGCCAGGCAATTCTCGAAACCATCAACGAAAGTGTCATTGCCTTCGATAATGATAATAATCTTATTGGTTACAACCAGCAGTTTCTTGATTCCTGGGGATTTGATCAATCTGAAATAATCGGAATCAATCAAGTTGATTTTCAAAAACTGATTTCCAAAAAAGTTATGGATTCCGATGGTTTTTTACAGAATCTGATGGAAATTAGTTCAAAGGATTGCGATGAAGAACTAATAATGGTCAATTTGAAAAATGGGACCATTCTCGAACTGTCGTTAAAAGCTAGAAAAAGCAAAGGACAAATAAGCGGTAAAGTTTGGAGTTTTTATGATATTACTGAACGAGTCAAATCGGCTGATAAACTCCTTTGGTATACTCAAGATCTCGAATATGCCAAATTAGAACTCGAAGAGAAAACAAATCAACTCGAAACGCTCATCTTCGAACTTCAAAAAGCAAAATCCCAAGCAGATGCAGCTGCACACTCGAAAAGTGAATTCCTTGCGAATATGAGCCACGAGATAAGAACTCCGATGAATGCCATTCTCGGTTTTTCTCAGATATTAAGTGAGGAAATCGATGACGATAAGTATAAGACCTTTCTTAACCATATCCAAGCAAGTGGTAAGAATCTGCTAACGATTATAAATGACATTCTCGACTTGTCGAAGATAGAATCAGGCGGAATCGAGCTAATCTACGAACCAGTCAGTTTGAAAGACTTTCTCGAAGATTTTAAAAGTATATTTTCATTGAAAGCAGAAGAAAAAGGAATTAAATTCGGTTTTTATATCGATGAAACAATACCCAAAAATCTCTTGCTTGATCAGACGCGAATCCGACAAATTCTATTTAATCTCATTGGCAATGCAATCAAATTTACCGAAAAAGGTTTTGTAAACATTAACGTCAAGCACCAGAAATCAAAAAATATTGACAATTGCATAGATCTGATATTTTTTGTCGAGGATAGTGGTATAGGTATTCCTGAGAATCAGCAAGAACAAATATTCGAATCTTTCTATCAGCAATCTGGGCAAAGCATTAGAAAATATGGAGGCACTGGTTTGGGTTTGACTATCACTAGACGCCTTGTGGAAATGATGGGAGGCTCGATTTCTTTATTTTCAAAACAAAATGTCGGTTCTACATTCAAAATTAGTATTTTCGATGTTGCAATTGCCAAATCTCAAGACGAGTATCTCACCAAGGACACACTCAATATTGTAAAAGTCAGTTTTTTTGAGGCAAATGTATTGATTGTCGATGATGTTATGTCTAATCGAGAATTAATCAAGGGCTATCTGGCTGATACTTCCTTGCAATGTTTTGAGGCAGATTCTGGTTATAAAGCCATAGAAATGGTTGATAAAAGAAAGTTTGCTTTAGTTTTAATGGATATTAAAATGCCCGGCATTGATGGATATGAAACCGCTGCAATCATCAAGGAAAAGATGGATATACCAATACTAGCCCTTACTGCCGCAGTTGTCAAAGATAAAGATGATGATGAAAAACGCAAGATTTTTGATGCTTTTGTTACAAAACCCATTACCAAGGAAGATTTGATTAATACACTTAGCACATTTCTTATAAAAGATATTACATCTAGAAAAGTCTCTGAAGATGGTAGCGAAATGTCTAGTCCGATAGTTTTCGATGACGATAATCTCATTACTGAAGAAATACTCGAATTTCTTAGCAGTGAAATGATGGCTAAATGGGAGCATATATCCAATTCTGCTATCATTGATGATATTGTTTTATTTGCAAAAAATTTGGAAAATATTGGCAAAGACAATAAAATTAACAAACTGCAACAATATGGACACAAGCTTTTCAAGGAAGCCAAATCTTTCGATTTTGATAGGTTTCCATATACCTTGCTTAAGTTTCCTGATATTGTCGATGAATTGAATAGTCAATATGAAAAACATATTAAGAAGTAAGTACAAAACAAATGGCAAAAAATATGTTTTTTTTCTTTTCACGTATTTCGTAATAATTAATCAAACTAAATAGCTTCATTTTCGTCTAAAAAATTATTGTTTTTTAGATTTTAATTGGAATTTATGAACAACAGTTTCACAGAGCTTCCCAGAAAACCACTAATACTAATCGTCGATGATATCCCAAAGAACCTTCAAGTGCTTAGCAGCATTTTAAGCAACTATGGCTATCAAATCTCATTCGCTTCAAATGGCAAGCAAGCGCTATCTGTTATTAAAACCAGCAAACCCGACTTGATATTGCTCGATATTATGATGCCAGAAATGGATGGCTTCGAGGTTTGTAAGATTTTAAAAGAAAAAGAGGATACTGCTAATATCCCAGTTATCTTTTTAACTGGAAAATCAGAAACAACAGACATCATCAAGGGTTTGAAAATTGGTGCCGTCGATTATGTTACGAAACCATTCAACTCGACTGAACTCACAATTCGTGTTAAAACACATCTCGAATTGAAGCTTGCTCGCGATTCTATTATCGAATATGTCAAAGAATTAAAACAAACCCAGGACGAGTTAAAACAAGCAAATGCAAACAAGGACAAGTTTTTTTCTATTATTGCCCACGACTTGCGCGGTCCATTCAGCGGTTTTCTTGGTTTATCTGAACTATTAACTACCGAATTCGATCGGTTGGAGAAAATAGAAATAGTGCAAATTGGGGAAAGCTTGAACAAAGCTGCAAAGCGAGTATTCGAACTAATTGAAAATTTGCTCGAATGGTCGCGTGCCCAAATGGGTAGGATCGAATTTACCCCTGTGCAAATTAACCTTCAGGAAGCAATCGACCGCATTTCCAAAATTTTCAAAGCAACTGCCAACAACAAGGATATTTCTCTTGAGAACAATGTCGATGACGATATTATTGTTTTTGCTGATAACAATATGTTGAACACCATTTTACGCAATCTAACCTCGAATGCATTAAAATATACAGTCCGGGGTGGTAAGATAACTTACTCTTCTAATGCTCAAGATGACAATTCCATTGAGATTAACGTAACAGACACAGGCGTTGGAATGAAAGAAGAAGTAATGGAAAAACTGTTTCGCATAGATGTTAAACATTCTACCCCTGGAACAGAAAAAGAGCAAGGCACAGGACTTGGCTTGCTCCTTTGCAAAGAGTTTGTCGAAAAACATAATGGCAAAATAAGCGTAAAAAGCGTTTTAAATCAAGGTTCTACTTTTACGTTTACTTTGCCAAAGCCAAATTGATAGCATTTATTTTTTAATATTTGGCAGTTCCAAACCATAGTCCTGTTTCTTATCTGCCTTTTTCAATTGGAAGGCAAGAAAAACCGACACGAGACCACAAACAACCAATATAAAAATTGGTATAGTATAGTCGTAAGTCATTTCGCCTGCGCGTATTGACTTAAGATTGTCCTTGTTCACAAAATCGAGAAGTGCACCAATACCCCAGAAAAATAAACCAAGCCCCCAATTCTGCACTGTAAACATCGAAGCATAAGCTGTCCCAAGTCGATTCTCAGGAACAATCTTTGCCACTGAGGGCCACATTGCCGCCGGCACAAGCGAAAAAGCAATTCCGAGCGAAAGCAAACCCAAATAAGCAAGAATTGTGCTTTGCGATAGAGACAGTGATAAATGTGCGAAAATCAACAAAGCAGCGCCAAGAATCATCAAAGATGCCGCTTTACCTTTATTGTCCACATAACTGCCAAAAATCGGAGTAAATAAAATAGTGCCAAGAGGAATGAGCGAAGCTGTTTTTGGTCCATTCCGGAGCCAAATACTCAATACGTCGCTGTATGTTATTATGTATGAAGCAAAAATACCAACGACTAAAATATAAGTAACGATTTTGCCGGTCATTGTTTTCATTCTTGGTGGTATCAACGAAAACGAAAGACCGAACAAGAAAAACACAATATAAACACTTGTATTACCAAACATACTGCTGCCAAAAAGGACAATATTGCCGCCAATTTCTGGCAATTCATAAGCAAAACCAAATTTATTAACAAGAATGTCGGGCGCATACATAATAAAAGGAAAAACTGCCGAATAGAAGGCAACACATAGCAAGGCAATATAAATAAATGATTTATTTGTAGCTAGCTTTGCCAAGTCGCTAAACTTAAATTCTTCATCTGCTGGCTTTTCTTCGTTATTGTCAGAGGCAATTTGTTTTAACTGATTGTCGATTTTAATATCAAACGCGATATAAACAACAAACATAATGAGTGCTAATCCAATCAAAGAAGCTGCAAAGCTAATAGCTGAGGAAGCCGAGCCACCAGCGATATCTATCGAAAGAGCAGTCCCCAGGGCCGTCCCCAATCGCCCAAACCCTACGTTGATTGCCAGAGCAAGCGCCAGCTCATAGCCCTTGAACCATTTGATTACTGTACGGGTAACTACCACGCATATTACTTCCAGACCAGTACCAAACAGAATCCTGCCAATTATCATTCCCGTAAAAGTAAGCCCTTCACCAAAAAAACCACTTGATGAAAGTGCTGTTATTGCGCCACCAACTGTCGCCAAACCCCCAAAAACCAAGCCTGCAAGGCGAATACCCCATTTGTCGAGGATTATACCTCCAACGATTATCATACCAAACATATTAGCTATAGTCGTCAAACCGATTATCCTGCCAAATTCCTCGCTCGTAAAGCCCAAATCGGTTTCAACCAAGTTTTTCAACCCCGAGAAGAAATCCTGAAACCAGTAAGTGGCAAACATCAAGGCGCTAACAAGCACTAACACCAGCCATCTCATTGCTACCTGATCGCGCAGAGTTTTTTGAATCTTATCTTTCATATACCTTCGTCGTTTAATGAATAAATATTTAACCTTATAATTTTTATGGATTTCAAATATAATTTACGAAAAAAAAAATATAGAAAAAACAAACAACACTTTTTTTATAAATTATGATATATTTTTCAACAAGAACCTAAAAACCTTTATGAAAAAATTATTCTCTCATTGGTGGTTTAGAATAATATTCTTTTTGGCTGCAGCACTTTTCTTTTTTATGCTCATTGGCGCTTTACATCTAGTTACCGATGTTTCGTCATCGACAGATTTGCTGCTCGTTTTGTTGTTACTGTCTATTTTGCTTCTTAGCTTTTTTATGGAATACATGCGAAAAGCAGCATTGGAATACATCCCTTCTGAAAAAAGAAGTTTTGTTTTTAGCATTTTTAATACCAGCAACTTACTTGGAAATATACTATATGGCTTGTCCTCAGGTCTTCTGCCAATGCTTGTATTTCTTGGATTGTTCTTTATCTTTGGGACTGATATAAGTATAAATAATTCATTAACTCTTGATAAACTTCTGCGAGCTTTTGTTTTGATTTTTACAGTTTCTGCACTCGAAGAACTGCTGTTCCGCGGCGTAATCTATCAATCATTAATAGAAAAATTTGGAGAAAGCCTGCCAACAATTCTAATAAGCGTTTTATTCTCACTGGCTCATCTGGATATTTCGCGAATTGATGTTCTTGCCTTAATCAATGTTTTTCTTGCAGGAGTTTTATTGTCGATAATGTTTCTAAAAACAAAATCATTAATCCTGCCAATTTCATTCCACTTTTTTTGGAATTTTTTTCAGGTATTGCTTCTCGACTTGCCTTTAAGCGGCAACTACATAGATTCCCATCTGTTTATATTTCGAAATTATGATGTGTCAAGAATCCTTTATGGCGGGACATTCGGAGTGGAAGGAGGATTAATTGTTACTATTGTTTTACTTGTTTATATTTGGATAGTCAATAGCAAAGCATTTATAAATAAAGAAAGCAATAATAGACAATAAACTATAAGGAAACTAAGGCTTAATCGTCAATAATCGAGTTATCGGTAATCTTATGGAAAAGAATTTATGATTAGCAAGAAATTCACATCAAGTATAAAACTATTTTCTACTATTATAATTACTCTATTATTAAGCTCATTAGAAAGCCGCTCGCAATGGGCAATAATGGAAGGAAAGGGCGATTCCTTGCTTCGACAAGGGGCCGATTATATATATAATGTCCAATTTGACGAGGCGTCAAAGTGCTTTAACGAAGTTATAAAGAGCTTTCCCGACCATCCGGCAGGATATTTTCTTGATGCGATGGTCGAATATTGGAAAATAACGCTTTATCGACGCACCGAGCGCTTCGACAAGCTCTTTCTTGAAAAGATACAACGGGTTATCAATCTTTGTGATAAACAATTGGAGAAAAATTCTTATGACATAAAGTATCTTTTTTTTAAGGGTGGAGCTTACGGCTATCGCGGCAGGTTTTATGCTACAAGGCGAAGCTGGCTCAATGCTATTAGCGATGGGAAAAGCGGTTTCGACATATTAATGAAATGCCAGCAAATAGCCCCCGGCAACCACGATATTATGCTCGGTACTGGATCTTACAATTATTTTGCCGCCGCCTTGCCTGAGGAATATCCTTTTTTAAAACCTTTGATGATTTTCCTTCCAAAAGGAGACAAGGTAATTGGCAGATTGCAGTTGCACGCTTCTGCCAAGTATGCCCGCTATGCAGGAACAGAGGCAGAAGTTGTCTTGCTTCAAATATATTATAATTTCGAAAAGAATGCAGATTTATCCGTGCAAACAACCGAAAAATTGTTCTCTCGCTATCCAAATAATCCTTATTTCCATCGCTATCTTGGCAGATCTTATGTCCTCGCTGGAGAAATTGAGAAAAGTGAAGCTACCTGGCGGGAAATTGTAAAAAGATGTATCAGCAAGCAAACAGGCTATGATTTCCTTACAATGCGCGAGGCTTGCTATTATGTCGGTAACGCCTTGCTAAGAAGAAACGAAAACGATGCCGCATTGAAGTATTTTTTAAAATCTGTGGAGGGAAGCGAATACTTGGAAGCCGACGATGATGAAGAATCAGGCTTTTATGTGCTGGCAACCTTAAAAATTGCACGCATATACAGAGACAAAAACAACAAAAAACTCGCTAAAGAGTATTATCAAAAATTATTAAAAATGCGCGATTATGGTGGCTCGCACACAGCCGCTAAAAATTATTTAAATATCAAGTAATTTTGCCCTATATCTTTTTTTAATCATTAATATACACATTTTCCTCCCTATCATTTCTATTGTATTCTCATTTCGTTTTAATCGTAAATTTAAAAATTTATGAAGTAACCATCATTAAAAGAAATGGCTTCATTTTTGACAATTATTTCTTAATTTTGTAGATTATTCTTATTATTATGGGAAAACAACAGGAAGCTTATGAAAAATATAAAAATAATAGTGCTTCTATTATTGTCAATTATTAGTATTTGCCAGCTAAAAGCTCAAATTAAAGGTATTACTTCGTTACAGGAACAAAGCGTTCTCGGCTCCGAAAGTAGCGGTATGAGCGAAATGAAAGAACTATTGGGAGGCGAATCGGCTGTATTAGGCAATATTGTCGATGCAAATTATTATAAAGTTGGCCCAGGCGATGTGCTTATGCTCCAAAATCTTACATCTTTCCCAGAGCAAAGTCCAATAGTTGTTACCCCGGAAAATACCGTAATCATTCCAAGAGTCGGTATTATATCACTTAGCAATATGACCCTCGCCGCAGCCCGCAATGAGATAATAAAAGCCATCAAGGCAAAAAATCGCGATGCTATTGCCTCAGTTACACTTTATAAACCAAGAAATGTCATAGTTACGATAGAAGGAGACGTCAGTTTCCCCGGCACTTATGTTTTCCCGGCGACTTTCAGGATTTCCACAGCCATAAGAAGTGCCAACCAAACCAAGCTAAGCCAGCAACTTCCTGCAGAACAGACCCACAGAATCCTAGTGCAAAGAGACGATATTCGCAAAAAATGGCTTAACACTCAAAACAGCGGCTTAACAGAAGAAATCATCTATTCAACAAGAGATATTGATATTTTACGCTCCGATGGCTCGACCGTCTCGGCAGACATTCAAAAGGCATACTCGCGAGCAAGTGTCGAATTTGACCCTTATCTTCAAGAAGGAGACGTAATTACAGTGCCATTCCGTCCTCAAAACTTTTCTTTTATTGAAATAAACGGAGCTGTCCGTCGCCCTTGCAAGATTCTTTTTCGTCAGGGAGATATGGTTTCCGACCTGCTGCGCTTTGCTTTGGGAGCCGCTTCCGATGCAGACCTTAGCAATATAACTTTATTCATTCCTGAAAAAAATTTTAAAACAAAAATAAATGTAACAAATGGCTTTGAAATAAATGGACAAGATTATGAATTAAGCTCTGGAAGCATTATTATAGTTGGAAAAATAGCAGCTCCTCGCCAATCTGACATTGGGTTTGTTGCCATCGCCGGCGAAGTGGCTAATCCTGGCTCTTACAATATCCAATTAGGCGTTACGCGGCTTAAAGATATTCTCAAATCTGCCGGTGGTCTAACAGAAAAAGCTTACTTGCCTCTGGCTAAAATCATTCGCTATGGAAAACATTTTCCTGAGACAGAAGACAAAACCAAAGATTTTTTTAGTTATATGCAATATAGCGACTTAGAGCCACTCGACACAATCCGTACAAAAATTGATATACTAATGAAAGAACCAGTTGTTTCTGCCGATTTCCAAGCAGCCATAGAAAAAGACTCTCCTCAGGACAATGTTTTGCTCGAAGATGGCGATTTGATTGTAATTCCTGCAAAACCAACACATATTTTCGTTTGGGGTCAGGTAAACAAGCCTGGGTATATCGAATTTCAAGAAGGCAAAACAATTGAATGGTACATAGAGCAAGCCGGTGGCGCCGCAACCGGTTCCGATGAAGATAGAGCAAGGATTATAAGAGGAAAAAACAAAATTTGGGTGGAAGGAGACGATGACATTTTTGTATTAGCAGGCGATGAAGTTTATGTGCCACACGAAATAATTCCCGACAGAATGGAAACCATACAAAAATATGCCGCTGTTGCCTCAATCTTGGGAGCTTTAGCGGCTGTTCTAAATGTCATTGTTTGGATATATCTGCGATGATAAAATGCCTGATTTATATACATCTTGCAATGTTTCTTTCGACAAGTTTGCTTTTCGCACAAGTTGAAAACTTGCCTGTGTCTCATCCCGTTTATCATTTTCTCGAAAGATACGAGGCAATGGGTATTTTACCGTATTTTTCTACTTCAGACCTGCCTTTGCCAAGGAAAGTGATTGCCGAACAATTAAAAAAAATAAGAAAATATGAGAATAGATTAAGCCAAAGCGAATTAAGATATTTGAAAGAATTTGAAGACGAATTTCTGTCAGATAATATCCAGCGAAATGTGCTTATCGATAGCAAATCAGATTCGGGAAGTATTTTTTTTAAGGGTATTATTAGCAACAACGAAAAATACTTTTACTATTATGCTGATTCTGTTAATTCAGTTAGGTTTTTACCACTTGCATCATTGGATTTTTTTGTAAAACAATCAGATTTAGGCGGAGATCTATCAGTTGCTCTTGGCACACTTGGTCTGCGGTTACACGGCACGATTGACGATCTGCTCGGCTATTATTTGCAGGCAACAAATGGTGCTGTGCTTTCTGGAGACAGGGAATTGGCTACAGAAGACAACCGGCTGAGCCATAACGTAAAATTTATGAGATACAACAGCGATTTCGATTTTTCAGAATCTTCGCTTCGGCTCGAAAAAAATTGGTTTTTCGCTTCCATTGGCAAGGAAACTCGCTTACTGGGTGCCGGATTGCAGCAAAGGGCTTTTATTTCAACATTAGCTCCCACTTTTGACGCCATCGACTTAGGTACTAAATTCATGCAATTCAACTATCGCTTTACCCACGCATCACTTATCCCTTACGTCAAAGATGGTTTCAACTACGGCTTTAATGCTAAATTGCCACCTAAGTATATGGCAATGCATCGCTTTGCATTAACTCCATCATGGGGTGAATTTGCTTTCTGGGAAAGTGTTGTTTATTCCGAAAGAACAGTCGATTTGGGATATCTCAATCCACTAAGTTTCTTAAAATCTTGTGAACATTCGCTCCACGACCGTGATAACTCTGCAATGGGCTTCGACTTAACATTTCGTCCATTATCAAGATTGCAATTCAAAGGCAGTTTCCTGCTCGATGATATTATTTTTTCAGAGATAGGCAAGAGCTTTTGGAGCAATAAAACAGCTGTTAATGCCTCACTAATGTATGCGAGCCCGTGGGATTTCGATTTTGGTTTTGAATATGCCCGTGTCGAGCCATATACTTTTTCGCATTTTAATTATTTGAACTCCATGACGCATGACTCAGCAATTTTTGCCGGCTCGCTACAGCCAAATTCCGATCAATTCACTTTTTTGTGCAGAATCTGGCATTCCATAAGGTATCCCATTGAAATATCAATGTCATATCGCCAGCAGGGCAAGAATATCTATGATGAAAACGACAGTTTGATTAAAAATGTCGGCTCCGATCCCTTGGAAAGCATTCGACCGGGTGATCCAACAAAAATTAAGTTTCTTGATGGCAGGCGGGAATATACTTTTTTGCTTGGGATTAGTGCGGGAATTGAAATAATAAGACAATTTTCCGTGCATTGTAATTATATGATGAAATCTGTTAACGGCGACATCAACCACTTGATCCGATTCACATTATTTTTTGAGGATTTTTAATTTATGATTGAAATACTTGCAAATATTGTTGCTGTCTTTTCCATTTTCGCACTGATTTACGTGTTTTTTTTATATCCTTCCCTGATAAGGATTTTATCTATAATACTTAATAAACCTCTGGAAACGAACAAGGATTACAAACCTGAACTAACAGTTTTAATCTCATTTTACAACGAGGAAAAACTAATCGAAGATTGCATTCGCTCCGTTTACACCAGTGGATATCCGAAAGAAAAAATCATAGTTATTGCCGCAAGTGATGGTTCAAGTGACGATAGCGTCAGAATTGTCAAAGAATTGCAAAAAGAATATCGCTCTTTGCAATTAATCGAATTTGGCAGATCGGGGAAAAATAAAGTATTAAACAAAATAGCTCCTTTAGTTCAAACTGAACTGTTATTTTATCTCGATGCCGACTCCCGGCCGCAAATAGGTGCTTTAGAATCGATGGTTTTAAAATTTTCAGATGCAAATGTAGGCGCTTTGATTTCTTCTCTTCAATTTGGTAATGAACTCGGAGAAAATGCTGGAGGTCAGGGAGAAAAGATTTATCAAACTTATGAGGGTTGGATTAGAGATAGCGAAAGCCGGATTTACTCTACGGTCAATAGTTTAGGTAGCTTTTATGCTATTAAAAAGAAATATTACAAGCCATTGACCAACGATCTTCTTGCAGACGACTTCCAACCATTGCTTGACGTGATTGAAGCGGGAGGCAGAGTGATTTTCGATACAGATGCCATCACAAACGAAGTTAGAGGCAAATCTCTTATCGATGAATGTTCAAGACGGGTGAGAACTTCTGCTGCTGGACTATCGACTTTATGGCATGCAAAGAAACTACTGTCGCCTGTCTATGGTTGGACTGCTTTTTTCCTTTGGTCTCATAAACTATTAAGATGGCTTTCTCCTTGTTTCTTACTTTTACTGCTTTTCTCTACTGCTTTTATGTCGTATGGAACAACGTTTTTTTATATTATTGCCATTCTACAATTAGTTTTATATTCATTTGCCTTTATTGGATGGATTTTAGAAAAATTCTCGGTAAGTATCTTTATTTTCAAGATGTGCCTTTACTTTATCACAATGAATATAGGCTTTTTTAAGGGTATTATAGGATTTTTATCTAAGAAACAGAATGCCCTCTGGGATGGGCATATTTATTGAAGAATAGCGAATTTATTTTGTTATGGTTGCGAACAAGGAAAAAACAAAAGTCAGAAAAGACGATCAAGCGGATACTTATCCTATCGCCAGAAAATCTCATTTTTTAGCGAAAACCTCGCCATACTTGTTTCAATTAGCTGCCGATTTTATTGCTATTACCATAAGCTATTGTTTGCAATTTTATATTAGATACAGCAAATCAGCAATAGTGCCAGATATTGAAATGTTCTTTTCTGGAGCTATTTTAACACTCTTTTATTGGCATATCATCTTTTGGATAGCCGGTCTATATAAAAACTGGTATATACGCTCACCATTCGAAGAATTTTTCACAATAATAAAGACTTCTTTTTTCGGCAGCGTACTCATTTTCTTTTTCATTTATTTAGACAGCTTAATGGTAGAAGGCACTAAATCGCCACGGTTTATGTTCCTTGTTTTCTTCGGTATTATATCCATTTCCACGACCATTTTACGCTTTATTTCAAAGAAAGCGCAAGTATCGCTTCGCTCGCGTGGCATTATCGCAACTCCCTCAATCATTATCGGCACAAAAGACAAAACTATCGAATTGGCAGAAAAAATTGCTAAAACTCCATCTTGGGGCTTTCGGACTATTGGTATTGTCATTGTGGGCGATTATGACTACAGTATAGACCCAAAAAAAATCGGCTTTCGCTTACTTGGCTTCACTTCTGAACTCCCTCAAATCCTTGATATTTATAAGCCAATGGAAGCGCTTATTTCAGTTAAAACTCAAGACCATGAGCAATTAATGAAAATCGTTTCAACCTGTGGTGATAAAAACATTGCTGTGAAAATCGAGCCTGATTTATATGATATTTTTACTGGTCAAGTCAGGACTTTGCCCATTTATGGCATTCCGCTCATCGAAATAAGCTCTCAATTGCTCAAACCGTGGGAGGCCGCTGTGAAACGGCTGTTTGATATTGTTTTCAGCTTGCTTGTTATAATATTGGGATTACCTTTTTGGCTGCTTTTCGCCCTCATTATTAAGCTTGAAAGCAAAGGCCCTGTGTTTTACACGCAAAAGCGAACCGGTAAAAATGGCAACGAGTTCCGTATTTACAAATTCAGGTCAATGTTTACCAACATACCAAAAGAAGCTGGCTGGACTGTAGTAAACGACCCTCGAGTAACAAAATTTGGTAAATTCATCAGGAAATCGCATTTAGACGAAATCCCCCAATTCTGGAACGTTCTAATTGGCGATATGAGTGTGGTCGGTCCACGACCAGAACAGCCGAAATTTGTCGAAGAATTCAGCAATGAAATATCTTATTATAAAAGAAGATTGAAAGTGCGCCCCGGCATCACGGGTTGGTGGCAGATACAATACCAGCCTTACGAACTTTCATTGGAAGAAATTAAGAATCGGCTCAAAGACGATTTTTATTACATCGAAAATATGTCTTTAAAACTTGACATTGAAATTGTTGTCAGAACGGTCTATTGTGTTATCAAAGGACACGGTCAGACATAGATTTCTTTAATATTCCGTTAAAAAATACATCACTTCACAATCCATTCATCATAGAGCTGCTCGAGCTGAGCCATTGGAAATTTCGGATTTTTATATGCACCGTCTTCAAAACGCTGGCGAAAAGCTTCGTAAATACTAATAGCGCAAGCCACAGAAATATTCAGGCTTTCTATCATACCAACTTGTGGAATAAGGAAATTAGCATCGGCAAGAGCAAGCGCCTCATCAGACACGCCCGAGTGCTCGTTGCCAAAAACAAGGGCAATGGGTTCTGTCAAATCAATTTCATAAAGAGAAAGAGCCTCGCTTGAAATATGAGTAGTATATATTTTTTTTCCTTGTTTCCTCAACTCATCGTAACATCCGGGGATACTGCTAAAGCGATGTAATTTAATCCATTTGCGAGCGCTTGCCGAGCTTTTCTTACCTATTTTTGGAAAAGGTTGTGTGCTGTGATAGACAAGATAGACTTCATAAATACCAACAGCATCGCAAGTTCGCAGGCACGCAGACAGATTATGCGGATCGTTTATATTTTCAAGGACAATAGTCAAATCGGGCTGCCGGTTTGCCAACACTTTTCTTACTTTTTTTTGCCGGCGTTCTGTTCGCTCATATATATTTTTTTTCAAAGCTATTTATTTAAAACAATACTACCAAAATATTTAGTCCAAATTTAAAAGAATTTTCGCAATTTAGCGTATTATGATTAAGATTTTTTTATAATTAATGAATTGTATAAATTATAGTCGTTTGAAGTAATTAAATTTTTAAAAACTATAACGGCTTTTTTCGTCAGAATTGATAATAACAAGCGAAGCTGTTGTTTTAAACAGCAGAAAATACGGCGATACCAGTAAAATAGTCTCCTGCTTCACCAAAGAACAGGGAAAAGTATCATTCATTGCCAAAGGTGCCCGCAGTAAAAACAACAAATTCGGAAGCTTGCTCGAGCCACTTAATTGCATTATTGCAAGTTATTATTTCAAGCCGGGCAGGGATTTGCAGTTGATAACAGGTGCCGATTTGCTTCTGTCGGTTCGTCAGTTACACTCTGATATTGAAAAACTTGCTTACGGCTTGTCTGTTCTCGAATCTATCTCCCAAGCATTGGCGCCACTCGAGCAAAATACGGGCGTTTTCGATCTCTTAATCAACTTTATAGAAGCTATCAGCAACAACAAAGCACATCACTTCTCTTTATTCGTTAAATCTCAAATTCAGCTAGCCGAATTGCTCGGTTTCGCTTTCGATTTCAATCATTTTTTAGCAAGTAATGGCGAAACAAAGATGTTTTCGCTCGAAAACGGCTCGATTATTGATGATCGTTCTTATAAAAATAATAATATTCTCTATCTTGAAGAGGAAATACTTGATAAATTTATTAAATTATCCAATAACGATATGGAAGGAATTTACGACATAATGTTCGATAAAAAAGATGAACCAATAGTTGTCAATTTTTTTATTAAATACTTTGGATTTCATCTCGAAAGTAAATTTTTCTATAAGAGTATGAACCTTGTAAACATCTTTTAAAATAGCTATTTAAATGATACTAAACATACTCCTTACGATATTTCTTGTTTTGCTGAACGGCTTTTTCGTCGCAGCTGAGTTTTCTATTGTTAAAGTCAGAAGCTCGCAATTACAATTGCGCATCTCAACAGGTAGTCGTCTTGCAGCAATTGCCAAAAAACTAACTGACAATCTCGACGAATATTTGTCTGCGACCCAACTCGGCATTACATTGGCATCGCTCGGGCTTGGCTGGATCGGCGAGCCGGTTGTTGCACAAATCATTGACTCAATCATACAACTCTTCGGATTTGAAATATCTCCAGAATTGGCTCATAAAATATCATTACCCGTTGCATTTATTGCTATTACAATCCTGCACATTGTTTTTGGCGAACTGGCTCCAAAATCGATGGCTATCCAAAAGGCAGAGCAAGTTTCACTTGGCATTTCTATACCATTAAGGCTGTTTTATTTCATTTTTAAGCCGTTTATCTGGATATTAAATTCTTTTGCCAACTGGCTGATTCACTTGATTGGCTTCCATTCCATTAGCGAAGATTCGGAACTGCACAGCTCCGACGAACTCCGTTATTTGCTAAAAGAAAGCACGGATAGCGGTGTCATCGAGCTTTCCGAGCATAAGCTCCTCGAAAATGTTTTTGAATTTTCAGATATTCCTGTCAAACAGATTATGGTGCCTCGCGGCAGAATATTTGGCTTCGAAATAAGCACTCCACCTGAAGAAATTGTTGACAGGTTCATCGAGGAAGGTTTTTCGCGGGTACCTGTTTATAAAAATACTATTGATAATGTCTTAGGTATAATATATGCAAAAGATTTGATTGCAATGCTCCTGCATCGCGATTTGATTATCCTCGACGACCTGATACGCCCGGTTTTTGTTGTTTATGAAGAAGAAAAAATTAACATACTGCTTACCGATATGCAACGCCGCAAATATCACATCGCCATTGTGATTGACGAGTTCGGCGGCACTGCCGGTTTGGTATCGCTCGAAGATATTATCGAGGAGATTGTCGGCGAAATCCAAGACGAATACGATCAGGAAGCCCCAATTATTGAAAAAATTGGCGAAAACGAGTACTCTGTATCAGCACACGCCACAATCGATGATGCCAACGAATACCTGCCTGAACCATTGCCTGAAGCTGATGAATACGAAACCGTCGGCGGATTGATTATCTTCGAGATAAACAGGATACCTGAGCTTTTTGAAGTCATCGAAATTGGTTCATACTCAATTAAAATAATGAAACGAACCAAGCGCTCTATTCAAACAATAAAAATGATTTATAAACCATCAAGCGAGTGAACGTATCACTTCGTCTAATTGCTTGAAAATCGCTTCCCAAGAATGATGTTCAACCATTGATTTTCGGGCATTTTCCGAGATTTCTGTGGCAAGTTTGTCGTCTTCGAGCAATAAAAGCGCATATTCAATCATTTCTTTGTTTGAATTGGCAATCATTATATTTTTACGATGCTCCGCTGGGATACCTTGGGAACCTGTTGCAGTGCCGACAACGCAACAGCCGCAAGCCATTGCCTCCAAAATTTTGTTCTGTATGCCAGAAGCTCCATGATGCGGGTGCAAAAAAATACGGGCATTCTGATAATAGGGCAATAAATCGGGAAGATCTGAAAATATATGTATTTTATCGGAATTTTGCAACAATAATGACTTTGGCGCTTTTGCCCCAGCAATGGTTAATACTGTTGACGGGTGCTTTTCGCTGATTTTTGGAAAAATATCGTTAATAATTTCATTAGCCATCATAGTATTGGAATACACGTCGAGTTTGCCTGTAAACAATATGCCATTCCGCCGGGAAAAGTCTTCATTTGGAGTGTAATAATTGAGATCAACACCGTTGGTAAGCAATTTAAACTTTGCATCAGGGCTTCGCTGCCGCATATTTTCGATGTCTGTGTTAGTTACACAAGTAGTAATATCGAAAGTATTTACAATTTTTGGTTCGTATATTTTCAAATGCAAATATTCCCAAAGTCGAACTGCCTTTTGCATAAAGCTCCGGCTATTTTGGAAGGATCGTTGTTGATAAAGAATACGGCAATCCTCTGCAATTAAAACCTTCGGAATATTTTTTTTCTTCAGGTACTCTGAAGATCGCAAAAAAAAAGATATTGCCAAATCAAAGTTTTCTTGATCAAGCAATTCATCAACTTTTTCACGAAATTTTCTTCCTGTGTAGTAGGCAACTTCCAGAGGCATCGAAAGTAAATGCGCAGCTGCATTAATTCCTGATAGCACAGGACTTAATGGAAGGACATAAACTCTAACACCCAACTTTTCAACTTCTTTTACGTATTCCTCTGGCACATTTTTGCCTTGATAATATGCCACCAAAGTTACTTCGTGATGACTGCCGAGATGCTTTAAGAGGAAGTATGATTTCACTCTGTCGCCGCTAATTAGCGGAAATGGTAAGCGGGGATTTAAAAAAAGAATTTTCAATAATGTTTTCTTTGGTTTCTAACTGTTAAAAAACTTAAAATTACTGATTTTTTCGCTATAATCCAAAATTTATCACTGGCTCGAAAGATAGTTGCTCGATATCAAAAATGCTCTTTTTAATCATATTTTCATAATCATTTAACTCTTTTTTATTCCACATAAACAAGCTTGTCCAATCTGATTCGACTGCTTCTGCAGACGCTAATCTAGTGAAAAGGAGTCGAGCCTTGTATTCATTATATTCCGGGTGCAGATGCATTAACAAATAAGCGTAAAACTTCATTTGTGGTTTATAATAAGCAGACAATTCGTGAAATTTTTCGTGGGATTCAACAATATTAGATTTCCAATCCCAAATTTCATAAAAACCGCTTGGATTCTTTAGTAATAAATCAATTTTCCCGTGTATAAAATCTTTATCGAGAGGCATTGTTAGCGTCATTTCTGTCTTTGCAGTGTCGAATCTGCTTTTATACTCATTAATAAGCTTTGTCGAGAACACATTCTTTATTTCTTGTTTTGCCCTGTTATAAACTCTTACTTTATCGATACCTGCGGGAGAAAAATCAAGCTCCTTTTTTATCATACTTTCCAGTTTTGATTCATCGATTTTACCATTTTGATACCAATTTTTGAACTTTTCCAAGATAGAATGAATAATAGTACCGCTAACAGCGCCACTATCCATTAGGCTTAAATTTTGGGCATTATCAACATCGATTAATTCTTTATTATCAATGGGAATAGCTTCCCCGCTGTTTCCAGTAAAACGAATATTTTCGTTAATTTCTTCTATTTCTTCCTTAAATCCAAAAATATATTGTTCGAGGTAAGTTCGTGGCTGTTTTTCAAAAAGCATCAATCTTGATGGGGAATAAAACTCCTTGTTCATAGTTGGCTGTATCGTTTCCAATAAAGTCATTGGCATATCTGTAGATTGACGCTCTTGCAATGGATAATCTTCTGTTAAGCGTTCTTGCGGCGAAAAGCTCTGTTCTTCAATAGTATGAATAATATCCATTCCAATCTTTACATTTACAGTCCTTTCTTTAGATCCCCTCAAAACTGTTAGTTTATCAGGGAGAATCATCATCGAATCATCTTCTCCAGGTCTGATTTGCAATTCGATTGTTTCATTAAGCATTTTCAGAAAACCAGAAAGATTTGTCGGCTCGCCGTCTTTATTAATTTTTATGTTCGAAGTAAGCACAAGATGATCTTTAGCACGAGTCATTGCAACATAAAACAGCCGCTTTAACTCTGCTTGCTCCGCCATCTTAGCAAGTTTTTTTGTGAGTGTAAACGATGGCATATCTACATATTTATCATAATTTTTATCGTAAATTCCTGTATTATATGAAAATGTTACTCCGAGTTCGCTTGAAATATTATAATTATTCGTGTTTTGATATAGTTTTTTGTTTAGATTATACAAAATGGTTATTGGAAACTCAAGACCCTTTGCAGCGTGAATCGTCATTATATTGACTGCATTGGCATCTGTTATAATAGCTGCCTCGCTTTCTTTAGTTTCTGAAGATTCCATCAACTGGATTTCCTCGACAAAATCGAAAAGGTTTTTGAAACCTTTTGCCTCAAAATTTCTCCCCAATTTTTTTATTTTTTCAATATTTGCCATTATTTGAAGGCGCCTCGGAGACGAAGCGATCACACCAAGATAGCCAGTACTCTCAATAATCTCTGTGATTATTCGAGAAATGGACAGTTTTGACGATAAAGAAAGAGATTTGTTAAGTATTTTAAATACACGGCTTAGATTGCTTGTTTCATTATTTTTTTCCTCTTTTTCAGTAATATCTTGTAATTTCTCCCAAAATGAAGAAGCATTTTTTTGACGAGATATGTAAAATATATCGGCATCGCTTATGTTGAAAAACGGCGACCGCAACACCGAAGCAAGCGCTAAGTTATCTGCAGGATTGTGCAAAAATTTTAGATATGAGCCAATGTCTTTGATTTCTTGTGCTTTGAAAAAGCCAGCGCCGCTATGCCGAACGAAAGGTATTTTATTTTTCAAAAAAACATTGACCAATTTATTAAAATCTGATGTCCTGGACAGAATAGCAATGCTCGCGAAATTGTAGCTCGGATTTTCTTTTATTGTTTTTAAGATCCAGCGGGCAATAAGCTCTTCCTGAGTGAGCGAGGTATTGTCGCTATCAGCGGAATACTCTTTTGAAAGCAAGATGCTTACGCTTCCTTGCGCTTTGTCAGCAGTAAAGTCATATTCTTCTTGAGGATTTTCAAAAAAAAGATCTGTGCCTCTGGCACATACAAGCTCGTCGTAATCTACGTCAAATTCACTTTCTTTTTTCATTATTTTGCGGCATACATGGTTAATAAACGCAGCTGGAATAGCTTTCATACGAAAACTTGCCGACAAGCGGATATCACCGCACATTTCATCTTGATTGCCCGTTACTGCCCGAGATCTTTGTTCTTGAGTAAAGGTATGGGGTAATATAAAAATCTCAGATAAAGAACCAGATTCCAATAGTTTACCATTTATTCCTTTTATATCTTTGGCAGCCTGATTGAATACTCTGATGTCGGCATTTCTAAAACCATAGATGCTTTGTTTGCCATCACCGACTATAAATAAATTTGCTGTGTCTGAAAAAAGGACATCATTCTCGAAAAAACCAGTTATGTGTTTAATAATCTTATATTGTAAACTGTTGGTATCTTGGAACTCGTCAACAAGCAAATATTTGATTTTTCGACGTATCTTTTGCCGGACAACTGAGTCGCGGAGAAGCTCTTCGGTTTTTATCAGCATATCGTCAAAATCAATTGCATCAAGCAAACCTTTTTCTTTGTCGATGTCATCGTTAACCTCATTAACTATTGAAAATAGCGACGCAGCAAGCTCGAAATGACTTTGTTCAAATTGATTATTTTTAAAACTATCAGAGAAATCTTTAATTAAGTTAAAACTATCTCCTAAACTGTTTGCTTCGTGTGTTTTCTTGCTATCTCCTAATTCCTTGTGAAATCTGCTTTTTAGCCCATTACTCAGCATAAAGCTTTCTTTTAAATGCGCTAGCTCTTCAAGCAGATAAGAAAAAGTATCAAAATCATTCGACTTTTCGAAATATTCATAAAGTTTTTTACATTCTTGTATATACTTTTTGGAATCCTCAAAAAAGCCTTCTTTCTTTTTGATTAATTTGACTCCAGCTAAATCTTTAAAAAGCGTCTCTCTGCAAGTATTTATAATCTTATCAATATGCGGCTTCAATAACTCGATAATCAGAGAATTCCGCTTTTCAAGAAAAGCTCCGTAGCCCTCGGAATATATACTATCCACATCTTCAAAGATCTCACGCTTGTTTAATATACCCATTATATACTCTGGAAGTCTATTGCTTCCAATATAGGAAAATAGCTTTTTAACATTTTCACGTTCTGCAGGTTTGTCGCCTTCGAGTTTTCCTTCAAGAATTGCAGTAATTGTATCTTCTTTTATTCTAATCAAATCAGTTGCAGATAACTCAATAAAATTTGGATTAACACCTGCCTCAATAGGATAATCTCTTAATAATCCCGAGCAAAAACTGTGAATTGTCGAAATCCTTGCATTTGTAAGTTGCTCGCGAATCTTTTTAAACTTCTTAAGCTTAGTTTCTTCTGTCTCGGCAATAATCATCTCATCGATTTTGCGGGTTGCTTTCAATAGCATTTCGCCTGCGGCTTTGCGGGTAAACGTAATTGCAGTAATATGCTTGGGGTCAACATCGTTAAGTATCAGATTCAAGAATCTGCTAACAAGGACATGAGTTTTTCCAGAACCGGCATTTGCCATTACGGACAAATGCCTGTCAAGAGCCTGGGCAAGAAGTTGCTCGCGAGTATCCATTAAAACACTCTTATTTCAAATAAGAATCAAGAAATCTGAAATATTCCTTATACCACAAAAGCTGCTCTTGTGGATGGACGGGCCAATGGTGTTCGTTTGGGAAAATGAGCAATCGCGATGGAATACCTTTGGATTGAGCAGCCGTAAATGCTTCTAAGCTCTGTGTGTAAGGTACACGGAAGTCTTTTTCACCAGTAATAATTAAAATCGGGGTGTCCCAATTATTTACAAATTCATGAGGTGAATTTTTCTCATATTTTTGCTTCATTCCGGGTTGCCAATACGGTCCGCCATTGTCCCAATTCGGGAACCAAAGCTCTTCGGTCGAGCCATATTTACTTACCATATCGAACATACCACAATGGGCAACAAAAGCCTTGAATCTGCCTTGATGATTGCCCTCGAGCCAAAAAACGGCATAGCCGCCAGCGCTTGCCCCAACTGCTCCGATATGATTTTTATCTACATAAGACTCATTACTCAGGGCTTCCGTGGCAAAAAGAATGTCATCCATAGGCTTGCCACCATAATCTTGGGAAATGGCATCTACCCAATCTTGTCCGAAACCAGGGCAACCGCGACGATTGGGTGCTAAAACGATATATCCTTCTGAAGCCATAGTCAAAAAGCTCCAACCATAGCTAAAATATTGACTTATTGCTTGTTGTGGACCGCCTTGGCAATACGTTAGCATCGGATATTTCTTGTTCTGGTCGAAATCGGGAGGATAGACCACCCAACAATGCACTTTTGCCCCGTCTTTACTTGTGATCCATCTTTCTTCGATTTTTGCCGGGCTAATACCTTTCATCAAGCTGTCGTTAATACTCGTTATTTGTTTGACCATATAACCACTTGCAATATCGAGGGTGAATAATTCGACAGGATTGTTGATGCTTTCGCGCGATACTATCAGCTTTTTGCCATCTTTAGTCGCTTGCAGAGCACGCGTACCATAGTTGAAAAAGCCTCCTGTAAGAGCTTTCCATTTCCCATTTCCAGCACTTATTTCAAAAATCTTAGCCTTGCCTGTATCGACAGAAGAAAAGTAGAGACTTTGACTGTTAGGCGCCCAGACTGTGTTGCCAACCCATTGTCCAAATTTGTCAGTCAAATCTCTTATCCGGCTGCTTTGACGGTTGTATAACATTAAACGAACGCGATCCGATTCAAAACCTGCCCTAGCTTGGCTATGGAAAGCAATTTCCCTACCATCTGGGGAATACATCGGATTCATATCGAATCCGGGCAATTCTTGGGTTATGTTTTTCGCTTTGCCACCTAATGTTGGGACAACATAGATATCAGAATTAGTGCTAGTTGCGTAATTATCGACCTTTTTTGCTGTATAGGCAATTTCAGTGCCGTTAGGTGCCCAGGCAATCTGTTCTCTTCCGCCGAAAGGCTTCAAAGGAGTATCGACTTTTTCCTGAGGCATCATGTCACGAGGCTCCCCGCCTTCGGCAGGAACCACGAAAAGATGCCTGTATTTCTCATCATTCCACTCGTCCCAGTGTCTAATAGGTAATTTATCGTAAATTCTGGCATTTACTTCTTTCAAATCAGGGTATTTTTCTACAATAGTTTGCTCTAGTTTTACATCTGAAGTAAATGCAAGATACTTGCCATCGGGCGACCAGAGCAGATTAGAGACTCCATTTTCCATATCAGTAATTTGCTTGCCCTCGCCGCCTTCCAAACTGAGAGTATATGCCTGTGGCTTGCCACTTCTATCAGATATAAAACCAAAACGTTTACTGTCGGGCGCCCAGGTAGGATTATAATTTGCTTTGCCATTATAAGTTAATCTGACAGGTTCGCCGCCAAGCGCAGGCATCATATAAATATCGCTTTTTGATGTATTTTTTTCAACACAGGGGGTGTTCATGGTAAATAATATTAACCTGCCATCTGGTGAAAGTTCTACCTCAGTAATTTTTTTCATTTCAGAGAGTTTTTCGACAGTCATTTTTTCTGCTTTTAACGGAAAAAACGCCAATACAAAGATGCTAATGATAATCAAGTAGTTTTTCATTTCTATTACTCCGTTTCTTTAAAAAAATAAACAAATCAATTTCTAAAGATTAAATTTAATAAAGAACTGACTTATAGCCAATTTTTTTATTAAATATATTAGATTTTGATATGCTTATTTTATTATTAAAAAAAAGCGAATGAAACTAGTCTGCTATGTTTTCGAGAATGATTTCTGCAATGTCGAGAGCAAATACTTCTTCGTCTTTATCTTTTGCCTTTATTCCGTCGGAGATCATTGTCATGCAAAATGGGCAATTTGCAGCAATCGTTTTTACGCCTGTTGCAAGGAGTTCCTCTGTTCTTTCGATATTAACCCTCTTTCCGGCGGTTTCTTCCATAAACATTTGTCCTCCACCTGCTCCACAACAGAAGCCTCTGTCGCGTGTTCTTTCCGGTTCTATGATGTTTAAACCCGGTACTTTCAATAAAAGCGAGCGTGGAGCATCATAAATATCATTATATCTGCCAAGATAGCACGAATCATGGTAAGTTATTGTTTTTGGTGAAGTCTTTTTCAATTTGAGCTTACCAGCTTCAATTAATTCATTTAAGAAAGTGGAATGGTGGACGACTTCGAGCTTAGCACCGAAAGCAGGATAATCATTTTTGAAAGTATTGAAGCAATGCGGGCAAATGGTAACAATTTTCTTGACATTGTAATTATTAAATGTTTCGATGTTCATTTTAATAAGCATGTCGGCAAGATACTCGTTGCCTGTTCGACGTGCCAGATCTCCGTTGCACTGCTCTTCGGTGCCGAGAATGGCAAAATTAATACCAGCTTTTTGTAATAACTTGGCAAATGCGACAGAAATCTTCTTTGCCCTGTCGTCGTAACTGCCAGCACATCCGACCCAAAAGAGAATATCAAAATCAGGATGCTCGGCAGCTGTTTTAATGCCAAGACCTTCAGCCCAATCTGCCCGCTCCATAGGCGAAAAAGCCCAGGGCGAAGCATTGTTTTCCATGTTTGCAAATGATGATTGGAGTAAAGTCGGAAAATTGGATTCCATCATCACAAGACTGCGTCTCATTCCTACTATCGCAGGCACATGCTCGTTGTTTACAGGACATTCCTGCATACAAGCACCGCAAGTGGTGCATTGCCAAAGCGCTTCGACAGATTCGTATTCGCCGATGAAAGGTTTCTCAAGAATTGCTTTTTCTCGGTCGGATAGCTCAGCAGCTTCGCCTTTGGCTAGATTCTTTTGCTTAAGCATTATTGCGGCAGCATCTTTTGTTCTCTTTCTAATCTGAACAATGACTTCTTGTGGATTTAGCTCTTTTCCTGTCAAATTAGCCGGGCAAACCGCAGTACATCTGCCGCAATGAGTGCAGGTATATCCATCAAAAAGTGATTTCCAAGAAAAATCATTGATGTCAACAACACCGAATTTTTCGACTCCTTCTTCTTCAAAATTAATTCTTTCGATAGTATTGACAGGAGCAACAGGTGAAAAAAATACGTTTAAAATAGATGTGTAAACGTGGAGGTGTTTCGAGTAAGGGAGATAGTTCATAAATGCAAGAATGACAAGAATATGTACCCACCAGCAGATTTCATATAATATTTTTGCTCCATCATATGAAATCAATGTGGAAATGGCAGCAGCTACCGGCTGAAAAGCCCAATCACTTGCGGGATAGATAATAATAGCCGATGCTTTTTCAAGCATAAGCGAACTAATTATAACAAAGATTGCTCCCAAAACAGCAAGAGCGTCCTTTTTTTCTTCGGCATCGCCACGCAAACGTGGTATTTTTACGACAAACCTGCGAAAAAAGGCAAATATAACCATTGCAAATACGATTACTATAAAAACGTCAGTGAAAAAAGTAATTATTGTATATAGCGGACCGAGAAAACTCCAGCTAAAACTATGGTAAAAACCTTGGAAAACAGACTCGGAAGCAGTAAACAACAATATAAGAAAGCCCCAGAAGATGCCTGCGTGCAAAGGTCCGGCTGCAGAATCGCGGAAAATCTTGCTTTGCAGAAAAGCGACTTTAATCGTATGGATAATTCTGAGTCCGATATTGTCCCAACGGACATCTGGCTTGGCGATAGTTAATTGCAAATAAAGCTTTTTCAAACTTAAGTAAAGAAAAATCAATGAAAAAGCAAAGATAAAAGCGAAAACTATTGTTTTAATCATAATTGTGGCGCTATTTATTGATAATAAATAATTATTTTTGAAATCAACTTTTACAACATCTTTTGTTATAACATTTTTCACAATATCTTAAATTTATTGATTTGCAACAAAAAAAACTTAATAAAAAAGAAATTCTGTAACATTTTTTCTTTATTTATTTTTTTTTATTAAAATATAATTCTATTGGGCAAGTTTAATATTGTTTATATTTGATAACAAAATACAATTTTTATATGGGTGCTATCCGGGTATTGGTTGTTGATGACTCTTATTTTATGCGTCAGGCAATAAGCAAGATTATTAGTGTTGATGGCATAGAAGTAATCGGCGAGGCAAGGAATGGCAAGGAAGCAATTGAAAAAGTGAAGGAGTTGGACCCCGACCTTGTAACTTTGGATATTGAAATGCCCGTAATGAATGGTTTGCAAGCGCTTGAAATCATAATGAAAGAACATCCTGTTGCCGTCCTAATGGTTTCCACACTTACCTCAGAAGGTGCCGAAGCGACAATCGATGCCATTTCGCTCGGAGCTATCGACTTTATAACAAAGCGAGCCGCCTTCAAAGAAATGGACAGCATTCGTGATGAATTAATTTCCAAAGTTAAAGAAGTCGGTGGCAGTCAATCATTGAAAAGGCAGATGATCCGGAAGCGTTTGCTTGGCAAGTCGATAAGCAAAGATAAACAAAAGCAGCCAGCCTCCCGCCCGAAAGTATCAGCAACGGCATCTGCAAAAGCAACAAACGTTTCAGGCAGACGCCGACCATCGCCTTCGGATATTCACATTGTTGCCATTGGCACTTCAACTGGCGGACCACCAGCATTACAAAATGTTTTATGTCAACTGCCCGCCGATTTCCCCGTTCCTATTGTCGTCGTTCAACACATGCCTCCATTTTTTACTAAAACACTATCGATCCGGCTCGATAAAATCTGCAAACTCACGGTAAAAGAAGCTGAAACCCAGGATGAACTCCTCCCCGGCAAAGTCTTTATTGCCCCCGGTGGGAAGCAAATGCTTATCAATAAATTAAAAAAAATTATAATTAGCGATAATCCAAAAAACGAGCTTTACAAACCTTCTGTCAATGTTTTGTTCGATTCAGTTTTTGAAATTTATAATAGTAAGGCTCTTGGAGTAATTATGACGGGTATGGGACATGATGGCACAGAGGGCTTGAACAAGTTATTTAATGCAGGTGCTTATGTTTTAGCCCAAAGTGTCGATACTTGCGTTGTTGGCGGTATGCCTAAAACGGCTATAGCCGCTGGTGTCGTTGACGAAATTTATCCACTTGGCGAGCTTGCCGGGCAAATTGCTTTGTGTTTAGGAAAAAAGATTCATTAATGAAGCAAAAAACAACAAATATAAAATCAGAAAAAATCGAAGATAAAGCCTTATCTGACGAGGATATTGATGTTTTTTTTAAGGGCTCGCAGAATTACGATTACAACGAAGATACAATTATCCCAGTCTTTGCTGATGATGACATAAGCGACAAAAATCTTGACATCGAAACCGACAGCGAACCATCTGAAGAAACAATTGTCAGCTCTGCTCAAAAACCACCCGTAAAAACTATTGATATTGGAAACATAAAATCAAAAATGTTTCTCAAAACGACGCCAAAAACCAAACCGCGAGAAATACATCAGGAGTTAATTACCCCCGAGTTTGCAGACTTGTCAGGCTTGCTCGATTACGATGAAGACCAAAGAAAACAAAATAATTTTCGATATGAATATCTTCCTGATGAATTATTTGAAGAAGAAAGCACAACGCTCGAAAGCAATTTCCATGATTTCCTTGTTATGAGCAAAATCTCCGGGAAAAGTTCAGGTTTCGGCTCGTCGGCATTATATCCTTCTGAAAGAATAGTTGACAACGGGAAAAAAATTAAAATTTTCGACGACAAACATTCAAAAGCACATAAAAATAGCGATTCAACAAAAGTAATTGTTAATAAAAACGAAGATGGCGTCATCGAGAGCATAGAAATTCAATGTAAATGTGGTGAAACTACCATTATAGATCTCGATTATACATCTCAAGATGAAAACGATGTGATTTTCTCAAAGATTGTACCTGACACCCCTGTAAAGATTGTTCCGAAAGAAAAACCCGAGAGTGTCCCTGTCGAATTTCGTAAGCCATCATCTGTTAAACAAGATAAGCCCAAGCTGGTCGAAGATTATCCCGTAAATTCTTTTACAAATACCGATGAAGAAAATGACGATTCTGCTGCAGAATTATTCCTCGATTTCAGTGATCTCAGAGAAGATGTTGATGTATTAGAAGAAGATGATGATAATAAGAATAATGATAGTATGTCAAATTCAGATTCGAAGTTAAATAATAACGACGACGACGAACCGTTGCTAACAATCGACGACTTAGATGATGTTTAAATTCTCGAAAAGTTTTTATTAAGGTTGCTTAATACTCAATCTGAGTGTGCAGGGCTATTTCCTCTAAAATGCCGCTAACTTTCAAACACTCAGGCAAATCGCCATCGAAAACAACTGCCTTTCCCTTGAAATGCACTTCATTTGTCAGCTCTTCAGCACGGGCTCTACTGCAATTAGTCGCTTTGATTATTTGCTCGATAACTTCGTCGAAAGTATGCCATTCGTCGTTGAAAAGAATAACTTTGGCAGCAAAAGTTGTGCCATCGACCACCCCTACATCTTTTTCGTCATCAACAAGCGGATCAATAGAAGCATAATAATATTTAGGAGCAAACCTTTTCATTTCACTGCAAAAATATAACATTTTTGTTATATATTAACAAGAAAAATTTGAATAATTTAATAGAAAATTTACAAAAAATAAAAATTTTTCCTTTTTTTCGTTGTTTGTTCTGACGATGTTTCGTATTTTTAAAGATTGTTTGTAAAGATATTTGCAATATGTTTTTGATTAAAATGTTTCGGCAAGAGCAAAGGTAAGGTATTATGTACGATTTGATATGCTTTGTACCATTACTGCCATTGATTGGTTTTCTGATAAATGGCTTATTCGGCAAATATTTGAAATATGAGAAGCTTATAGGCACAATTGCTTCTGTGGCTGTCGGTGGCTCATTTTTAATCTCACTGCTAATTTTCATCGAAATGCTTGGCTCGCCCCAAGAAAAACCATCGATAATAAGCGTTTTCGAATGGATAGCCGCTGGCAATTTAAGCGTTAATGTTGCCTACCAAGTGGATCAACTTTCTATACTTTTTTCGCTTGTAGTCTCAGGAGTTGGCTTCCTAATCCACGTCTATTCAATAGGCTATATGCACGGCGACAGGAGTTTCTACCGTTTCTTTGCCTATTTGAACTTGTTTATCTTTATGATGCTCAATCTGGTTCTTGCCAACAACTTCCTGCTAACATTTCTCGGCTGGGAAGGTGTAGGTTTATGTTCTTATCTTCTTATCGGCTTCTGGTATGATAAAAAATTTGAGGGAACAGGAATCGTCTGGACTGGAGACGCCGGCAACAAAGCATTCATCGTAAACAGAATCGGCGATTTCGGTTTTCTAATTGCAATGTTCCTTATTTTTGTTACTTTTAATTCTCTCGAATACATTAGCGTCTCTCACAATGCAGCAACACAATCATCAAGTTTATACAATACTGGTTTGATTACGTCAATTACTTTATTGATGTTTCTCGGTTGCACGGGCAAATCGGCTCAGATACCGCTTGCAGTATGGCTTCCTGACGCTATGGCTGGTCCGACGCCTGTTTCTGCGTTAATTCACGCCGCTACTATGGTTACAGCAGGCGTTTATTTAATTGCAAGAAATGCTGTATTGTTTTCGCTTGCCCCTGTATCGATGGGCATTGTAGCAGGAATCGGCATTGCCACTGCTTTCTTTGCCGCTACAATCGGCTTGGTGCAAAATGACTTTAAAAAAGTACTTGCATACTCAACTGTTAGCCAGCTTGGATTTATGTTTGCAGCGCTCGGAGTGGGAGCATTCACAGCAGGTATCTTCCACGTAATGACACACGCATTTTTCAAGGGCTTACTCTTTCTTGCAGCAGGAGCAGTTATCCACGGAATGCACGACGAGCAAAACATCAAGAGAATGGGTGGCTTAAAAAAATATATGCCATATACTTACTTTACCTTTTTCGTTGCCACTCTTGCCATCTCAGGAATTCCGTTTTTTAGCGGTTTCTTTTCGAAAGACGAAATTCTTTGGTATAATTTTTCATCAGGCGGGGTGATAATGTGGTTAATACTTGCAATAGCTGCTTTTTTCACCGCATTTTATATGTTCCGCTTGTTAAAACTCGTTTTCCACGGCAAAGAAAGATTTGACCACCATCATGTTCATCCGCACGAGGCACCTGCTTCGATGATTATTCCTCTTGTCATACTTGCTTTCCTTTCGGCATTTGGCGGTTTCCTCGGAGTGCCTCACGTGCTTGGTGGTTTCGTACATTTTCCAAATATGATGCACGATTGGCTGCACCCAATTTTTGCTCAGGCACAACAAATAATCGAACTTCACAAACCCGCAGAGTTAATCCCGGAAACTTACGAATATCTACTTATGGGAATATCTGTTATTGTGGCTTTAACGGGCATCCTCCTAGCAAATAAATTCTATTCAGACGAAAAATGGGAAAGACCAAGATCTCTTGTTGCCCAATTTGGCAGCTTCTACAAGCTCTTATTGAACAAATACTTCCTCGACGAATTCTATTTTGCTTCGGTAATTAACCCTGTTGTAAACACCTCTCGTTCTTTCCTCTGGAAGATTTTCGATGTAAAATGGATAGACGGCTTTGTGAATGGCTCGGCTAGACTAACTGGTGGAGCCGGCGAATTGCTTAGACGCATCCAATCGGGTATTGTGCAAAATTATGCTCTTTTAATGATGTTCGGCATTATTGTAATCATTGCCGGACTAGTCTTAACTATATATTAATAAATTTTTTTAATTTGTTGGACAAGAAGACGAAAAAAAATGGCGGCTTTATTTATAACCCTTTTTCTTCCGCTGGCAGGCACTTTTCTGCTACTGTTTTTTAACAAAAATAATGTACGCACCATAAAAGCGGCGGCATTTATCATCTCACTTGCCACTTTCGCCGCATCGCTGGCTTTATATCTTAACTTCGATACGAGCAATGCCGGGATACAGTTCCTATTCGAAGCCGAGTGGATACCCTCAATGGACGCCGGTTTTCGCATCGGAATCGATGGCACCTCTATTTTGCTTATAATGCTGACTACGTTTTTAACCCCAATAACCATATTCGCATCGCCCGGTGCAATACACAAACGGGAAAAAGAGTTTTATGTGATGATGCTCCTTCTGCAGTTTGCAATGACCGGAGTGTTTATGTCGCTCGACTTGCTCCTTTTCTACGTTTTCTGGGAATTGGTTATTATTCCGATGTATTTTATGATAGGCGTTTGGGGCGGTTTAAACAGAATATATTCCGCAGTAAAGTTCTTTCTTTTCACTGTTGTTGGCTCGCTGTTCATGCTCGTAGCCATTGTTTGGATAGGTGTTTACATAGGCTCGGAGGTTCTACACACAGAAGCAGGTTTCACATCAAACTTTTTATTGATACGCGAATTGTCTCCTCAAATAGCATCAAATGTACAAGATTGGCTGTTTATTGCGTTTGCCTTGTCTTTTTGCATTAAAGTTCCAGTTTTTCCGCTCCATACTTGGCTACCTGATGCTCACACCGATGCACCAACGCCGGGCTCGGTTATCTTGGCAGGCATTCTTCTGAAAATGGGTACTTATGGTTTGATACGTTTTAATATTGAACTCTTTCCAGCTTCGTCAATCACATTTGCACCATATATAGCAATACTTTCTGTCATAGGTATAATCTATGGGGCTCTTGTCTCGATGGTTCAAACAGACTATAAAAGACTTGTTGCTTATTCCTCAGTCAGCCATTTGGGTTTCGTTGTGTTAGGCATATTTTCGATGACAGAAACCGGCATTCAAGGAGCAATTATTCAGATGGTTAACCACGGACTTTCGACAGGAATGTTATTCCTTGTTGTTGGAATGATTTACGAAAGGCGCCATACCCGCGAAATTTCTGAATTTGGAGGAATTGCTCGTGTTATGCCTGCATATACCGTATTTTTTGCCATAGCAATGCTTGCATCGGTTGGTTTGCCCGGTTTGAATGGTTTCGTCGGCGAGTATTTGACGCTTATGGGTGCTTTTCAATCAACAGTTTTAAATTCTTATGTATATACAATACTTGCTGCAACCGGCGTGATTTTCGCTGCTTGTTATTTACTCTGGATGTTCCAACGTGTGATGTTTGGAGAAAATAGCAATCCAAAAAATCATAATCTCAAAGACTTAAGCGCAAACGAATGGATAACGCTTGTTCCAATAGTAATTTTTATTGTCTGGATAGGAGTCTATCCCAAATCGTTTTTAAAATACTCTGAACAATCGACTAAAGCCCTTGTTGGCAAAGTTATTCAAGTGCAATCACTCCAAACATCTGATTTAATCAAGGGTGAGGAGTAAATAATCAATAATCTTGTTTTCGTCTGGCTAATGATTACGGGAAATAAAAAATGGGAAATGAACTAAAACTAATGTCTCCACTGCTGATAATCGGCATTTTTTCAATTGTTGTGCTTATGTTTGACGCTTTTTTCCGCGACAAAAAAGCACTATCCTTTTGGACAAGTATTCTGGCTTTGATACTGACAGGCATATCTGCTGTTTATATATTAATCAATCAGGATCGTTGGATAAACACCATCAGTTTCGACAACTCCTTTACTAAAGGAATGATTAATTTTGGAGGCTACAGTCCTTTTTTTGATATAATTTTCTGTTTGGCAGGCATAATGACTTTATTGGCTTCGCGCGGTTTTATCAAAAGAGAATACAAGGAATTAAACGAGTTTTATGCAATGTTCCTCTTTGCCATCACCGGCACAATGCTCATCGCACATTCGGCAAATCTGCTGATGCTGTTTGTTGGTATCGAGCTTATGTCCATATCATTTTATGTGCTTGCCGGCTATTTCCGCACTTCAATCAACTCCGTCGAAGCTGCCTTAAAATATTTCCTCCTTGGCTCGTTTGCCACTGGATTTTTACTTTATGGAATGGCAATGATTTATGGAGCTACAGGCACTCTCGACTTGACAATAATTACTTTGACTGTAAATAGTGGCACTGCAACCCCCGTTTATTTAATAATCGGAATGGGCTTGATGCTCGTTGGCTTGAGCTTTAAAGTTGCTGCCTTCCCATTCCATCAATGGGCACCAGATGTCTATACCGGGTCGCCAACTGTTGTAACTGCCTTTATGAGCACTGCCGGAAAAGGCGCAGCGCTTATAGCCTTTATTATAATTGCAAGAGCAATCATCGTTCCTTCGATAGATGCAGTTGATATGCAAGAAGGAATGAAATTGGCACAAATTATGATTGCTGTCATCTCTGCCGCAACAATGTTGGTTGGCAATATTACCGCACTTGTGCAAAAGAATGTGAAAAGAATGCTTGCCTACTCTTCTGTTGCCCACGCCGGATATCTGCTAATGGGCATTGTGGCAAACAACGAACGCGGCTGGACAGGAATTGTATTTTACATAACTGCTTATATTTTTATGCAGATAGGTGCATTCATAATCGTTTCCGTTTTGGAAAAAAACGAAAAAAATATGGAACTTGACGATTATTCCGGGCTTAGCAAATCGAACCCCGTCCTTGCGGCTATGATGGCAATATTTATGCTTTCGCTCGCCGGCATTCCACCATTTGCAGGTTTTTTCGGTAAATACTATTTATTTGCAGCAGCGATGGAAGCTGGCTTTACCTGGCTTACAATTGTCGCCGTAATTTCTTCGATTATATCTATTTACTTCTATATCGGATTAATTGTTTATATGTATTTCAAAGAACAAGGCGAAACCGTTCTTCAACCAAAGCCCGGACTTGCTGGCATTACATTAACTATTTCCGTTCTTGGAGTTACGTTGCTCGGCATCTTTCCTTCGTTTCTGATTGAGCTTGCCAAGTCTTTATTTTAACATTTTTCTACAATTCGACTTTTTCTTTTTTCTAAAAATGTGTTCAATAAAATTGACAATATTATTAAATAAAAAAAGTCAATAACTGAATAATTATCATAAATGAATATATCAAGGAGAATAAATGAAGTACATCTATATACTTGCAATTTCGTTCATTGTTGTGCTTTTTATTGCCTGCACAGAAACAACAAATGAGCCAAAAACAACATTAATGACTTTGGAAGAACTAAAATCTATACCTGGTTTCGAGTGGTTCTCTCCTGAATTTAATGACTATACTCCTGAAAAGGATATAATAGACCAAATAGAAAATTTGTATTCACCAACAAATCACAAATTCTATATTTTTGCTAATCCCTCTTGCGCTTGCACAGGAACACAGAAAACATTTCCAAGCATATTAAAAACTCTCGTTGAATCTGGAATTAGCGAAACAAATTTCGAGATTTATTCAATTCCAACTGCTTTGTCAGCGCAGCCTTATGAGCATAGATTTAAGCTAAACAGTTTACCTGCTGCATTCACTATGAGGATAAAAGGCAGCGATACGACTTATTATTCCATTATCGATACGCTTGATTCTGTACGCTCTGCAAATCCAAGTATAAACGAAAAAATCGAACATTTTATTCTTCATAGCCTGCAATAGTTCATTTGAAAAATGTATTAATCATAGCTTATTATTTCCCACCTTCGGGAGGTCCCGGTGGGCAAAGAGTGCTGAAACATGTTCGATATTTGCCTGAATTTGGCTACGAGCCGATAGTATTAACAGTGTCGAATGGTCAGTTTCCCGCAAGAGACGAGTCGCTTTTCAAAGAAATTCCCGAACATACTAAAGTTTATAGAACACCTATATACGAACCCTACGATTTTTATAGATTAGTAACCGGTAAAAAAGCCGGTAGCGCTATCGATGTTAATACCATTAAAAAAGAAGGCGAAAAACTCGGTCTAAGCGAACGCTTTGCCGAATTTATTCGAGCTACTTTTTTCATCCCAGATGCCCGAATGTTGTGGCAATTGACAGCAAGAAAAGAAATTTTACGGATAAGCCGTCTGTACAAACTCGATGCTGTTGTAAGCTCCTCGCCTCCATACACTTGCTCGCTTCTTGCCCGTTATGCCAAACGAAAATTGGGTATTCCCTGGATAGCTGAATTTCGAGACCCTTGGACAGGCTTTATTTCCTCGCCAAAACGATGGTTTTTGCCGAGAGCTATCGACAAGCATTTGGAACACTCCGTTTTTAAAGAGGCAGATGCTGTCGAATATGCCTGGAAGGGAATAATGATAGATGCTTTTGAAAAGTATCCAGAGCTAAATGCCAAGAAATTTCATCATATTCCCAATGGCTTCGACTCTAACGACTTCCCCAAATTGGAAGTTCAAAAAAATAAAAACTTTACGCTAACTTACACCGGTTCGCTCTATGGAAGGCGAAATCCTGCTAGTTTGTTTGCATCAATTGAGATGTTAATTAAAGATGGGAAATTAAAATCTGACGATTTTACGCTACGTTTTGTTGGAAGATTTGGCGCGGAAATAGAAGAGATGTTCGACACAGCTAGTTTTCGCGATTCAATAGAAAGAATATCGTATTTACCTCATAGCGAAAGCATCAAGCAGCTTTTACAATCCGATACACTTTTGCTAATTGTTGATGAATCAAAAGAAAGCAAGGAAATTGTCCCCGGCAAAGTGTATGAATATATTGGTGTTAAAAAGCCAATTATTGCCATCGCGCCACACGAGAGCGCCATTGCCGATTTACTCGAAGAAACTCAATCAGGGAAAACAGCCCATCAAAGCGAAATCAACTATATAGCAAACACTTTCCTTGATTTATTACAAAATTGGAAATCAGGCAATAATCCATTTCAACCGAATGAAGTAGCTATACAAAAATATGAAAGACGCGAAAGTGCAAAAAAACTAGCTAGTTTGCTCGATTCTGTCGTTCTCACTTAATTACTTTGCAAACCTTTCTCAACTTGCCTTCGTCAATTAAGCGGTTAAGCTGTTCAATAAGATTAGTAAAAGCAGTTCTATTGCCGCAATCAATCAACTCGATTAAGGGATCTTTGTCAATTATATTCTCATACAAAAAAACTGGCGATGGCATAGTATCCAAAGAGGCATAATCACCATAACTCATTTTTAGAAAAGCTACATTTAGATTTATTCCTCTTAAATCGAGCAAATATCCATTATTTAATTTCATAGGAATAGGAAAAACGCCATCAACATATACATCATCTGGACTAGGATAAGATGCAATTTCGCTTTTATCATCATTTAAGTTTACTGGAACAAGGTTGTCATAATCGCCTTTAGTTTTATAAACATGCACTTGCGGGCCAGGCGTATATTTAGGAACAAAATTGTCGATGTTGCCCTTATCTGCTGCGCCTCCATTGCTAGTATTTTTACAGCTACAACCCATTAAAACAAGCAGTATTAATAAAACTACAGTTTTCATTTGCATTTAATAACCCTTTTTGTGAAACTGCCCTTGTTTGTGTTAAAACGCAAATAATAGACACCATCAGCCAAGTTGCTTATATTAAACCTTGCTTTACTTGCCATGTTCTCGATATCGAGCGAATTTATTATCTGTCCATAAAGATTCAATAAATCAATTTTATAAATATTAATCTTGTTTTGATTCAAATCAACATTTACGTAATCAATTGAAGGATTTGGAAATATGTTCACCAATCCTTCATCAATATCTTCATCAATTCCTGAAGCTGCTGTTCTGAATATCGAAAGATCTAACAAATATGAACCAGTCTCGCCAGAAAAATATGGGGCTACGCGAAAATAAACTGTTGCAGGACCTTTGACTTTGATATTACTTAGCATAACATCATCAAAAGCTTCGGAGAAATAATTGCCATCAGTAGAATATGAAAATATTGCATCAACAGAATAAATGTTGCCGTTTCCGCTATTCTGTGCATCATGCAATCTGCCTGTTATTGTGTAATTGTAGCCAGCAGGCAAAACGATTTTATAGAAGTCATTATCAGTGCCAATGTGGACATTTGAACCTTCCGTGTTGGGCGTTGCCTTGTTGTTCGAAAATGTAATTGGCAAAGTATAAGATTCGGCAATCTTATTGTTTGGCTCATATTTATCGGGAGAAAGAGAAGGAAGCTGAACGGTAACTTTAATCGGGTTTTGATGATACGTTGAACCTGTCAATTGCCAGCCACTATTGTTGTAATTATGCAAAACTGCAAGCAAATAGGTCCCTTGCTCAACATCAACAGAAGAACTGTTAAATGTAAGGTATGGAGAGTTGTAAGTATAGCCGGCAGGCAAACCATTCTCCTCACTCATAGTCCCAATTAGTTGCGCAAGAGAGCCATCTAAATTATATAAAGCAACTGCATATTGTCCATAAAATGTAGTCCCGCCATGATTAAGAATATTCAAATTTACCGACATCGAACGACCTTGAATTAGCGTCAATCCAGGATTTACTGTTATATCTGAATTAAGTTCGATACTATTCGGATGAACAACTTGGATCTGAGCTATATTGAGATAATCGTCGGTGTTTTCGACAATGCTCCAATTACCTGATGTAGGACGATAGAAAACAGCTATATAATATACTCCCGGCAGCATACTAAGCAAACCGGCATTGTCAAAAACAAGATTGTTTTGATAAGTATAACCTGCTTGCAAAGAATAGCCGGAAAGGACTTTGACAAAATCAATAAAGTTCAAATCTTCGTCGAAAATTGCAGCGCAATAATCACCATTGAAGTTCGTTTTTCCTTTGTTTGCAATGTTGGTGCTAACGCTAAAACCTTGCCCATAGTTAATCATACCAGCAGAAGGGATAAGATTATCATTAAGTGTTAATAGTAATTCCTGCTGGTTGCTTGGCGGTTCTATGCCAATAACGATCTGTTGATAACTGTTAAAAGAACCTGTGCCGCCGCCAGTACCAATGCCAGATGGATTGAGTGCATTTGTTTTAAAAAATCCATCATAATACCCGCTCCAGCCCCAATTAAAATGGAAAAAGCCATTGTTATCGTAACCATCGCAGACAAAGCAATGACCTCCACCTTGGCCTGTCCCGGCATATAGAACAGGTCTGTTTGCGTTTAGCTCATCCATTAACAAATTAGCCCATTGCTGTTCGCTATATGCTGATTTCAGAACACCTTTTAAAGTGCTTTTATAGCCAAAATATGTTTTAAGGGCATATTCAGAGCAATGTTGCACAGGCGAAACAGAAGAAGTAACATAAGCACCGCTCCCGCCTTCTGCACCAATGCCATAATCCATATCCACACTAACTCCACAATGCAACATAAGAGTAGCAACTGCAGTATTATTTGAATTAAGCATATTGGGCATTTCTGACCATTTATAGCTTGCGCTTCCAAAATTTGCAGATAAAGTGCCATATTTCGAATGATTATACGAATGAAAGCCGAAACCTGTGGCGGGGTAATTCCAGTATTTCATTATTTGTGCCATCGCAGTGGCAACGCAACCTGTAACGGTTCTTTCTCCGCTTCTCGCATCTAAGGGACATAAAGCATTATAATATGGCGACTGGTCCCATTTGGTAGTAATCAAAGGATTAACGCTCGCGGCAATTTTCGCCGGAGTATACTTTTCCGGTGAATTGATATAGTGATCCCACTCGTTTGTTATTGTTGGCGTTGCTGCTAATTTCTTTTCAATAATATACTGAGTTTCTTTTTTATATCCTTCTAACCACTTTCTCACATTAGGTGGTATATTGTTCGGGTCGAAGCTACTTTCGTTAGAATATGCAAGAATTGGAGAAACATTGTCGTCGCCAGAAATTATAACAAACCCAGACTGATCGACATTGAAAATATAAAACAATATTATCCTATCAGAAAAACCATTGTTTGAGGACTGTTTCGAGCTTTCTGTGTAAGAAAGTCTAAGATCAGTCCTTGCTAATGGCATAGCATATTTCGAATTTGATTTATAAAAGTTGAGTGCAACAGTTTTGGCGGTGCTTTCGTCAATTGGCTTTGAATAAACCGATGCAGCAGTTAAAGCTAGCAAGCACAGAAGTATAGTAAGTTTTTTCATCTTCGACACCTTAAAACAATTTAACAATAGTTGTTACAAATTTCTATTTCTATTATTGCTTTATCTATTATAAATTTTCATAACGCAATTTAGTTATTTTTTATTTTATTTAATAAAAAAACTATATATATATAAAATTATTTCATTATTAAATGAAAAAAAACAAAAAAAGATTATTTAACACTTTACCTCAAATTCTCACGTTAATAGGAATAATTCTTATAAAAACAGGGGTGAAGCAAGGATTTAACAAGTAAGAAGAGTTAATATGTCAGAAAAAATACGTAATCTATTCGGTCAAATATCTGGGAAATATGATTTGCTAAACGATTTGCTTTCGTTTGGCATTCATCGGCTTTGGCGAAAAACAGCAGTTCGGCAATCTGCTTGCTCGAAAGGAGACAAAGTGTTGGATTTGGCTGCTGGAACAGGCGATCTTTCAATCGAGTTTTTTCATAAAACAGGCGCCGATGGCAAAGTTGTTGCAACAGATTTCTGTCCGGATATGTTGGTATTGGCTGAAGAAAAATTCAAAAAACTTGGCCTGCCAATCGAAACAAAACAAGTCGATGCTCTTGCCATTGACTATCCGGATAATAGTTTCGATATTGTTTCCATTGGTTTTGGCATTCGCAACGTCGATTCTATCGAGTTGTGCTTGCTCGAGATGGCTCGCGTTCTAAAACCTGGCGGGAAAGCTGTCGTTCTTGAGTTTGGCAAGCCTCAGGGCTTCTTTAAAATAATATTTGATTTATATAGCAGGATTATGATGCCATTAATGGGTAAGATATTTTTGAGAAACGGTTCGGCTTACGATTATCTTCGCAGTAGCTCGGCAAAGTTTCCCTGTCGGGAAGCATTTACAGACATAATGAGAATTACAGGAAAATTTAAAAATATTCGTTTTTCAGCTTTAAGCCGTGGAATAGCTTATATTTATATAGGCGAACGGAAATAAAACTTGATATACTTAAAAAAGTTGCAATATCGGCTTATTATTTTCTTTTTTTCTTGAAGAAATTTGAAATGTTCTATTCTTTGGTGATTTCTCGCAAATTACTATATATTCACAGAGCATTGTCTTGAGTTTTTTTCCTTTGATGTTTGTTGGTGAGTTCATCGATGGCATTGCTTTATTGCTCAGAGCTCGTTCATAAGTAATAATATGATTTATTCCGTTTTCTTCGAATTTCTCAGCGATGAATTGGTCAGTCGGCAATAATACATTTTTAACTGTTCTATTTCCGACGACATAAATCACTTTGCCCTTTTCATTAATGCTCTTGGCAACATCAATAATTGATGACTCAAGATCGAAATAAAAAGAAGATACATCGATTGCTCTTTTATTGTCGGTTTTGCAAATATCGCTGATGTAATCAGCAATTAAACCTTTTTGATATAATCTATTTGCTTTTTTCCCTCCCATCAACATTCTATCAATTTTTCGGGCATAACTAAAGCCGCCCCATTCGTTGGCCAGAGTAGAAAACTGACCGTAAGCAACGGTAGTAGAACTGTCCCCATAAGGAGGGCTTGTCAGCACTACATCGTATTTCTTTTCTTCTGCTTTGAAACCGAGTTGCTTGACATCGACAATAGTATTTTCTTTTAATTTTGGAAAATATACATTAGAATAGATAAAGAAAACTTCGTTTAATTTCTTAAAATATACTCCAAATACATCTGGATTGAAATTCAAGATCTCTTCGGGCTTCATCCTAAAGAGTTTAAATTCATTATTTCTGGTAAAAGAGCACTCCCTTACAGTTTCTGAAAACGGTACTAGGAAAAAGTTTCTAATATCCTGATTTTTAACTTTTTGTATGAAATATCTAAGGACATTTAAATTGCTTTTTACTTCTTTTGAATACCAAAAATCAATATTTGTTATCTTAGGAAGTTCAAGTGAATTAATATTATGTTCATTTTTAATAAATTCAAAGATATCTTCTCTTAATTTTTTCTTCGCTGTAAACAACTCGTCGATTGAAACTTTTGTAAATTTAACTTTTGAAATTAGAACAGCAAGAGGATTCAAATCGTAACCGTACATTTCATTGATTCCACACTCTAAGCCGGCAGCAAAGGTAGAACCTGAACCACAATATGGATCCAAGAGTAACCCAGAACCGATATTCAAATCGTTAAAAACTTTAATTCCGATTTGTGGAAGCATCGTAGCAGGATATTTATGCAAATTTGGGTATTTACTTGCATAAGACTGATTAAAAAAATCATATCCAGTATGTCTTTCTACAGGATATATCATAGAATATCAATAATATTATTGAATAATTTGGGCAATTTTTTTTCGAAAGTTCTAAAGCCTGTACCATGATTTCTGGCAGAAGTTCCTTTATCATGCAATCTTAAATCCAAGAGTAAATCACCCGTTCTAAATAAATCTGCAAGAAGTTCTTTATTTGTATTTTGCATAAGCTGAGCTCGATAATATTGAAAATACTCAATTCCGTCTCTTTCTTCTATAAAAGCTGAAACAAACATTAGAGCAGGAAGTTTTTCTTTAAACCTTTTTTGTAATGCATCTAGATTCCATTCTGCGATGGTTTCGCCAGATGTATGTTGAACAGAGATACTTTCTTTTTGAACTAATAAAAAAAGACCTGCTGAGTTTGGAGTTAAAGATAAAGTATAATATAACCCCAATCTACCTTTTGAATCTAGGCTTCCATATTTTTTTATTGCTTCTAATGGATTCATAAGCCAAGCTTTATTGTTAAAAGTCAAAAGTGTTATCATACTATTTGAGCTATCTCTGTGAGTTTTTAATTCGATACCATCTATATCAGGAACAGAAAGATTGTTTTCTGTCAGCCCCATAACTCTTTCGAATGTATGCCCTACTCCTGTTGGTCCTTTCCTAATTGACTTAATAAATCCTTTTTCTTTAACAATTCTAAACTGCTTTTTAAACTCTTCCAGAGTCATTTTTTTTTCCCAAAACTAAATAAAATTTTGTAAATCAGTCTAATATAAATATAAAAAAAAATTGAAACTTTTTTCTTAAAAATGACTCTAATCTAATAGAACAGATTGAAAACTAAAAACATAGCCAGCTTGGACAAACAAGAAGCTTTTATGTTGTTGCTCGAACCCGTTAGGGCAGATCTCTCGCGATTCGCGTATGCAATGACAGCAAATCGTGAGGACGCTTACGACCTTGTAAGCGACACAATTCTTGTAGCTTACGAGAATTTTGAAAAAATAGAAAAAAAGGAATCGTTCAAGGCATGGCTATTCACGGTGGCGAGCCGTATTTTCAAGCGCAACAAATGGCGCCGCCGGCTCTTTGGAAATTATGACGAGGAACAAGCCGAACAGATTTCCAATCCTGAGCCTTCGCCAGATGCGAACATTGATGTGCAATTGCTTTACGAGCAACTCGAAAAGCTACCTAAAAAGCAAAAGGAAGCGATTGTATTGTTTGAAATATCTGGCTTCTCTTTAGAGGAAATCAGGGAACTGCAAAGCGGAACGTTGTCGGGAGTGAAATCGCGATTAAAAAGAGCAAGAGAAAAACTCGCCGAACTGATGAACTCCGACATTGATAACCGCGATTTCCCCGAAAAAGAAACTAATAGAAACAATGGAATCAATTATAAAAAAGAAAATATTATAATTTTAAACCAAAGCGAAAACGAATTAACTTTGAGCGTGAGCAATGAATAACAAAATAAATTTAGACGAATATTTCGCAAAGGCACGTAACCAAGAGTCGTTTTTTTCTGAAGAAAATGCGCGCAATCTTCTCGAAAATACTGCTGCAGGCTATGCCAAACCGCACCATTTGTTTAAACAGATTAAAGGAATTAAAACAATGAGTTTTATCACTAGTTCGCTTGCCGCTGCAGCTGCTGTCGCTGTCATTAGCTTCAATCTGCTCGACGGCATAGTCAACGATTCTAATAAAGAAAAACCTTTAAAGGAAAAAACAGAAACCTTTGTAACGGCACCAACTGAAATACAGAACAATGTCAAAGAAATAACTCAAGAGCTAACCTTAGCAAGTAATGAAAATAACAAAATTGAACACAAACAAACAAATACTATTACAACTATTAAAGAACAAGAAGAAAAAACAGACAATTTTGCAGCTAATGGTACATATAATAATAGAGTACAAATAAATGTAACTACTAACAACATTAAGGGAGTTAAAATTATCGAGCTTACTCCCGACGAGCTTGCCGATTTGGGCATTACCAGAAAAGAAGGAGTATTTAAGCTATACGGTATGGTAAAAACAAACGAGCCTACTCCCATTGTGCTTACACCAACGAAAGTAAAGCTCGGCGGCTTTCCTGATAAAGATACCAGATATTTTGCCAACATCGAGCCAAGCATTATCACCGACGACAAAGGAAACCAAATTTTAACCTCATTCAGCGAGAACGGCTCGACAAGCGGGCTAAGTGCCTTTTACCAAAGGAAGATTCCCGGCACCAACCAAGGTATGAGTGCTTTCACTCTTAACGCCTTAAGTCCGGTTTCTTCAGGAAATTCTTTTTCTAACGATGCGGCAGTATCATCTCAAGTTACATATAGAAGTAATTATCAAATTATATACGATAGAGAAAAAGACACTTTCGAGCATCTCGTTTTTTTAAACGTAGAGGATACGATTGGCATCTCGATGAATGTGATTTCAGAAGCAAAGCCCAAATCGGAAAGCTCTTCGTCAAAAGTCCAAAACCTCGATGATTCATCTAACGATTACGATTCATCAATGATTTTGATGCGCTCAACATCTCAAGTAGCACCCGATGGGACTGGCACAATCCATACAATAGAAAGCACAGGATGGGGAAGGCATCACAATCATGTTGTTATGATGGATATACCTGAGGAAGAAGCTGCTACTTATGGTGCTGACACTACTCAAGATATCAATATAATAATACCAAATATGGCTGAAGCTTCCCTCGGGGGAATTAAAATTGATTCTTCCAAAATGGCAGAAATCGAACTCCAAGCGAAAGAATTTTACAAACAACATTCTAATGCCGGGCTTTCGGCTCTGAGAGACCATATTGACACAATCGTAACCAATACATTTATAAATTTTGGTTTGAATGTTGATTCCGTAATGAATTTTGTCGATTCTATTTCGAATAATGTATCAAAACATTTCTTTAGAGGCAGAATAGAAGTTTATGATTTTTCTGATACTGCAAAGATATATAACTTTCAAAATGACTCAAACGAAGAGCCAGACACATATTTCGATTGGAAGAAGGAAAATCAAGATATTGAAACAGAAGATACCTCGAAAATCAATGATTCACATTCGGATAATTTTGGAAAAACAAAAATATCTACAGATATATCTGTTAGAAACACTCCAGATGTAAACAGACATGCAAACGATATAACAGTAGTGCAAATTAATATAAACACACTAAAGCGAGTGAATAAACTAGTGCCGGTGGCAGTGAAATTTGAAGATAACACGGAATACATACTTTGGTTTGATGCCACTCCTGAGTTTATCACTAAATTACCTGAACGTTACAGAAATGATTTGATGAAAGAGTACGCAATCGCTGAAAAAACCAATGATTTTTGCGTTGATAAGCCTATTGCTGGCAAAGAAGCATTTTTCGATGTATGGCGTTCGTGTAGTGGAGCTATTAAAAACTTGAAAGTATATCCCAATCCGGCGCAAGATGTTGTCAATGTGATGTACGAACTATCGGACGACCGTGCTGTCAGGGTTTCTCTGCACGATCTAACCGGTAAACAATGCAGAGTGCTTAGCGATATGCAAGATCAGAAGAAATGCAAATGCGAAAACAATTTTTCTATAAAAGATTTGCCTGCTGGAATGTATCTGCTAGTTTTGGAAACGGACAAAGGCGAGCAAACAGTGCAGAGATTTATTAAAGAATGATGTTTAGTTTGGAGTTGGGAGTTATTTTTAGGATGGGTTTTGCGACCTGTCCTTTTTTTTGCAAATTCATTTGAGAAGTAACCATTGTTGCTTGGTCCAATAACTTTTTTTTATTTAAAAAAAGATGTAATGACCAATTTGTTTATAATAAAAAACAAAATTCTTAACTTGAAAAATATGATTATTTCATTTCAAAAAAATTCCTTAAATTGTATGTCTTTAAAATGACTAAGTAGATGTACTTAACAAATTGGTTTAAGGAAAATGATAATATCACTTAAGTGGTTAAAAGAATACATAGATTTCGATTATACTCCGGAAGAACTCGACAGTATCCTTACTATGCTCGGTATTGAAGTCGAGTCAATTAGCTATCCAGCAAGGCAATATGACGGTTTTTTCGTTGGTATTGTCTTAGAAAAAGGAATGCACCCCGACGCTGATAAGCTTTCCGTTTGCAAGGTCGATTATGGTAACGGCGAAACTACAGTAATTTGTGGCGCTCCAAATGTCGCCAAAGGACAAAAGGTTGCTGTTGCCACGATTGGGGCAATAGTTCCAAAACTTGGTTTTGCTATCGAAAAACGAAAAATTCGCGGCATACTTTCTGAAGGAATGATCTGCAGCCAAAGTGAACTCCTCCTCGGCGAGGATAGCGATGGCATTTGGGTGCTGCCCGACGATGCCCCCATTGGCTTGCCATTAGCCCAATGGCTGCATTTAGACGATGTTTTAATGGAAATTTCGCTTACCCCTAATCGTGCCGACTGCCTTAGCCACATAGGCATTGCCCGCGAAATTGCTGCATACAGTGGGACTAAAGTCTTAAAACCTAGCATTAACTTGTTGGAAACAAGCGAAGACATTAAGCAAAGCATTAGTATAAGCATTGAAGATATTGAGAAATGCCCTAGATATTCAGCAAGAGTCATTAGCAATGTTACAATTACGGAGTCACCCGATTGGCTTAAAAACAAGCTTAAGACAGTAGGAATGAGACCCTTGAATTTAGCTGTCGATGTAACGAATTTTGTTTTGATGGAATGCGGGCAACCCTTGCATGCTTTTGATTTGGAGAAAATCGCTGGCAACAAAATAATTGTAAAAACAGCAAACGATGGCGACAAGTTTACAACTTTAGATTCAAAAGAAAGAACTCTCGACTCGGAAATGCTAATGATTTGCGATGCTGAGCGACCAGTGGCAATTGGCGGAGTTTTGGGAGGCAAAAACAGTGAAATAACAAACAATACTACTCGGATATTGCTCGAATCAGCATACTTTCTACCAAAGTCAGTTCGCCGAACAGCAAAAAAACTTGGCATTGCAAGCGAGGCATCGCATCGCTTCGAACGCGGAGTTGATCACGGCAATACTATATGGGCTCTCGATCGTGCTGCGGCTTTGATTGCTGAACTATCAGGCGGTAAGGTCGAAAAAGGCAGGATTGATGTTTATCCACAAGCCATTATTTCACCTCTAATTACACTTCGATTTGACAAAGCTAGAAAAATCATCGGGGCATTTATTGACAACGATGAAATGGCAGATATTCTTAAGCAGCTTGAGTTTACAATAATCAATTCAGAGGAAGAAAAACTAACAGTACAGCCACCCACCTGGCGGGTTGATATGGAGGGCGAAATTGACCTTATCGAGGAAATTGCTCGTATGTATAATTATGATAATATTCAGCCAAAATATTCATCTATCGTTGATTACAATTCCAAGCGCATTACGAAAATGCTTGCTGTGCCGCATCTTCGCGACAAGTTACGCAGATATTTTATCTATCGCGGGTTTGCAGAAACGCTCAATCAGAATATGATCAGCCCGAAATTAGCGAGAATTTTTACTGAAGAACCCATTGAAATTGCGAATCCATTGGGCGAAGAAATCTCTGTTATGCGTCCAAATTTGTCTCCATCAATGCTAAAGACAGTGCAATGGAATTTACGTTTTGGCAATAAAAATATTCGATTAATTGAAATAGGCAAGGTTTTTCAAAAAAGTAGCAATAACGAATCTGTCTTTGTGCCGGGTATTGTTGAAAAAACGAAAATGATGGTTTGCATTAGCGGTCAAATTGCTCCTTTGCATTGGTTGCCAGACAAGCATGCGGTCGGTTTCTTCGATATTAAAGGACTGCTCGAAGAACTGATTTTTTTCTTTAGAATTCCTGATATTACTTTCGGTACTATAAATAAGGATAATCCTGTTTTTTCAAATAATTCAATGACTGTGTTAAACGATAACAGAATTATCGGCTATTTTGGAGAGGTAAAAAGCGAATTTTTAAAGATTTTTGATATTGAGCAAGCAGTCTTTCTGCTCGAGCTTGATTTGTCAGAGCTTAATAACACCGAAATACCGTATCCAAAATATATACTCGTACCTCCGTATCCAGGTATAATGCGCGATTTAGCATTTGTATTGCCATCTGAGGTTAGTGCAGGGAATATTGTTAAAACCATAAAAAATAATGGAGGAGATTATTTGCAAACGGTTGATATATTTGATGTTTACGAAGGTAAATCGATAGATAAAGGGAAAAAGAACATTGCCTTTTCACTTACTTTTTCTTCACCGGAAAAAACTCTTACCGATAATGATGTAGATAATGCAATTGATAATATTGTTAATTCGGTCGAAACCAGATTCAATGCACAATTAAGGAAGTTTTAGTATATACTATTTCATATATTTGTTATGGAAGAAAAAACTGGCAATAATGATGCTAATCAAGAGGTAACCCAAGCTTTTTCGAAGCTTTGGTCAGCAATTCGGCTTGCGGCAGAGGCAATTCAGTCGGAAAAAAAGGCTAAAAACGAGTTGCTCGATAGAATAAGTTCCCTGGAGAACTCCATCGATTCCGATGTGAAGCGATTTTGGGATTTGAACTCGAAAGTTGTTGAATTGCAATCAATTATTAACAGCAAAGATGCCGATATCGCCATTCTTAAACAAACGAATAAAAATAATGAACTCGCTATTGGAGACCTTAAGAACCAGATAATTGCTTCTCAATATGAAGTTAAACAATCTGATCTTGAGTTTCGAAAGCTAAAGCCAGTTATCGAAAGCATGGAGCAGCTGCAACTGAATTACAATGCATTAGAAGAAGAAAACGTCAATTACGTCGAAGAAATTAGAACACTCAATAAGTACAAAAAAGATTACGAAGTCTTGCAAAGTGAAATACAGGGGCTCAACGAACAAATAATCCAAAAAGACAAAGAATTAAGAGATTACGAATACACAAGGATTGGGCTTGCTCAAAAAAACAATTTAATAAACGAAAAAAACAGGGAGATAACTTCTTTAAAAGACAAAATTTCCTTGATTGAAAGTAGATTACTTATTTTTGAAAAGAAAACCAAAGACTTAGAACAAGTGCAATCTGATTTTAATAAACTTAAAGAAGAGTTTGATGAAATATCTAATAACTATAAAATTTTACAAGATAATAGTGAAATTGCAATTAAAAGTAAGAATGATAATATAGTCCGCCTTCAGAATTCTGTAAACGAATTGGAGCAAATCAAGGGTGAATATGATTCTTTGAAAGAAGAATATAAGGAATTACAATTAAACCACAAGCACATCTCAACACAGAAATTGATGCTCGAAAACCAGCTCTCTTTATCAACTGGCGATTTTAAGAAAAGGGAAACCGAGTTAAATTCGATTATTAAAGATTTAAATAAAACTCTTGATTCTTTTGCGAAAGAAAAACTCGAATTGACTGAAATTATTGCTGGTCAAGAAAAATCGATTGATGATTTTTCACAAAAATTTATTAATTACAATATTGAAAAGAAACATCTTGAAAAATCTTCCGACGAGAAATCGACTTTCATTCAAGAACTTAACGATAAATTGCGCCTGTTAAAAGAGGATTTTAATAAGCAGAATTTAGAATTGAACGAACTGAAAGAAGAGAATGAAATTTTAAAGCTGTTTGAAGAGGAAGTATCCGAAAAAAATAATGAAATCTCATTATTAAAAGATGAGATTCAGGGTTATAAAAAAAATATTGAAGATTTGAACAATAGAATCACTTATTTGGACAACATCGAAGAAGATAGCACATTAGCAAATATTAAAATAAAAGATTTATCCAATCAATTATCAATGAATGAAACTTTAATTAATGATCTGCAAAATAAGTTGTTAGTATTAGAAAATGAAAAAAATTATTTAGAGACTACTATTAAGCGCTTAAACGAAAATATTAGCTCTTATGAAACTGAGTTGAGCGAAAGGGATAGCAATGCTATCTTTTTGAAAAACAAGATAGATAAACAAGAAGAATATTTAGCTCATATAGAGAATAAGAAAAAGGCTATCGTCAGCAAACTCGATGATGTAATCAAAAAAATTGACGAAAAAATGAACGAGAGAAATTAAAACAAACAAATGAAAAAAGATGTCATTTTCATAGATGAAAACATTGCTTTGCTTCCTCAAATGCTTGAAAATTGTGCTTCAGTTAACACATTTTCGGGAAGAAAATTGTCCAATAGTGATCTGATGACCAGCAACTGCAATATTCTAATTAGCCGTTCGCAAACTAAGATAAATGAAGAGCTTCTAAGTGGCACAAAAGTTAGATTTGCAGCTACAGCTACGTCTGGCATCGACCACGTTGATTTAGATTATTTGAAAAAAGAGAATATTGTGTTTGTAAACGCAAGTGGTGCTAATGCCAATTCTGTTGCCGAGTATGTAGTATATGCGATATTAAAATGGTCATTTATCAATAGCTTAGACCTTAAAGGAAAGACACTTGGCATCATTGGTTATGGAAATATTGGCAAAATTGTTGCCCGATACGGCAGTTGGCTCGGGTTGAAAGTATTAGTCAATGATCCGCCTTTAAAAGACAACGGATTTGCTTTTCCTGGTTCTATTGATTATGTTGAGCTTCCTGAATTATGTGCTTTCTCAGACGTCATCACAAATCATGTCCCTTTGAGTTTAAATGGACAATATCCTACAAAATACTTGTTAAATCAGAAATTAATTGATAGTATAAGAAAAAATTCTTTGTTTATTCATTCGTCAAGGGGAGGCGTTGTCGAAGAGTCGGCAATACTAGAGAGAACAAGTAAAAATGAAATTAAAATTGCTATTGATGTTTGGGAAAACGAGCCTTTTTTCGATGTAAAACTTGCTGAAATGTCAATGTTATGCTCACCGCATATAGCTGGTTATTCGAGAGATGGCAAGTTGAAAGGAACTCTTATAATGGCAGAGCAATATAGTATTTTTTCAGGTAATACTCCTGATTATAGCTCGCTAAATAGAGAACTGGAGCTTTACAAACCTATATCAAAAGATTATTTTTCAAATTATAAATACATAATGGAAGCTATTGAAAATAATAGACAATTTGAATATGATACAAATATTTTCAAAAAATTGTTTACATTAAATGACAAGGAAAGAGCAATAGAATTTGACTTGCAGCGTAAGAACTATCCAATTAGGAGAGAGACCCTTTGAGAGTCATAATAATTATTCTGTTTAGTATCTTTTATCCAATTACAAACACAATTTATCGTTATTTAATACTTTAAAAATATTCATTATTAAAAATGAAATAATAATTAAAAAATATTATATAATAAACTATATTAAACACTTAAAATTAAATTAAATTATGGGAAGAATTGAGGAATACCTGTTAAAAGAAAATGAGCGATTTTTAAGCGAGTTGTTCACTTTTCTGCGATTTAAAAGCATTAGCAATATCTCTGAGTATAACGAAGATATTAGAGAATGTAACCAATGGCTTAAAGACCACATTAAAAGCATTGGCATAAAGGAATGCCGACTATATCAAACAGAGGGTCATCCGATTTTATATGCGGAGTGGCTCGAAGCTGGCAAAAATGCTCCCACCGTCTTGATATATGGACATTATGACGTTCAACCAGTCGATCCAATCGAAGAGTGGCATAGCGATCCATTTGAACCTCACATAGAAAATGGAAAAATTTGGGGTAGAGGCACTGCTGATGACAAGGGACAGCTTTTTGTTCACTTGAAGGCTATCGAGGCATTCTTTAAAACTGAAGGTAGACTCCCTATAAATGTAAAACTTGTTATCGAAGGCGAAGAGGAGGCAAATAGCAACCATCTTGAAGATTTTATCAAAACTCACGCCGATATGCTCAAATGTGATGTCGTTTTAATATCTGACACTGAATGGTTTGCTAATGGGCTTCCCACAATCTGCTATGCTTTGCGAGGTATTGCATATTTTGAAATTAAAGTGACAGGACCGAACCGCGATGTTCATTCAGGAACTTATGGCGGTGGGATTAGGAACCCAATAAATACCCTTTGCGAAATCATTGCGCAATTAAAAGATCAAGATGGAAGGATTAACGTTCCCGGGGTATATGATTCGGTTCTTCCTTTAAGCGAAGAAGAAAAGGCAGGCTTTGTTCGTCTCCCATTCAACGAAAAGGCATATTGCGAAGACCTTGGTATTGAAACTGTTTATGGAGAAGAAGGTTACACCACCTTAGAGCGTGTCTGGGCGAGACCTTCTCTTGATTTAAACGGTATTATCGGCGGCTACACCGGTGAAGGCTCGAAAACAGTGCTCCCATCTTCTGCAAAGGCAAAGCTGTCGATACGACTTGTCCCGAATCAAGATCCAAACGACATAGCAGTGAAATTTGAAGAGCATTTACGTTCGATAATTCCTCCCGGCGTAAAACTCGAGTTTAATGCATTGCACGGCGGTATGCCTGTGCTAACTCCAAGGAATAGTAAGGGTATAAAGGCATGTATGACTGCGTTTAAAAGCGCCTTTGGCAGAGAATCTGTTTTTATGCGTGAAGGCGGTTCGATCCCAATAGTTGAAGTTTTCCAACGGGAATTAGACGCATCGATTGTGTTGATGGGGCTTGGGCTGCCTGGCGATAATATCCATTCGCCAAACGAAAATTTCGATTTGCAGCATTTCTATGGAGGCATCAAGGCATCGGCAATATTTATAGAAGAGATGACAAAGTAGATAGGAAAATGAGCAAATATATTGCCTCTTAAACTGACAAATTATATAAAAAATAATCCTTTTGAGACAGTCTCATTTTTTTGACAGTTTTACACAGAACCATAAAAAATCATTGAAATATGAGATTATTATATAAAAATGGACTGCACATATAAAGTGTAGCCCATTTAAAGCGTTTTAATATTAACAATATCTTTTTGAGATTGCCCTGCAATAGAAATTGTTAAAAAATCTTAATCTATCAAACCCATTCCAACATAGAAGGCTTCCTTGTTGAGCGGTATTAATTTGTGATGACGCTCTGGTAAAACTTCGAAAAGTGCCTTAATAACAGTATCGGAAGGAACTGTTTTACGTGCTTTGATAAATGCACCAAGGACAATCATGTTCATCACTTTTAGGTTTTTCAGCTTCAAAGCCTCATCGCTGGCAGGAATGCCAAATACACTAATATCTGTGCGTGTTGGTTTTGTTAAAATATTTGCGGCATCGTAAATGAGTGCTCCGCCTGGCTTAACTTTTAATTCGAATTTATCGACACTTGGTTGGTTAAGAGCTACAACAGTATCGAATTGAGAAATGATAGGCGAGCTAATCAACCCGTCAGCCACTTGGACAATGCAGTTAGCTGTGCCACCGCGCATTTCTGGTCCATAAGAGGGAAACCAGCATACTTCTTTGTTTTCGAGCATTCCCGAATAGGCGAGCATCATACCCATAGAGAGGACACCCTGTCCCCCAAATCCTGAAAAAATAGCTTCTTCTCTCATTATTTCACCTCCGGAACTTTTATGTCGCCAAGTGGATAGAAGGGCAACATTTTTTCTTCAACAAATTTGTTAGCCTCGATAGGGGTCATTTTCCAGCTTGATGGGCAATTGGAGACAACCTCCACAAGACAAAATCCACGTTTTTCCTGCTGATATTTTATGGCTTTTTCTAATGCTTTTTTTGTTTTTCTTATATTGCTAACCTTGTGTACTGATTGCCTTGTAACAAAGCAGACACCAGGTAGCGGTGCTATTAAATCAGCCATTTTCAAAGGATGACCCATTGTTTCTATATTGCGACCATAAGGCGAAGTTGTCGATACCATGCCTTCAAGTGTAGTCGGAGCCATTTGTCCACCGGTCATTCCATAGTTGCCATTATTAATAAAAATTGCAAGAATATTCTCTCCACGATTGGCAGCGTGGAGCGTTTCGTTGCCACCGATAGCCGCTAAATCGCCGTCACCTTGATATGTATATACGATTTTTTCTGGAAATACTCTTTTAATGCCTGTGGCTACAGCACAAGCTCGACCGTGAGCGGCTTGCGTCATATCGACATTCATATAATAATATGCAAAAACCGAACAACCAACAGGTGCCACACCGATTGTATCATGTGCCAAGCCCATTTCATCAATTACCTCCATAAAAATTTTATGGACAGTCCCGTGCCCGCAACCGGGGCAATAATGGTTTGGTTTCGCATAAAGAGTTTCAGGCCGTTCATATACCAAGTTCTCAGGAATACATATATTTTCGACTTTATTTACATTGTTTTCAGGTACTTCGCTCATTTTATACCTCCTTGATAAATTGTTTTTCAAAACTTTCGACAATCTCATCAGGAGAGGCTATCATACCGCCCATTCTTCCGTAGAATTTCACAGGAGTTTTGCCTTCGACGGCGAGACGGACATCTTCAACCATCTGCCCGGCGTTCATTTCAACGTCGAGAATACCCTTGATTTTGTCTGTATATTTCATATAAGTTGCATAAGGAAATGGATAAAGTGTTATAGGTCTAATTAGTCCGACTTTATAGCCTTTGTCCCTTGCGATTTCCATTGCCTTCGAGCAAATTCTTGCGCCAAGTCCGAATCCCGTGAAGAGATATTCCATATCTTCTGTGTTGCGTTCCTCGACCATCACTTCATTTGCCTCGATCTGACGGTATTTCTTTTGCAATTGGTTGTTGACTTCTTCCATTTCTTCAGGCTGTATGAAAAGTGATGTTATAAAGCGGCTGTTTTTGCCGACAGGCTTGCCGGTTGTGCACCAATTTGGGAACTCGGTTTTCCTTGGTATTGGCTCGAATAATCTGACTTTTTCCATCATCTGACCCATCGCTCCATCAGCAAGGATCATAACTGGATTTCTATATTTTTCAGCAAGATCGAAACCCTTTTTCACGAAATCGACCATTTCTTGCACACTATCAGGAGCGAGAACTATAAGTTTGTAATCTCCATGTCCTCCGCCCTTAACAGCTTGAAAATAATCTGCTTGAGACGGCTGGATAGTACCGAGACCTGGTCCGCCTCTATTGACATTCACAAGCAAGCATGGCAATTGAGCACCTGCAATGTATGAAATACCTTCTTGCATCAAGCTGATGCCAGGACTCGATGAAGTAGTCATAACTCTTTTTCCACAGCCGGCGGCACCATAAATCATATTTATAGCTGCCAATTCGCTTTCCGCTTGCAAAACTACCATACCAGATTCTTTTTTTACTTCGCGGGAAAGGTATTCGAGCACCTCCGATTGTGGAGTGATGGGATACCCGAAATAAGCGTCGCAGCCGGAGCGTATCATCGCTTCGGCGAGCGCCTCATTACCTTTCATCAATTTTAGTTCACCCATTATATCTCCTTTATTTCAAAAATGTTAAGCATTTAAAGATATTTTTAACTTATAACTTTTTTAACTCTGTAAACCGTAAAAACAGAATCGGGGCACATAATTGAACAATTCGTACAACCAGTGCAGCTATCGCCTACCAGCGTTATATAACGGTAGCCCTTTTGGTTTATTCTGTCTGCCAAAGCCAGAACGTCCTCAGGACAAGCGTCGATACAAAGCTCGCAACCCTTGCATAACTCGATGTTTATAAGTACATCGCCTTTTACTTTAGCCATCAATATTCCCCTTTTTTCTATGAATATATTAATTTAATTTGTTGTTACAAAAAATAGTAATTTAAAAAATTATTTCCGATTAAGCAAAGAAAAATCAATAAAATGTAATCAAAAAATGTGTGTGTATATAAAATAGATTTTTGGGTATTCATTTTTTAATATTTCAATTTTTTTTTAGCTTCTTTTGTTAATAATTCTGTATGAAGAATTATTTGTAACTTATTGTTTTTCTATGAAAATTATATTTTGTATTTTTGATGAAAACCATTTAGTAAGTATCATTTTAGCAAATTAAGAATATTTTTTCTTTTTATAATACAAACAATATGAAAAATCATTAACAATAAAATTGTTAATAAAAGAAGCAGAATTGTTCATTTATTTCAAAGGAACGCACTGCTGATTACATTATGACCTTAAGATTACGCGAAATGATTAAAGATAATGCAAATATTGAAGATATTATTGCATATTTAAGTGATAAAAACATTCCTGCTGAAGAAGTTACCCTAATAAGATTGGCAGAACAAATATTAGCTAATCCTCCAAAACAGGGTTATCTCACTATATCAAATGCTTTGCAATGGAGATTACAATACCAAAGGATAGTAGGTTTAAAAGACAATGTTGCAGGTATTAGTAAAATCATTGATAAGTTTTCAACGCTATGACAGATACCCAAACAAATATTACATTCATAGTTTTAGAATTTCTAAAAAAAATATTTGACTTAACTTCCAATTTAGAATCAATAAACTTGCAACACAATTAAAAACTAAACGATTTTTAATCCTTGGCAACCTTCCATGGGTTACCAATGCGCAGTTAGGTAGTTTAAACTTAGATGATCTTTCAATAAAATCTAACTTCAGGAAACACAATGGGTTAGACGCCATTACCGGTAAAGGCAATTTGATATCTCTGAATCCATTTTAGTTTCAATACTCAATGCGCTTCAATGTAGAAATGACTTTTTGTCTTTGTTAGTGAAGAACTCAGTAATAAAAGCTTTAATAAACGAACAAAAGAAAAAGCAATATGCAAAAAGGGTATTTACAAAAGAAATTCTTATGAGAATTGATATTAAGCATCTTGCGAGGCGATGTCCTCTTGACTATATAAGAGAACAAATTAATGATATTAGCAAAAAGTATGGATTATCTGTTACTATGAAAAGCTGGGAAAATTATATCGAGGAAATTAATCAATCTAAGCATAATCTAATGTCTCTGTTTTAATCTATTTTTAGTTATGCTTTCTCTTGTAATGCTTTGCATCGCCCCATTCATTAAATGCGATTCTTCTGTCTGCGGGGCAAACGAGCTTTGTGTCTGAGGCAGGTTTTCCTGAATAAATGCCATAGAGTTCTCTTTTTGATTCTGGAGTGAGCAATGGCATATAGACATTTGCACCATGTTCCAAGCCAAGCTCCCTGCCATTTGGCATAATAGTTTCAAGGGCAGTTGTCGAAGCAATATTTACATCCTTCAACACAATTCGTGTTGTGGCAATCATTTTCAGCGCCAGCGTTGCTATTTCTTTAGTGTTATTATTCCACCAATCAATGTTGCTAAACATAGGCGTATCTGGATGTAAAAGATACGGACCCATTCCGAGCATTCCGATGTTCTCATTTTTAAAAAACAAGATATCGTCTGCAAGGTCTTCGATGGTTTGCCCGGGAATTCCAATCATAACGCCGGAGCCTGCCTGCCAGCCATTTTGATTCAAATGTCTTATGCAATGCAAACGATGCTCATATTTTTGATAAGGAGGATGGATTTTTGCAAACAACTGCGGATTGCTGGTTTCTATTCTGAGCAAATAGCGATGGGCGCCTGCTTCAAGCCATCGTTTGTATGTTTGCATATTTTGTTCGCCGAAGGACAAGGTAATGCCCAATCCATTTGGCAGCAATTTGCTTGTGGTTGCCTGCTTAATATCAATTATTACTTTTTCAATAAAACCTACAAATTCTGGATTGCTATTCTGCCCGCATTGCAAAACCAGCGAACCAAAACCCTTGCGGGCGCATAATTGGGCTGTATCTATTATTTCTTCTTGGCTTAAGTAATATCTTTCCAGATCTTGATTCGATTTCCTTAAACCGCAATAATAGCAATCGAAATCGCAAGCATTGGATATCTCAATCAAACCGCGCAGATATATTTCATTACCACATTCTTTTATCAAAACTTCCTTTGCTTTTTTCTTTAAAAGCAATACCTCTTCGCCTTCAGCATTTAAAAGCCTAATTATATCTTCGCGATTGAAATGAGTTTTATTTAAAATATCAGGATATGACATAGTTTTCCGGGACAGTAACAATGAATTGAGAGCCTTTATTTTTTTCGCTTTCCACGGTAATGGTCCAACCAAGAGTGTCGATAAACTTTTTAACAACAGCTAGTCCCAAGCCTAAACCTTGTGTTATTCCGACATCCTGTTCACGTTTATTAAAGACAATAAAGATATTCTTAAGTTCTTTCTCTTCAAAACCAGATCCTTCGTCTTGGAAGATGATATTTACTCTATTTCCATCGGTTTTTTCGATGATTAATGTAATATTTGTTTGGTTAGACGAGAATTTTACGGCATTCATTAAAATGTGAATAAAGATTTGTCTAAGATAATTATAATCAGACATAATATTAACGCCGTTGGCTCTGTTTTCAACGATAAACCTGTGGTTTCCTTTGTCGAGCAATGTTATCTCATCAACTATTTTATTGGAAAACTCTGATAAATCAATGATAACCCGATTAATTGCCAAATTTCCTTCTTCAAATTTTGTGAATACAATGACATCGTCGATAAAATGAGTCATTAAATTGACAGAAGCCGCAATTTTTTTCAAATAATCATCAGCTTTTTCTAGGGTGCCTTTTGAAATGAGCAGGCGCACAATCTCGGAGGAAGAAAGAATTACAGTAAGCGGAGTTCGATATTCATGTGAAATCATATGTATGAATCTCGATTTCATTCTATTGAGTTCCTTTTCTTTATTCAGGGCATTCTCGATTGCAATATTCGCTTTTTCAAGTTCTTCATTAAGTTGCTTTAACTTGTTTTCAGTTTTCTTTCTTTCAGTAATATTTCTTGTTATTCCGACAACACCGTTAGTATTTCCTCTAGCGTCTTTGAGCGAAGAAATCATCACTTCAGACGATATGGGAACCCCAACTTTATTGTATTGCTCCATTTCGATGGAGAATGTCTGGTTCATTGATTCTAAAGCATCAATAGTTGATTGATAATTATTAATATAATTAATAATTCTTTCTTTATCTGATTCTACAGCTTGTTGATAAAAGGGTTTACCAATAAGTTCGTTAGGTTCGAAACCGAGAAAGTTAGAGACAGATGGGCTGATGTATGTAAAAATAAAGTCGCTGTCGGCAGTCCAAATAATATCGTTCGAGTTTTCAGCAATCAGCCGATAGCGTTTTTCGCTTTCCTCGAGCAAATCGAGAATTTTTCTTCTTTCAGTAACGTCGATGGCAAGACCTAGTACTTGAGAAACCGAGCCATCATCTTCGATTTTATAAGGGACGTGTTTAGTAAGGAACCATCTCAACGAGCCATCGGCGGCTTTCAATCTGTATTCGAATTCTTCAGCCTCATTGCTTTTAAAGGCAACTTTTCTATGTCTTATCCTAGCTAGATCTTCTGGTGGCATTAGCCGGGCAATATCATTCGCATTAAAATGATTATAATCCTTTTCCTTTTGCTCATAGCCAAGCATTTCAAGCCAACTCCTATTAAACCAAATAAAATCATGAGTGTTGCTATCGCTAATATATGTAATCGAAGGAGACATAACTGCCATCTTATTCAGAAGGTCGCTGGTGGTGTCGAGTTGGCCCTGCAATATTTTTTTATCAAGCATCTCTTGATGTAGCACGCTAGTTTGCTCGACAACCTTAGTTTCTAATTGCGTGTTTAGTATTTTTAGCTCTTCGCGACTTTCTTGCAGCTCCGAAAGAGCGTTGGTAAGCATCTTCTTTTGATCGTTTAAAAGCCGATTATCTGTAGATTTCTCTCGATTGCGTCTAACAAGTAAAACAAGGAACAACGACAGTACAACAGCTCCGATTATCAGGGAAGTTAGAAATATCTTTTGCTGTTTTGCTTCCAATTCGATAATCTCACTTTCCTGTTTAGCAAGGTCTGATTTCAAACGAAACCCTATTATATCTAAAAGAAGTTCCTGATTGCTCAGGGAATCTTTTAAAGCTGAATATTGCCGGCTGTAATCCAGAGCAAGCGGCGTATTTCCAATACTATCGTAAATTATTGAAATCCTTTTAAGACTTTTTAAGATATAAATATTATTATTAGCTTTTCGTGCAGCATTAAGCCCTAAAAAAAAGTATTCAAGAGAAGATTTACGATCCTTTAATAAATAATATGTATCCCCGAGGTTGATATAAGAGCTGCCAACTAAGGAGATACTTCCTAAAGAATCTCTGTACTTGAGAGCTAACTTATTATATTTTTTTGCCTTATCGTATTCTCCTTTTTTGTTGTGCAGTAGGGCAAATAATGTGTAACAATCGCTTAACAATCGATAATTGTTTTCTTGTTTTGCATAGTCAATTGATTTGTTCCAATATTCAACGGCTTTTTCGATTTCTTTTCTATCGTACCAATAAGTTCCAATAAATTTATAAAGGCTAGTTAACTCCAAAATATCTTTTTTATTTGTAAAAAACTCCAAAGCATCATTAAAATACTTCAAAGGAAGCATTTTATTACGATTAGTTCCATTATCAACTAGTTGTTGATAGACAATGCCAATATGCATCAAGCTGATAGCTGCTTGAACAGAGTCTCCGGCTTTCATAAAGTTGTTGTATGATTCTTGAAAGAATAATAAAGCACTATTCTTATCATTTATAATTTGATATATGTTAGCAATAGAGAAATTTGAATATCCATTACCTAAATCACTTCGCACTTTTTTACTTAAGTCGAAAGCTTTTAGATAATACTTAATCGTTTGAGCAAATTGCTGGATATTATAATATAGTGTTCCTATCTCGATATTACATTTAACCATATCTTCGAAATTGTCAGATTTGGAATAAATTTTCAATGCCTTAGTATAATATGAGAGGGCAATAGCTCTTCTGCATAGCTGACTTTCAGCATCCCCGAGCAAAGCATAAGCGTCAGCAAGACCTTTCTCATATCCACTACGTTCGCATAACAAGATAGCTTCTTTTAAGGTATCAACCGAATTTTTTAGAGAATAATAACGCAATTTTTCGGCAGTTGCCAACAACATATCCACCTTTTCCCTACCTTTGACATATTTAAGCTGGTGGCGCAAAGTGTCAAGTGAGAAATATTCAGCAGAAAGTGGAATATTGGAAAGCAATAAAAATAAAGCAAAAACAAAAAAAAACTTAAAAGTTTTCAAAAACGTACTCTTTATATATTTCCCATCTTTTTTCATTATGAATGTTCAGAATTTATTACTGCTTGTTTATCAGATATTTAAGTTTTAAAATAAACCTTTATCGTTAATTAAGTTAAAAAATACAATTTAATAAATTTCTATGAAAAAATAAATTTTTTTCTTATTAAATTTGTTAATCCTTTCTTAGTTCCGTATTTTTACTTATCTGATAAGATACAAATTTCGGAGAAAAAATGGCAATAGCGAAAAATGTAAGAACTTGGGCAGATGTAGAGAAGATAAACTCTATCCGTCAAGAAAAAATTTTTAATGAGATAAACGACAAGGATATTTCCTTGCTGCTGGAGGATCCACTCAAAAACGATATGATATTAAATATGGGACCCCAGCACCCTGCTACTCACGGCGTACTAAGAGTATTATTGCGACTTGATGGCGAAACAGTTATCAAAGCAGTACCTGAACTTGGCTACCTCCATCGTGGCTATGAAAAGCTCGCTGAAAACATGACTATGCACGAGTTTATTCCCCACACAGACCGGCTCGATTATCTTTCTCCACTTTCAAACAATGTGGCAATCACACTTGCTTATGACAATGCTCTCGGCATCGAAGCACCACCGCGAGCTCAGTGGATTAGAACACTTGTTTCCGAGCTTGCAAGGATTTCTTCGCATCTAATGGCTATGGGATCTACTTGTATGGACGCAGGGGCGCTAACAATACTTCTCTGGACTTTTATCGAAAGAGAAAAACTTTACGATATTTTTGAACTAATTAGTGGCGTAAGATTTACTACCAGTTATTCGCGTATTGGTGGCGTAGCCAACGATATTAGCGATGAAGTAATCGCTATGATTATAAAATGGGCTGATAAATTTCCTGGCGAACTCGATTATTTCGAAAGATTAGTCCATAAAAACCGAATCTTTGTTGACCGCCTTGCCGGCAATTGCATTATGCCACCCGAAAAAGCTATCGAACTTGGTTTGACTGGTCCTACACTACGCGGATCGGGCATTGCACGCGATCTACGACGCGACGAACCCTACTTGGTTTATGACCAACTCGATTTCAACGTTATTACCTATCCAGAAGGTGATGTATGGGCTAGATATATGGTCCGTATCCAAGAGATGAAAGAAAGCTTGAAGATGGTATATCAAATCATCGATAAAATGCCAAAAGGAACTATTCGCTTGCGCAGCCACAGAAACTCCGTACCTATAAAAAAAGAAGTTTATACCAGAATGGAAAACCTTATAAACGACTTTATGCTGATAAATTTTGGTGCTATGCCTGCATCTGGCGAAACTTATACCGCAATAGAAAGTCCAAAGGGCGAGCTTGGTTTCTTCATCGTTTCTAATGGCACGGGCTATCCTTGGAAATTGAAAATCCGCTCGCCAAGTACCTCTAATCTGCAGGGTCTTTCGTATATGGTCGAAGGCTCAATGATTGCCGACGTAATCCTGGCTATCGGTTCTATCGATCCGATTATGGGCGAAGCTGACAAATAAAATTTGTATTATTATGTTGCTCTTTCTTAACTGAATGAATTAGAAATCTCAATATATTGCCGATTTATCTTTTCTATATTTAAGGTAGATAGCTTCAAAATAGCCCTATACTTCATATATTTATAAAAATTTTTATATTCTTGTTTTTTTTTGTAAATTGCTATGTTTTAAATATAGTATTTATTTACAGAGTAAATATTTGTAAAATAAAAATTTGTATAATAAAAAAATGAGGTTAAAAATGAGAACTTTTTTTGCAATATTAATTGTTTTGGCGATGCTGCTTGCTTCGTGTCAGAAAAAAGAAGAAATCGTTGAGGAGAAGAATATGAAATCAGACGAAACTAAGCTGATAGAAGAAAGAATCGCTGCCTTTGCACCGATTGACATTAACGCCGACGTTTCCATGCTAAACGATAATCAATTGAAGGTGCTCGAATATGTAATCAAAGCCGGTCAAGTCATTGATGAAATTTTCTGGCAACAATCTGCCCCTTGCGCCATTCCGACACGCGATTCATTGATGAAGCTCGACGACGTAGCCTCGGGAATTGCCCTTAAATATGTTATGCTCAATTATGGTCCTTACGACCCAATATTCGACAATGGCAGATTTCTTGGTAATGGTCCAGCCAAGCGCCCCGAGGCAGGCGGTTTTTATCCTCTTGATATGACCAAAGAAGAATTCGATAAGTTCATCGCAGCAAATCCCGATAAAAAAGAATTGTTCACTTCTCAATATACTGTAATCACAAGAGAGAATGGCAGCTTAAAAGCCACACCTTACCATAAATATTACAAAACAATAGAAAATGCAGCTCTTTTCCTCGATACAGCTGCTACTTATGCCGAAAACCCATCATTAAAAAAATATATTGAATTGCGTGCGAAAGCACTAAGAACTGATGAATATTACGATAGCGATATAGCTTGGATGGATTTGGAAAACAACGATATTGATTTTGTACTAGGTCCCATCGAAAACTACGAAGATGGGCTGTACAATTACAAAACTGCTTTCGAAGCAATTGTTATGGTCAAGGACATTGAGGCATCGAAGGAACTCGATTTATTCCACAGAAATCTTAAGCAATTGGAAAGCAAAATCCCATACACAGGTAAACCTTACAAGAAAGGCGCCCCGAGCAAGACCGTTTTGCAGATTGTAAATGTAGCCTATTTCGGTGGTGATTGCAACAAAGGAGTGAAAACCATTGCAAATTCGTTGCCAAACGACCCGAAAATCCACGAAAGCAAAGGCTCGAAGAAATCGATGTTTAAAAATATGATGGAAGCAAAATTCGAGAAAATTGTTGTTCCCATTGCAAACGCTATCTTGACAGAAGAATTCGCAAAGAATGCCGACAAGAAAGCATTTACAAGTTTTGTTACATTACACGAGATTTCGCATACCTTCGGACCGGGCTATGTCATTGGCAGCAAAGAATCGGTTCGCGTTGCTTTAAAAGAAAGATACTCAGCTGTCGAAGAAACCAAAGCAGATATACTTGGGATGTATAACCATAAGACATTGCTTGAGATTGGCGCCGTTGACCAGACATATATTGACAAAGCTATGGCAACCTATCTTGCCGGTTTATATCGTTCTATACGATTCGGTGCCGAAGAAGCTCACGGAAGATCAAATCTTATTCAATTAAACTTTTTAAAGCAAAACGGAGCTATTGTCAAACAAAAAGATGGAAAACTTGCTATTAATAAAGATATTTTCTTCGATAAAGTTGCCGAATTGGCTGATATGATCTTAACCATACAGGCAAATGGAGATTATGCTAAAGCAGGTGAAATTATCGAAAAATATGGGCAAATTACTCCCGAAATCAAAGCAGAAATCGAATTGCTGTCGGTGATACCAAGGGACATCGACTGTAAATATAATCTTTCCAATATATTTAAGTAATAATTTCCTGAATTGTTTTATTTATAATTTTCTGAGGTAAAAAAATGGTAAATATTAAAATTTCAAAAACAGGTACATCGCGTTTCGATTCCATTAATTGGGACAATCTTGGATTCGGCAATTATTTTTCCGACCACGTATATATTTCAGATTATAAAAATGGCAAGTGGAACGACGGCGAGATAGTGCCTTATGGACCAATGCCCATCGAGCCGGGGATGTGCACATTGCACTATGGTCAAACAATTTTCGAAGGAATGAAAGCATTTCGTTCGGTAAAAGGCGGTGTGAATTTCTTCAGACCGGAAAAGAATGCCCAGCGTTTGAATAAATCTGCCGAGATACTATGTATTCCTGAATTTAACGTCCAGCAATTTCTCGATGCTATGGTCGAATTAATTAAACTTGACGAGAAGTTTATACCAAAAACACGCGGACAATCATTATATATTAGACCGCTTGTCTATGGCTCATCAAATTTTCTTGGCGTACACGCTTCAGCAGAATATCGCCTTATTATTATGACTTCGCCGGTTGGTTCTTATTATGCCGAAGGGCTTAATCCAGTTAAAATAATGGTAACAGACGAGTTTGTCCGGGCAGTGCCTGGCGGCATCGGCAAAGCAAAAACAGCAGGCAATTATGCTGCATCGCTTTTAGCTGGCAAAAAGGCTAAAGAAAATGGTTTTTCACAAGTTTTATGGCTTAATGCGAAAAACCGTGAAGTAGTCGATGAAGTCGGAGCTATGAACATTATGTTTGTAATAAACGATGAATTAATAACTCCCCCGCTAACGCAAGGTACGATTTTAGCAGGTATCACCCGCTCTTCAGTTCTGGATCTTGCCCGCGAATGGGGAATGAAAGTTTCAGAAAGGAGCATTACCATCGATGAAATCATCGATGCAAACAAAAAAGGCTCTTTGCAAGAGTGCTTTGGCACAGGCACTGCAGCTGTTATATCACCTGTCGGCTTGCTCCATTACAAAGGCACTAATACTATCGTAAACAACAATACCATAGGAAAAGTATCACAGAAAATGTATGACACTATCACTGGCATTCAATATGGTGAAATAGAAGACAATCATGGCTGGGTTTATCATATTGATGTTTAAAAATTGTGGACTAAAGCCTCAAATAAAAACGAAACATGCTTAAGGTTTTATAATTTTTGTTTTTTTTATTGATTTGTATTTATAATTTTATAATTTTGCATAAGTGCTTAAAAGACAATAACAGTATTTATTATATTATTAGGAAGGAAGTATGAAAATACACGAATATCAGGCAAAAGAACTGCTTTCAAAGTACAATGTCCCGGTTTTGAAAAACCGGGTAGCTTTCAATCCCGAAGATGCCGGCAGAATAGCCTACGATGAATTCGAAAGTCAAGGTTCGAGTGTCATTGTTATCAAGGCACAAGTGCATGCTGGCGGACGCGGCAAGGGCTATATTCACGATATTAACACAAATGAGAAAAAAGTTGCGGCAAACAAAGAAGTTCGCGGCGTTAATGTAATCACTGGCGGCGGGCTTGCCGACAAGGCATATCAATATGCCAGTGCAATGATCGGCAATAAGTTGGTAACAATCCAAACTGGTGAAGCTGGCAGTGTTGTCAATCGTATTATGATTGAAGACGGTGTTGCTATCGAAAAAGAATTTTATGCAGGTATCGTGCTTGATAGAGCTAGCGGCAGAAATACCATAATGGTTTCTACCGAAGGCGGCGTGGAGATAGAAAAAGTTGCCGAAGAAACACCCGAAAAAATCCTGAAAGAGCAAATCGATCCAGCCATCGGCTTCCAGGCTTATCAGGCAAGGCGCCTTGCTTTTGGTCTCGGTTTGAAGGGTAACGCTCTTAAAAGTTTTGTTCCCTTTATCGCCAATCTTGTTGCTGCTTACGAAGCTCTCGATTGCTCGCTTTTAGAGATTAATCCACTCGTTTTAACAAAAGCTGGTGAAATGATTGCCCTGGATGCAAAGATGAACTTCGACGACAACGCAATGTATCGCCATAAAGATTACGTAAACCTCCGCGACATCAGCGAAGAAGCACCGCTCGAAGTGGAAGCATCGAAATATGACCTTAATTATATTAAACTTGATGGCAATGTCGGTTGTATGGTCAATGGTGCTGGTCTTGCAATGTCCACAATGGACCTTATCCAGTTATCTGGAGGCAGCCCTGCTAACTTTTTGGACGTTGGCGGCGGAGCTAATTCAGAAAGAATAGCTAACGCTTTCCGAATAATGATGAGCGACCCCAATGTGAAAGCAGTGCTAATTAACATCTTTGGCGGTATCGTCCGTTGCGATAAAGTTGCCAGCGGCATCGTGCAAGCATTGAAGACTGTTAAAGTAAATGTCCCTGTAATCGTTCGTCTCGAAGGCACAAATGCCAAGCAAGGCGTTGTTATCCTGAAAAAATCAGGTATGGAATTTAAAGTCGCCCGCTCTTTTGCCGAGGCCGCTCAAAAGGTAACAGAAGTAGTTGCATAAAACAAATCTGTTGCTTGTCTTGTTTTGACAATAAATTGCATTATTTTAGGGCTTGTTAAAAACCTGTTATTGGGTTATCAACAAGCCTTTTTTTATAAATGTCATTATTAAGCACCCTCATATTTAGAATGTAACGGCTGCTTTTTCATGACATCTTGGGCTTAATACAAGCATCCAATAATTCTTTTACCTTATTTTGATGAATCTCTTAACAAGATTGTAATTTTGATACTTAAGCACAAGGTAATATATTCCGGAATTAATATTGCTAACATCAACCTCACTCTGATTTGCGGCTTCTAAAACCTTCAATCCTTGAACAGAAAATATTTCGATATTAAAATACTCAAATTTTGATTGGATAGTAAGTTTATCTATAACAGGATTAGGCAAAACATTCAGGTCAGTATTGATATTGTAATTATCAACAACAGATGTTGAGACAGCAACCCACAGAAGAAATGAAAGAGAATAAACTCTATTCTCACAAGGGTCATTTACGAGGATAATATCAAGATAATTACCCTTAATAGAATAACGGTAAACACCAATAATTGAATGATCACATCTGCCCGAACCAGGCAAATCAGTTATTTGAAGAGTGTCATTAGAAAGTAAATAAGTGGAAATTACAATATAAGTGTCGTCGGGATTTTGTTTTGCGAAAAGAGTATCTGAATGAAAAAGCATGTAAATACTCTGACCTTGTACAGTTGCTTTCCAAGTAGTGTTTTCCAGGCTAAACGCGGAAAGAGAATAATTGGAAATAAAGCAAAAGGCTATGCAAAAGAAGATTATTTTATACATATTACACTCCAAAGAATTACAACAAAAACTTAGTTTGTAAACTTATTATTTTTTTTTGAATTACAATAAAAAAATTTATTTTGAAATCTACGCTTTTCAGATTATTTTAGATAATAATTAAAAACAAAAAAGATAATTATATAAATAAACCAAAACAAAAGTTTTACAAATCAAGGGAGCAAAATGAAACAAATCGACTTGAAAAGCATGCTTATTGGTATGCTCTTGGCAGGGCTTACGACTGTAATTTTAGGCTCTGCACAAATGGGCACGACTTACGACAATCTAGTGGTCAAGCAGATAACTGTCGTCAATGATGAAGGCAAGGTCGTCGGAGTACTTGCAGAAGGATATTTGAGAACATTTAATTCACTCGGCAACGCAACGGGCTATCTCGGCACCGACCGAGACGGCAATGGCATTATGATTTCCTATAATGCTGATGGAAAAATGACTCTTTACGCTGGCACGGGCGCCAACATGGGCGGCATCCTGATTCCTTACAACAATGCCGGAGTGGAGAATGGTTACTTTGGCTCGACTGTCGATGGCTCGGGCATATTACGCACCAAATCGGAAACAGGTAAAATTACTGCTGAGTTAGGCAGCTACGCTAAAAATCCACAAGGTTACCTAACCGTACATAATAGCTCAAACGGTATGAAAACTGGTTCGCTTGCCGAGGCAAACCTTGTTACTTACAGTACAAGCGGCGACACTACCATAAGAGTTGGCACTTTTGCTGACGCAAACGGCAGCATGGAAACATTCAATAAAGTAAAAAAAATGACAATTTATATTGGCTGTGCTTCAAATGGCTCTGGCAGACTGCAAACTTATAATGCTAATGGTATCGAAACAACTTTCATCGGCACCAATCTCGAATCGACAGGTTCTTTGGCGACATTTAACAAAAATAGAAACACTTCCGTTTCGCTCGGCACCACACGCGAAGGCAATGGTTTGGTCGAAACTTTCAACATCGATTCTGTAAAAACTGGCTTTTTTGGCTCTGCTTCAGACGGCAACGGGCTCGTGCAAACATACAACAAAGAAAGCACCAAGACAATAGTCCTTGGCACAACTTCAGGTGGTAATGGTGTGTTACAGACTTTCAGCAAATCGGGTAGAGAAACAGCCAACATTGGCACCAGCGCCACAGGCAACGGCTTGGTGCAAACATTCAACGAACAAGAAGTATTAACTGCTTATGTCGGCACTAGTCAGGAAGGAAACGGCTTGCTTAGAACCTGGAACAAAGAGAAAAAAGAAACAGCATACATTGGCACAAGCGAAAACGGAAACGGACAAGTGAGAACCTGGAACTTTGATGGGGCTATGTCCACATATCTCGGCACTACTCCAAACAAAAACGGCATTTTAAGAATTTACAACCAAAACGGCTCTGAGCGAGTCTATCTCGGACTCGATTCGCTTACTTTTGATGCTTTGTTTAAAATGTTCGACAGCAAAGGTAAAAGAACTGTTATCTTACCCGACTAATCATTAATAAAGGAAAAAGCTATGAAAATTAAATATTTATTTGTTTTTGTTATCGCTATTTTTTTGTTATGCTCATTAGCGCTGTTTTCACAAACCGACAAGCGCGAGCAGAAAATTGGTGCCCCTGCCGAGGCAAAGAGCTATATTTCAACAATCAAAGGCAGAGTTTTAAGTAAAGAAACCGGGCAAATTGTTCCTAATGCTGACATTACAGTAACCGAAGAGAACCGGCAAAAAGTAATCAACAGCACTCAGACCGACACCCAAGGCAACTATGAGGTCAGTATTCCAAAGGGTATGGATTTGGAAGTCAAAGCACAAGCTGCCGAATTCTTTTATGATGCTTTCAAAGTCAGGGTGCCAATGGACAGCAAAAGCGAGCAACCTGTTTTGCACGATTTCTATCTTCCTTCGGAGTTGCAATTGCGCTTGAACTTCCCGACCAATAAATTCGACGATCCCTATCCTTACGTTCTCGACGAAAACGGTATGCAAAGCGATCAAACCTGGCAATCAGCCGTCAATGCCGTTGCCGAAGATCTAAATAAATATGTCAATTATATTCAAAAAGTTATTATCACCGGGCATACCGATTCCGACGGCTCGAACGCATCGAATTTGATCCTTGGCGAAAATAGAGCTAAATTTTTGATGAACGAGCTACAAAAGCGGGGCGTTTCCGAGATGCTAATGGAGACAAAATCTGCTGGCGAGGAAGAATTGTTGGAAACCCGCCAAGGCGAAGACGTCAATATGTATAAAAAGCGCTGTCGCAGGGTGGTTATGCAAAAAGTAATGAAAATGAAATGATTTTGTAAAAGAGGGACTCCGCTTCCAAATTTATAGTTGGTTAGTAAAAATACTGAACACTATTTATCAAGATTTATCAATACTTTTCCTTTCTGTCCCCCTTTTAGGATAGTCGCTATTTCATTGCTTAGTTGCTCGAGACCGATTTCTTTTGCAAGGTAGTCGAGTTGACTTGGTTTCCACTCGTTTGCTAATTTTTTCCAGATCAACAGGCGTTTTGTCATTACGGTTTCTGCCGATTCGATACCTATGAGATTTATGCCTCTCAGCAAGAAAGGATAGACAGAGGAACAAAATTTGTCGTCTTGCACATTGCCAAGGCAGCAAACTGTGCCATGGAGAGCAGTCGAGCGAATAACTGTCGATAATGTATTGCCTCCAACACATTCGATAGCGCCTTTCCAGCATCCTGAGAGCAGGGGCTTGCCGCTTTTGTCGTTTACTTCGTCGCGGGAAATAGTTTTGTTTATACCCAATTTTTCCCAGAATTGAGTATCTTCAAGCTTTCCAGTGGCGGCTTCCACTTCATATCCAAGTTTAGCAAGAATGGCACAAGCGAGCGAGCCAACACCACCGCTTGCCCCAGTTACCAAGACTTTGCCCGAGTGAGGCATAACAGCATTAGTCTGCAAAGCATAGATAGCCAAACCGGCAGCAAAACCGGCAGTGCCTAGAATCATTGCTTCTCGCAAACTCAAATTATCAGGTTTTTTTACTACCCAACCAGCTGAAACGCGTATATATTGCCCGAAGCCTCCGGCTGTGTTCATACCAAGGTCGTAACCGGTAACAAGCACCTCATCACCGACATTGAAGTTTCTGCTCTTGTCTTCTTCCACTACTCCTGAAGCATCTATGCCAGGTTGGTGGGGAAATCGCCGAGTAATGCCCTTATGCCCTGATGAAGAAAGAGCATCTTTATAATTAAGTGCCGAGAAATGGACTCTGATTAAAACATCGCCCTCAGGCAGTTCGTCAATGTTCCGGTCGGTAATAGTAGATTTAAAAATACTTTTTTCTACTTCTTCAACAATAAATGCCTTATATTTTTTTCCCATTTTAACCTTAAAAATTATTAATCAACAACGTTTTTCTATACCAATTTAAAAAATTTTTGGAAAGAATTGCAAATTGATTTCTTTTTTTCAAAACTTTTTCATACTTTAATTTTAATATTTGTTAAAAATTTGTTTTTTTATTAATAAAAGGGGACTAAAAAATGGAAATTAGAAAAGTACTCGTAATTGGATCTGGCACAATGGGCAACGGCATTGCCCATGTTTTTGCTCAAAGTGGCTTTCAAGTCTATCTCTTCGACGCTTTCGAGGCAGCAATTGGCAAAGCAATATTTACCATTGACAAAAATCTTGCTAGATTGCTAAAAAAAGGAAAGATTACTGAAGATGAGATCAAAGCCACTCTTGCCAACATCAAGCCTACTTACAAACTCGAAGATGCCGCCGATGCTGATTTTGCTATCGAAGCCGCCACAGAAAACAAGCAGATAAAATTTGACTTGTTCAAAAAGCTTGACGAAATGCTTGCCTCTGATGCCATTCTTGCATCGAACACTTCGACAATTTCAATTACAGAGATAGCGGCAAAAACAAAAAGACCTGACAAGGTTATCGGTATGCACTTTATGAACCCAGTACCGATGATGAAACTTGTCGAAGTAATTAATGGATTAGCAACAAGCGAAGATACTTACAGAATTATCAAAGAATTATCAGAAAATCTCGGAAAAACTCCAATTCTTGCAAACGATTTTTCCGGTTTCATAGCAAATAGAATTTTAATGCCGTTCATAAATGAGGCGATTTTCGCTTTGATGGAAAATGTTGGCACTGTCGAAGCTATCGACAATGTTGCAAAGCTTGGACTTGCGCATCCGATGGGTCCACTAATGCTTGCAGATTTAATCGGTTTGGACGTTACTCTTGCTATTATTAACGTTTTACACGAGGATATCGGCGATCCGCGTTATCGCCCTTGTCCATTGCTCAAGAAAATGGTTAATGCTGGCTATCTTGGCAGAAAATCAGGCAAAGGTTTCTACGATTATTCCGGTGAAAATCCCGTGCCTGTTTCATTTAGATAATAATAAAATTATCGATTAACAGTGTATATATCATAAATAGCCAATAATACGTGATATTTATTAGTATTAAATAGTATTTTTTTAATTATGGAGGCATAATGAGAGGCAAAGCGACGCAGTTCGATTCGGATAACCCGGACGTGCTTGCCGCATATCAGGCAGAAACAAACGGCGAGTATCTCCTTGCCATCGAGCTTTATAAAAAAGCATTGGAGAAAGATCCCGATCTTGGTATTGTTTATAAACATATTGGCAATGTTTACTATCGGCTCGCTATGTTACAAGATGCCGTCGATTACCTTGTCAAGGCTACAGAGAAACTACCCAATTTCCCAACTGCCTGGTACGAGCTTGGGCTTGCTTATTATCGGCAAGTGAAAATCAAACAAGGAATTAACTGCCTTCATAAAGTACTCGAGATGGACAAAAATTTCATAATGGCTCATTATTGGCTCGGCATAATGAACAGCCATTATGGTCACCTTCGCGAAGCAAAAAAGCATTATCTCGTTGTAACAGAGAATAATCCCGATTTCGCTATTGCATTCTACCATCTTGGAAGTATTAATATCAGACTGGGTTTTTACCAGCAGGCAATCGAAAACCTGACGTATGTAATAGAAAAAAATCCCGATTCTCCTTCGACTCATTGCCTCTTGGGAGATGCTTATATGAATCTTGATAAAAGATATGAAGCCCGAAAGGAGTATCAAAAAGCTTTGGCTCTCGATCCCGAAGATAGAAAAGCAAAACGCGGGCTATCGCTTCTTGAGGACTTTGACGACGTAGTTTTTTGATCCCTCCCCTGCCCTCCCTTGCTCTGCAAGGGAGGGAGAATTATTGTAAATTTCCTTAATAATTAGCTAATCAAAAAATTTTTGTTTTTCGTCCCCAACTTGCTTGAAAGGGAAAAAAAACACTATCCTTTTCAGTCAAGATTGATGA
>CAYVTD010000004.1:77213-91404 GCA_964454445.1 uncultured Hyphomicrobiales bacterium
TGAAAGGGAAAAAAAACACTATCCTTTTCAGTCAAGATTGATGAAAAAAATACCCAACTTGCTTGAAAGGGAAAAAAAACACTATCCTTTTCAGTCAAGATTGATGAAAAAAATACCCCCCTTGCTTGAAAGGGGGGCAGGGGGGGATTCTTAATATATCTTTTAAGCGATTTACTGACTTTTCTAAAGATTTTTTTGCTAATTACATTGTTTCAACCCATCTGGCTGACTGTTAATCGTTTGCTATGAACTGAATTTGGCGGAGTGAAAATCCAATTTTGCTTTACAATTTTTTCAAACTCTTCGCGGAATTTAGTTACAAAGCCACGAACAGCCCAGGCGGCTGCATCTCCGAGTGCACAAATTGTATTGCCTTCGATGTTGTTTGCCACTGAGACGATCAAATCGAGGTCCTGGCTTGTGGCGTCGCCTCTGGCAATGCGTTTCATAATTCTTTCCATCCATCCGCAACCCTCGCGGCAGGGAGTGCATTGCCCGCAGGATTCGTGATGGTAGAAGTGGGCAATTCTTAAGGTTACCTTTACAAGATCGGTATCTTCGTCCATAACAATGATTCCGCCCGTTCCGATGTGTGTTCCCAAGGGTTTCAGCGATTCTTCGTCCATTTTCACGCCTTCGATTTCGTCGCCCCTTAGCGGAGGCATCGAGGAGCCACCTGGAATGACTGCTTTTATTCTTTTATTGCCTTTCACGCCTCCACAATGCTTGTAGATTATATCAGTAAGCAAAGTACCAGTAGGCAATTCGTAAACACCGGGCTTGTTGATATGGCCGCTAACGCCAAAAAGTAGCGTTCCCGTGTGTCGTGGTTCACCTATTTGAGCATAAGCCTCGCCGCCCATTTCAATAATCTTTGGAACAGTGGTAATAGTTTCCACGTTATTGACAGTTGTTGGCATACCCCATAATCCATTCTGAGCGGGAAATGGCGGCTTGTAGCGTGGATAGCCGCGTATGCCTTCGACGGAGTTCATAAGCGAAGTTTCCTCGCCACAGATATAGGCGCCAGCGCCTTTATGGACACATATTTCTATCTTATAATCATTGCCAAAGGTTTCTTTCATTTTTTCACCAAGGAAACCGCAATCGTAAGCATCATCGACAGCTTTTTGCAAAAGATTGACCCATTTATGGTATTCACCTCTAATATAAATGTAGGCGGCGTCGATGCCCATGGCATAACCGGCAATCATAATGCCTTCGATAAGCTGATGAGGATTAAACTCGAAAATCTGCCTGTCTTTAAAAGAACCAGGTTCAGATTCGTCGCCGTTTACAGCGAGATATTTCGGCTTTTCTTTGCCTTTGGGCATAAAAGTCCATTTCAATCCTGTTGGGAAACAAGCTCCGCCTCTACCGCGAAGCCCCGACTTTTTTACTTCGTTTGTAACTTCTTCTGGTTTCATAGCAATTGCCTTGCGATAATTGCCATAGCCGCCAAGTTTTAAATAAACATCGATTTGATGGTAGTTTTCGATTTCCGGCAGTAAAATTTTCGGTGTTTCGCTCATTTTTCTATCATATTTTGTTTATAAACATTCTAATTATTATTAGATTTTTTAATTAGCAAAATTTACTTAGTAATAAATATACGCAAACTCAAATTTATTAATAAAATTCTACTCAAAAAAATATATTTGCTTTTTTCTGATAAATTATTTGTCTATCCTTTTTTATACCACGATATATCCAGATTTCTTGCAGCATAGGCGTCGTTCAAACGTTTGACAGAAGTTGTTTGAGGGGCATTTGTAACCATATCCGGTGTTTCTTCTGCTTCTTTTGTAATTTTAATCAAAGCTTCAGCAAAGCTATCGATGCTTTCCTTTGTTTCTGTTTCGGTTGGCTCGACAAGCAATGCCTCGTGCACTATCAGCGGGAAATAAATGGTTGGGGCGTGATAGCCGTAATCCAGCAATCGCTTAGCCATGTCTTTGGTAGTTACACCCAATTTTTTCTGCCTGTCGCCACTTACCACAAACTCGTGCATACAATACTCACCATAGAGCGCATCGAATCTGTCTTTGACCAAGTGATAAAGATAGTTGGCATTAATAACTGCGTTCTCGGAAACATTGCGTAAGCCATCGGAGCCAAGCATTCTGATGTAAGTATATGCTCTTACTAAGACTCCAAAATTGCCAAAGAAAGAATGTACCTTGCCGATTGAAGCGGGAATATCTTCTTTAAGATCATAAAAATCACCATTTTTAACCATTTGAGGTATAGGCAAGAAGGGTAAAAGTTTGTCGCTGACACAAACAGGACCAGAACCGGGACCACCGCCACCGTGTGGAGTCGAAAATGTTTTGTGCAAGTTGATATGCACGCAATCGAAGCCCATATCGCCTGGGCGTACTATACCGAGCAAGGCATTAAGGTTGGCGCCGTCCATATACATCAAACCACCGCAACCGTGAATTATTTTTTCTATTTCAACTATATCTTTCTCGAAAATTCCCAAGGTATTAGGCATGGTGAGCATAATACCAGCAATATCTTCACCGGCAATACGCTTCAAATCATCGATATCCACTCTTCCTTGCTCGTTGGAATTAAGATTTACAATTTCAAAACCTGCAATCGTCGAAGAAGCTGGATTAGTGCCGTGAGCGGAGTTGGGAATAATTATTTTTGTTCGTTTTTCGTCATTTCTTGCTTTATGATATGCCCGAAACATAAGAATACCGGTAAATTCGCCTTGCGAGCCAGCCGCTGGCTGCAAAGTAACACCTTTTAATCCAGTAATTTCTTTTAGATCTTCACCAAGTTCGTACAACAATCTGATGGCGCCTTGAGCATTTTTCGGCTCGGAGCAAGGATGGAGTTGAGTAAAACCGCTCATAGAAGCAGTTTTTTCGTTCACCTTCGGATTGTATTTCATTGTGCAAGAGCCAAGCGGATAAAGCCCTTCCTCGATATTATAATTCAGGTGCGAAAGACGGACAAAATGTCTTGCAATCTCGTTTTCGCTGACTTCAGGTAGCATTGCCTCGTTTTCTCTGTAAAATTGCCCAAGGATTTTTTTTGTATCTTGCGAATTAAATTCGTTTTTTGGCAGAGTATAACCCTTTCGTCCGCTCTTACTTTTTTCAAAAATGAGTTTTTCCATAGTAATTCCTAAAAAAATAAAAAATTTATACTTCTTTGACTGTTTTTAATGCTTTTTTAGCGGCTTCTTGTTCGGCTTGCTTCTTGCTCTTGCCTGTACCACAAGCCAGGAGCTCGTCTTCGACATATACCCCGACAGTAAAAGTTTTTTCATGGTCGGGACCTTCTTCATTTAAGATATTATAATATGGAGAAGGCTTACCCTGGCTCTGCACTTTTTCGAGCAATAAACTTTTATAATTATGATCAACCATTAATCTATTGGTCATCATAATCGGCAGAAGTTGGTTGATGATGAAGCTTTTGCAAATCTCAAAGCCTGAGTCCAGATAAATAGCAGCAATAATTGCTTCGAGCGTATCAGACAAAATGGATTCACTCCCGTTGTGGAGGCACTTCTCGGCACTATGACTCATCATCAAGAATTTGTCTAGCTCAAGCTTTTTAGCACAGAGAGCAAGTGAATTTCTGCTGACGAGCCAGGAACGCATCTTGGTCAATTCGCCTTCGAGCACATTTGAATGGAGCGAAAACAAATATTCTCCAACTATCATACCCAAGATGGCATCGCCGAGAAACTCGAGGCGTTCGTTAGAATAAAAACTTTCGTTTGCCAGAACTTGCAGATAGGAGCGGTGAGTAAGAGATTGTTCGAAGAACTCTATACGATGAATATTTAAGCCGAGGATATCTTCGAGTTGCGTTTTCTTCTCTAAAGACAAGAAACCAACCTTTGGGAAATCTCCCAAATGGCTGGTTTTTTTTCTAAATAGATTCTTTACAGGGGCAAATCTGAGAATTCCGTTGTAAAACTGCTGTATCAATTTTCCTACCCGAATTGCAACTAAATTTGTAAATATTTAAAGAACAAATTTAAGCAATTTTCAGCAAAGTGCAAATAACTATTGATAAGCTTTGAAAACTAATGTGGCATTGTGTCCACCGAAACCAAAAGTGTTGCTCATAGCCGCTTTGATGTCCCTTTTTACCGGTTGATTGGGAGTGTAATTCAAATCGCAATCCGGGTCGGGGGTCTCGTAATTGATTGTAGGAGGAACAGTTCCATTTTTCATAGCAAGGATACAAGCAATTGCTTCGATGGCTCCGGCAGCACCTAGAAGATGCCCTGTCATGGATTTTGTCGAACTGATAGCCATTTTGCAGGCATGTTCGCCAAAAACTGTTTTTATTGCGCCTGATTCATTCTTATCGTTGTGTGGCGTTGAAGTGCCGTGGGCATTAAGATAATCAATATCTTCAGGTTTTAATCCTGCATCTTGCAAACTAAGTTGCATCGATCGCACAGCACCTTCGGCACCCGGGGCTGGTTGAGTAATGTGGAAAGCATCGTCGGTAAGCCCGAAGCCAGCAAATTCGCAATAGATATTAGCGCCGCGGCTTAAGGCATGTTCCTCGGTTTCCAAAATTAAAATGCCCGACCCCTCACCCATAACGAAACCATCACGGTCTTTATCAAATGGGCGGCTTGCTTTGTCTGGGGCATCATTTCTTGTTGAGATGGCTTTCATCGCATTGAAGCCACCAACACCCATCGGACAAATCACGCCTTCGCTACCGCCTGCAAGCATTATATCGGCATCTCCACGTTGGATGAGCATCAAGGCATCAGCGAGCGAATGAGAAGAAGTGGCACAAGCAGATACAGTTGCATAATTTGGTCCTTTAAAGCCCCATCGGATTGCTGCATATCCTGATGCGATGTCAGAAATAAGCATGGGAACGAAAAAAGGCGAAATTCTGTCTGGTTTGCCACCACGCTCATAAAGGTTTTGTTGTTGGGCATGGTAAGTCCACATTCCGCCAATACCTGAGCCAATGATAACTCCGGCTCTTGTTAAGTCAGTTTTTCCAAGGTCCATACCGGAATCGGCTATTGCCATTGTTGCCGCTGCCAATGCAAAATGAGTAAAGATGTCCATTCTTTGGATTTCTTTGCGGTTTATGTATTGGAGTGCGTCAAAATTCTTTACTTCGCAAGCAAAATGTGTGTCGAATTCGGTAGCGTCGAAACGGGTTATGTTCGCTCCGCCACTGCGTCCCTGCATCATTCCTTGCCAAAACTCTTCTACTGAGTTGCCGATTGGTGTTACTGCACCTAATCCGGTAACTACTACTTTTGGATAATTATATTTCGGCATAAACTCCCGCCGTTATTAAACAATACTATGTATGAATTTCTTAAATACAGACAAAAATGTCTGTTCTCCTGTTTCTTTTATTATTGGTATTTTTGTAAGCATTATATTATGCTTGTATGCCTTTACTTTCAAGATAGTTGATTACGTCGCCAACGGTTTGAATTTTTTCAGCATCGGCACTTTCTATCGAGATTTCAAATTCGTTTTCGAATTCCATAATAAGCTCGACTGTATCAAGCGAATCGGCGCCTAAATCCTTTGTAAAAGAGGCTCCCGGGGTAATTTGCGTTTCTTCAACGCAAAGTTTCTTTACAATTATTTCTGATACTTTTTGTTTTAAATCAGCCATTCTATCCTCGCTGTTTATAATGTGAAACAAATAAAAATAATGATTTTTCGACAAACAATAAATCGTTTTTTTTCTTAAGTAGCCATTCCACCGTCCACGTGCAAGACCTGTCCGGTTACATAGCCGGAATCTTCCGATGCAAAAAACATAGCCACCGAAGCGATGTCTTCAGGTTTTGCTGCTCTTTTCAATGGAATACTTTTCATATAATCTTCTTTGACATTGTCGGGAAGTTTTTCAGTCATTGGTGTCTGAACAAAACCGGGCGCAATAAGATTAACTAATATATTTCGCGAACCAAGTTCTTTGGCTATGGATTTAGTAAAGCCAATCATCCCTGCTTTGGAAGATGAATAATTAGTTTGTCCGGCGTTGCCGATGGTACCGACAACTGATCCAATATTGATAATTCTGCCTTTGCGCTGCGACATCATCTGCCTTGCCACTGCTTTTGTGCAAAGGAAGGCGCCTTTGAGATTTGTATCTATAACGCTAGTCCATTCATCAATAGACATACGTATCAACAAGTTATCACGGGTTATGCCGGCATTGTTTACCAGTATATCAATTTTTTTGCTATCCGAGATAACTTTATCGAAGGCGTTTTTTACTGATTCTTCGTTAGTAACATCAGCTTGAACGCATTCGACCATCGAATTGATGGTTTTATCTTCTAGGAAGGGTTCGCTGTCGGCAGGGATTTTAAAATCCAAAGCCCATACTTTAGCTCCTTCTTTTGCGAACCGCTCAACAATAGCCAAGCCAATGCCACGGCATCCGCCTGTAACAACTGCTGTTAGTCCTTCGAGTCGTTTCTCCATATATTTTTATCCTAAATATGCTTGAATATCTTCAAATTTGTCAATACCACTAAGTTGAATATCTTTCACGGTTCGCTTTGCCAAACCTTGTAGCACATTGCCCGGGCCGATTTCAATAAATTGCTCGTATCCGTCTTCTTTCATATTCAGAAGGGTTTGTGTCCAAAGGACTGGCGAAGTAAGCTGCAAAACAAGCGATTGTTTTATATCATCAGCATTTCTGGCTGGTTTTGCATAAACGTTGGTATAGACATCACAATTTGCATCAGAAAATTTGGTTTGGTTAATGGCTTTTTCAAGTTCTTTTTTTGCAGGCTCCATTAAAGGTGAATGGAAAGCACCGCTCACGTTGAGCTCTTTCACCATCTTAGCGCCGGCTGATTTGAATTCAGCCGCTTTTTCGCGAAGTAAATCGCGGGAACCGGAAATAACAACTTGACCTGGTGAATTAAAGTTGGCAGGGACAATTATTCCTTCATTTGCAGATGAAATTTCTTTGCATAAATGCTCAATTTTTTCATCGTTGCCACCAATGATAGCAAACATTGTGCCTGGTATCTCTTCACCTGCACGAAACATTAGTTCGCCGCGCAAGGAAACGAGCCGCAAAGCATCTTCGAAGTCCATAGCTCCTGCAGCAAACAATGCGGCATATTCACCAACGGAATGTCCTGCAGTAGCTTGGCAATCTGCTTTGTCTTTTATTAATAAAAATACAATTGCACTATGAAGGAAAATTGCCGGTTGAGTGTAGCGGGTTTCCCTTAGCTTTTCTTCTGGTCCATCGAAGCAAATTTCACTTAATTTGAAGCCAAGCAGCTGGTCAGCTCTGTCGATTGCTTCTTTTGCATAAGTCGAGCTATTGGCAATATCTTTCAACATGCCTGTATATTGCGAGCCTTGCCCAGAAAAAAGAAATGCCTTTTTCATAATAAAATAATAAATGTATTTACATTAAAAAAAAACAAAGATACAAAAAAGATTTTATTTATTCATATTCCATCGTAAATAAACTGCTCCCCATGTGTAGCCGGCTCCGAAGCTTGATAAAATTATTTTATCGCCCTTCTTGATTTTTCCGGCTTGATACCATTCAGAGATACACATTGGTATTGTTGCCGAGGTAGTATTACCATATTTGTCGATGTTTATCATAACTTGCTCTTTATCGATACCCATTCGGTCGGCAGTTGATTTGATAATTCTCATATTTGCCTGATGAGGTACGAACCAATTAAGTTCACTTGGTTTGATATCGTTTTTCTGCATAATTTCGACAGAAATATCAGCCATACCTTTGACAGCTACTTTAAAGACGGCTTGTCCGTCTTGGTAAAGGAAATGATCGCCATTTTGCACGGTTTCTATTGTTGTGGGATATCTGCTACCGCCGGCTCTTAGATAGAGTAGATCCTTGCCTTTGCCATCCATTCTCAACAGATGATCTTGGATGCCAAGCTCGGGATCGTCGGATTTTTCAATAATACAAACACCGGCAGCATCTCCGAAAAGAATGCAAGTGTTTCGGTCTTGATAATTAGCTATTGAAGACATTTTATCAGAGCCACAGAGCAAGATGCGCTTGAATTGACCTGATTCTATGAATTGAAGAGCAGTAACGATGCCATAGATAAATCCCGAGCAAGCACCTGAAAGGTCGAAGCCCCAAGTAGTATTGTCACAGCCAAGTCGTTCATGGACAAGAGCAGCTGTCGAAGGGAAAAGATGGTCGGGAGAAATAGTTGTTACTAATATCAAATCAATGTCTTTGCTGGTGATGCCTCGTTGCTCGAGACACTTTTTTGCGGCAGGCACAATGAGGTCGCTCGTGCCACCTTCTTTTAAAATATGCCGTTCGCGGATACCGGTGCGGGATACTATCCAATCATCGTTTGTGTCGAGATAACTCTCAAAAAACTTGTTGTCGTAAATATCCGGCGGAACATAATGAGCTATTGATGTAATAGTTGCAGTCATTTGATTTTTCTAATTATTCAACATTACTGGTTACTAAAGTGGGATTAAGCGCGTTAACTATCTTTTCGTTAACGTTTTTATCGACAAGCTCGTAAGCTTTGTAAATCATATTTTTTACGGCTTCGGGGGAGGATTTTCCATGACCGATGATGACAGCACCATTGACTCCAAGTAGAGGCACTCCACCATAGTTTTCATAATTAAAATCTTTAAACATTTTTTTTAGGGCAGGGGCGGCAAGCAGCACCATTGCTTTGTTTAAAACATTGCCATTACCCATAGATTTTATTTTTGATTTAATTAAGGAGTAAAAACCTTCGGCAAATTTCAATAAGACATTCCCTGTAAAACCATCGCAAACGATGACATCAGAAATGCCAGATAATATGTCTTTGCCTTCGATGTTGCCGATGAAATTAAGCTGGCTTTCTTTAAGCATTTTATGCGTCTGTCGCAAAACGTCAGTGCCTTTGCTTTCTTCTTCGCCGATATTGAGCAATCCGACACTTGGATTCTCGATACCATACATCTGTGTGGTGGCAATCGAACCCATCACAGCAAATTCATATAAATATCGCGGTTTGACGTCCACGTTAGCGCCAACATCCAAGACCAGGGAAGGGTATTTGTTCTTTGTCGGAAAAAAGGTGCCTATTGTTGGCCGGCTAACGCCCGGGATCCTGCCAAGCAATATTGTTGAAGTTGCAAGTACGGCGCCAGTGTTGCCAGCAGACACAAAAGCATCTACATATCTCTTTGCAAGGAGTTCTACTCCGATAAACATCGAAGAATTTCTTTTATTCTTTAGCACCATAGAAGGCTCGTCGTGCATTGTAACAACGTCTGGTGCATGAACTATCGAGTAATTTAAAATCGAAGTATCGTATTGATTCAATTTCTTGCGAATCTTATCTTCGTCGCCAACAAGAACAATTTCAGCATTAAAACCACCGAGCTTGCTCTCGAATGCTTTGATGACGCCAAGAACCTCATTAATCGGCGCAAAATCGCCTCCCATTGCATCGAGGGCAATCCTGTAGTTTCTCCTATTGCTCGTTTTTCTTTTTTCGTCCAAAAGTGAACCCTTTCAATAATAAAAAACTAAACTGTTGCTAAAACTTTCCTACCGTTGTAATAACCACATTCCGGGCAAGCATTGTGATTCATTTTCCCTGCTCCGCATTGGGGGCACACATGTGTCGTTGGCGCTTTTGCCTTGTAGTGGGTTCTTCTTTTGTCTCTGCGCGTTTTCGATAATTTTCTCTTCGGGTTTGGCATATTTTCCTCGCTTTTACCAAAATTTTATTAATAAAAATCTATTTTTCAACTCAGGATACTGAATTATAAAGTTTTGTGAATTCTCAATTTTTCCAAAGCTTGCCAGCGTTCGTCGATTTCGCCTTTTTGCTTTTTCAATCTTTTGTGCAACTTGGCAGAATATTCGGGAAAAGCTTCGTCAAAATCCTTGTTAGCATACTCAGGCGAGAGGCGCTTCATCGGCAGACTAACCGCTAACTCTTCACGAACATCTTGCGTTATGTCGATGAATTTATCTTCTACCGATAGCACTTTTTCGCCGTTATCGACATATCTGCCATCTATTTTTGATGGAGTAGTCCCATATTTTGCATCTATTTCAAGGTTGGCTGTTATTTCCTGATTATATTCTTGCAAAGAACGGTCGCAAACCAAGCGAGCCATACAACGAGTAGTCCCTTTAAAAGAAAAATGGCTGCCCAGACGTCTTAGTGTGCCTTCGATAGTAACATCCCCAAAAAACTCTTCACTTGCTTCGGGGATGCTTTCCACTGGCAATTGTTGGTTTATTGGGTGGCTTCCTTCTGCCAAGCCTTGTATAAACAATTTTATCATTTTATTGAATGCACGCTAACAAATCTACAAAAATACAATAAGAAATTAGTTTTTCCAAAAAAACAAAAAATAATGGGACAAATTTATTGCCCCAATTCGGTTGTCCTTTTGACGTAAAATTTTGATTTTAATTGTAATAATCCTATGGACAATTAAGTTTGGCTGATTCAGCTTTAGCAGTTGGGTTAGATGAATCGAGCTTTAGAACACGTTTGTAATACCGGCAGGCATTGTCAATATCCGAGCTGCCTTGGAAAGATATTGCATAATATAAATTTGCATAAACATCGTCAGGAAATATATCGACTTGTCGTTTTGATACTTTTTTCAACTCGTTATAGTTTTTGTCATCGAGAAGCAAGCCTGCATATTTTGCAAATGACTGTTTGAGTTGGCTGGAATACTGCGCAGTATCTTGAGCCGATTTCTGCATTACTAGTTGAAAATAATATTTTGCCGTGTCATTTTTTGATAATTTTGCGTAAGCATCGCCTAAGAATATGATAGCAGTAAGGTTGGTACTATCCAAAGCTACTGCTTTTTGAAGTGGTTCGATGGCATTCTCTGGTTTATTTTCATAGATATAAGACACACCAATCATAAAAAAGGCGCTAGCTTTTTTATCGTCATCACAGCCATTACTGGTTACTTTGTTGAAGTTTGCCACAGCTCGTTCATAATTTTTGATCCGTAATAATAATTGACCGATACTCAGGGCAAGTTTGCATTGGCTGGGATCTAATGCAACAACCTCTTCCCAAATACCTATTGCTGATAAAGTGTCCTTTATGTTAAGATAAGAGCTTGCGAGACGCATCAAGTCGTTCTGGTCGAGAGTGTCATTTTTACGAATTTCAGTAAATTGTTTAATTGAATTAGGATAATCGCCTTGGTCGTAATAGCATCGGGCAAGCATAAACAATGCCTTTGTTTTAACTGAGTCAATTTCTTTTTGCACTATCAATAAATGTGGGGCGGCACTATCGCAGGCGCCGACTTCATAAAAACACTGAGCGAGATACCATCTGCCCAGCGAACCAGTTGGGCGAAACTTGAGATACTCTAAGAAAGAGCCAGCTGCGGGACGATATTTACCTGAAAAAAATAGTATTTTTCCTTTTTCAAAGAAAGCTTTTGCGTTCGTTGGGTCTTGATGTGTTACCATATCCCATTCTTTCAAAGAGCGGGCAAAAAGCTCGTTAGCAAGGTTGTCGTCGAGTTCGCGATTGGCAAGCCAATAATATGCAGTTGCAAGACGCTCGCGTGCTTCGACTAGTGATTCGTCCAATGCAAGCGCTTTTTCGTAGTTATTCTTTGCCAATTCATATACTTTTTGGGCAAAATAAAGGTCGCCGAGCGCAAGAAAAGCATCTGGCACTTTGTCACTCATTTGTGTTGCCTGAGTGATAACAAGTCGCGCGTCTTCGAGACGTTCTGCGCGGATGTATGCCTGACCTAATTCTACGTGATTGTGAACGTTTTTGCTATCTCGTTTAACAATATCTTTTAAAATCTTTATTGCCTGTTCGTGATTGCCAAGCAGCGAATTTACCCTGCCTTTTTTTCTTAGGACATCTATTTCATTTCGGTCGATTTCGTCGGCTAACTCATACATTTTCAAAGCATTCTTATAATCCTCGAGTTCCATGTAAATATCGCCCATTAGCACGTGCAATGCAAAATCCTTGGGATTCTTATAAGATGCATCGGGGATGTATTTTGCGGCTTCGTCGTATTTCTTTTCTTTTGCATATTTTTTAACTTGTTCGCTCGCTGATTGCGAGAAGGCAATTCCCGCGCCGCAGACGAGAATCACAAAGAAAACAATTACTTTTCTCATATTAATAATCCGTTTTTATTAAACTATATTTTGCAAATATTGGTGCTATTCCATAATTCTTTAAATATTCTACTACTATCCGCTCTTTAACGATAAATTCCGAGAACCAATACGAAGGGGTTCTCGAATCATCGAGCAGAAAAACATATTCTTTGACAATATAAGGATATTCGCCCATAACAATATAAGATTGATGAACAGGTTTTGACGCTTGGACAGTTTCGCCTGTTGAGTCGATATAGCCCATTCTCAACATTTTAAACCTGCCATCTTTTACAACTTGCGACATAAGTCCGATGCCAATAGCTTCTGGATGCGAGGCAACGTAATCGACAACCGAATCGCTTGTCGATTTTATTATAAATCTTTTAACAACTTTTTTGTTATCTGCGGCAAATTTGAGCATATTGGCATATTCTGACGAATTTACGTCATTTATCACTAATTCAGGTTCAGATTTCAGTTGTGGAAGCTTTTCTTTTAAGGAATATCCTTCCACAGTCAAAAGTTTTTTAACTATGGAGGTATTGAGAGTATCCAAAGGGAAATCCGTTTTTGTAAAAAAAACAAGGGCATCTTCGGCAAAAACCTTGTGTGGATAAGGAGTTTGATGGAAAGCTTTCATCAAGGAATCTTCATCTTTTAAATAATCTCTTGCGATGATGGCTACTTTCACTTTATGTGCAAACAATCCTGCCATTGCCTCGCGAGCCTTTACTGTTTTGCTTATCAATACAGCCTCGGTTTTATTCTCCCGAAACATTTTAAGTGGTTCAGCAATCATCGGGGCAATTACCTCATCGACAAATACTGTAATTGTATCTTTTTTTTGGGATTGCTTGCCGTTGTTTTCGTTGTTGCAAGAAACCAATATGCAAGCAAAAGCTATAACCGTAATGGTTATGATACTTATTATCTTGAAAGGACTAATCTTCTTCATCTTCATTGTCTCCTTTCTTTACGAAATTGTAACGTTTTAAAGCAGTATGATAAGAAATCAAGCGATAGATAGCAAATAAAATAACAACAATACCGAGAACAGTGTACATTGTGTTGTCACTGTCGGGCGGATTTAATGCCCCACTGACAAGCACAATACCAACTAACAATACAAGAGACCTAATTATGTAATTTATTGCTACCATTTTTTGGCATTAATCATTTTATAATCTAAAGAAAAATTTTCCTATTTACTAAAACTGCAAAAGTCCTAACCCAAGCTCAATGGGTTCTAACTTTTGCAGTTTTTTCCGAGGACTAATAATACGCTATAAGATTTAAACTATACGCAAATGTCTTAATCGAGCTTGAAATTGATTGGAATGCTAACCCATACCATAACAGGTTGTCCGTTCTGAATGCCTGGCGAAAAAATCTGTTTTTTAACGGCGTCTTCGGCTGCTTTGTTAAGCATATCGGAATCTGAAGCCTCGATTATGGTTTTTACTGGCTTTCCTTCTTTTGACACAAGAACTCTAACGACGACTCTGCCTTCGATACCTGCACGTTTAGCCATTTCTGGATAAATGATGTCGCGTTGCAATTTAGCATAGTCGAGTTTCGGTATCACTTCCACAGGAATAAACTGATCGGGGGCGGGCTCGACTTCACGAGTTTTAACTTCGATTTTCTTTTCAAGATCGAAGTTAATATTTGGAGCAAAACCTCCTAAGTCTTCACCGGTGCCGCCTTCTGCTGATGCACGGCTTTGCACCTCGACGGTGGCAAAATCCATATCAGGTTTGATTAAAGCATCAGGTACAGCCACGGGAGTGCCAGCTCGTGCCGCAGGACCTGTATTAATAATTTGGGTGGCTGGCGGCGGCGGCAGTTCTTCCATATTAGATTGCTGCTGCAAGTTGGTAAGTGTCATTTTTGCTATTGGAGCCATTGGTGGCAGTTCCGAGTCAATTTCTTGAATCTTCATCATCGCGAAATAAAGAATAAATATCAAGGCAACAAGAGCTACCGTATAGATGAACCCTTTGTAAGTATGCTTGCGAATCCATTCTTTCAGTTCGACTGCGCCATATTCTGGCTG
>CAYVTD010000005.1:0-61394 GCA_964454445.1 uncultured Hyphomicrobiales bacterium
ATTTGGAATAATACTGTTTTTGAGATAGCCTCTATTTATTATCATAAAAAAAGCCGGCTTTAGAAAGCGGCTTTTTTATAAAAATATGTTTAAAGAATACGTTTAAGCTTCGGTTTCTTTTTTCTCTTCTTCTTTCTTAGCTTTTTGCTTTGCAAGAGATCTTGCTTTTCTTCTTTCTTTCAGTCTTTTATAACGGGCAGCGACAATTTGTTTGTGTTCTTTTACTGCATTTTCGATTTCTACTTGATTCTTTCCCTTGATAATAAGGTGTTTGCGAAGAAGTATGCCTTCGTAGCTTAAAATATTTCGTACAATTACAGTTGGTTGAGCTCCAACCTGCAGCCAATAAACTGCGCGATCTGGATCTAGCTTTATAGTGTTTGGAATTGTATTGGGGTCGTAGAAACCTAGCTGCTCGATGAATGCCCCATCTCTTTTGTTCCTGCTGTCGATAGCGACAATGTCATAAACAGGGTGGTGGATTCTTCCTTTACGTCTTAAGCGTAGTTTAACCATTTTGTTTCCTTTTTTTATTTAAAAATATAATTAAATTATTATCAAAACATTTTATTACCGAAAGATGATTGCAAATTTTGCAACATTCTGGATTTGCCACCTCTCGTTATATTTTTCATCATTTTGTTCATATCGTCAAATTGCTTTAGCAAGCGATTGACATCTTGGATAGTGGTGCCGCTTCCTTTGGCAATTCGCATTCTCCTCGAGCCATTTATGATTTTAGGGGTTGTGCGTTCCGAACGTGTCATAGAAAGAACAATTGCTTCGACTTTAGAAAAGGCTTTGTCGTCGATGTCAATATTTCTAATAGCTTTGTCCATGCCGGGGATCATTCCGATTAAATCTTTGATGGATCCCATTTTTTTTATAGTTTTTAGCTGATCGAGAAAGTCGTCAAATGTAAATTGGTTTTTTCTAATTTTCTCTTCGAGTTTCTTTGCCTCTTTGATATCGATTTGCTGTTCTGCTTTTTCAACAAGAGTAAGCACATCGCCCATACCGAGGATTCTCGATGCAATTCTGTCTGGGTGAAATGGCTCGAGGGCATCAGGCTTTTCACCCGTACCTACGAACTTTATCGGTTTTCCAATCACAGACAAAACTGATAAAGCAGCGCCTCCGCGGGTGTCGCCATCTAATTTTGTAAGAACAATTCCAGTTAAATTCAATTTATCGTGGAAAGCTTTGGCAGTAGTAACCGCATCTTGACCAATCATTGCATCGCAAACAAAGAGAGTTTCTGTTGGCTTTACGCTGTTGCTAATGTTGCCAACTTCCTCCATCATAAGCTCGTCAATAGTCAATCGACCAGCTGTGTCGATAATCACAACGTCCCGGGCAAACTTGCGGGCATAAGAAAGAGATTCTTTTGCGATATGTACTGCATCTTTGTTATTATCGATGGAAAAAACAGGAATATTAACGGTTTTCCCAAGCGATTTCAATTGATCGATGGCTGCAGGCCTGTGGACGTCGCAAGCAACAAGAACAGGCTGTCTGCCTTTTTTGCGCAAGTTTTTAGCTAACTTGGCACAAAATGTTGTTTTCCCGCTTCCTTGCAGTCCTGCAACAAGCACAACTGTGGGCGGCTGAGACGAAAATTGCAAATCGGATTGTTTGCTGCCCATCAATTCGACAAGTTCATCGTGAACAATTTTTACGATGAGTTGTTCGGGGAGCAAATTGCCCTTGACCTCGGTTCCGATAGCCTTTTGCTTGACGTCTTCAACAAATTTGCGAGCTACATTGAGATTAACGTCAGCCTCGAGAAAAGCGCGGCGGATTTCTCGAGTTGCCTCGGAAATGTTTTCTTCGCTTATTTTCGATTGTCCACGGAAGCGTTTTAGCGCTTGCTCGAGTTTTTCTGTTAGATTCTCAAACATATATCAATATTAAATTTATCAGAACTACAAAAATAAGGAATTTAATTTTAACAGCAAATAAATTTTATTTTTTTAGTAAAGAATATTCTTTTTTTAATTATCAGAAAAAAGTACAATTTAGCAGAAATTTTAAGTTAGATATAAAATTTACATTTTTAATGGAAAATATTATCATTATATTTTCTTTTTTGAAAAGATGTGCTGTAATCAGCATCTCCATGTTGCTTATCGCTATTTTCATTTTTGATAGCGGGACAGTATGCTTGTGGTTTAAAATCAATCAATTGATGATATATAGAGAAATAAGGCAAAAAATCGGCCACTCACTCCACGATAAAGATCTTACTATTATTAAAGTTACTTCTCTCAATAGTTACTTGCTCCATTGGTATAAGAAAAATAAGGAGTTTTTTTTATCGAGGAGAAATGTTTGATGTAGTTAGATTTTCAAATAAAAAAAATTTAATTGTCTATTACTGTATTAACGTTAAGAAAGAGAAATCTCTTATAAATGAATTTGCTAAAAAACAAGAGCACAATAAAAGAAACCATTTGCGATTAAAGAAAGTATCCTTACCTTATATTTTAATTCATCCATTGGAAGAAAGTCTTTTAATGGAAAAAAAGAAAATATATCTCTTACACTCTTTTGCCTGCTTATTTAGAGAGCCAAACGTTTCATCACCACCTCCCAAAAACAGCATAGCTATGAAATATAATTAGATATAAATATCTGCTTTGTTAATTTGTTGACAAATCGGATATGAATTTCTTCTCTATTATAATTGGGTGAGTTATCGATATTCTGTCATTTAATATTCGCATGTTAAAATAAATATTTATTATATTCGCAATTTAATAAGTGCATATTATTATTAATTAGAAAGGGTGAAAATGAAAGCAACAGACTTTGATTTCCAATCTGAGCTTAAATTTAGCTTGGATACTGGATATACTATTTTAGATAATGAATGTATTGTCATTGTCTCAATAAATTGGTATGGGTTATAAGTATGAAAAGCAATTGCAAGATAAAACTCAGCTTTATTCCTCTTAGCATTTTGTTTCTATTTCTCTTTTCTTGCTATGGCAATGATGCTAAGGAAAATACAAACAAGTGTTTGCTATCAGAGGCGACTCAGTGGGAAAAATCTGATGCATACAAAAATGATTCTCCATTTTATTGTTTTTGGAATAAGGATAATGCCAGCGTAGATAAGAGTTGTGTGTTAACCCTTACCTTGAACAATAAAAAAAAATATGATTTACCTTATTCTTCAGGTGAATATAAATCTATAATTCTCTATGATTATGGGAAATATGAAGTTATGATAAAACCGCCAAAACAAAGCGGTGTCATAACAAGTTTTTTTCTTTATGGTGGAGTATCAGGCACGCCAAGCCACAACGAAATCGATTTCGAGTTTGTAGGAGAAAGAAAAGACACAGTGCAGTTAAACTATTTTGCAAACGGAGTTGGCAATCACGAGAAATGGATAGATTTGGGCTTTGATCCTTACGCAGATTTCCATAAATATGCTTTTGAGTTTGGGAAAGACAGCGTTGTGTGGTATATTGATGACAAAAAAGTGCACATCATTGATAAAAACAATGGAGTAATACCTGTAAAACCATTAAAACTGATTTTTAACTTATGGTGCATTGATAATAACAGAGAAGACGTAAAATCTTGGGCTGGAGAGTTTAACTATTCGGGGCCAATCCAAGCAATATTTAAGTCATTTGTAAAGTCTGAATAAATTATTCTGATTTTTAATTATTTTTTAAAATGCTCTTTTTTTTTATAGTACTATATTAATTTCAGTATTGCAATAAGGGCAGATTGGCTTTCGATTGTCTTTGAAAACATTTTTTGTAATGCCATATTGCGAACGAGAAATTAGCACACTGCCACAATTGGGGCAGATGGTATCTTCGGCACCGGGAATGTTTGTATTTCCAATATACACATATTTCATTCCCGCATATCTCGCTACTGATACAGCTTTTTTTAAAGTTTCAAATGGGGTGGGATAATGCTCCGACATCTTATTTCGTGGATAAAAGCGACTAAAATGTAAAGGAATGTTTGTCGAGACACTAGCAACGAAGTCGGATAATCTTTCTAAGTCATTATCGCTGTCATTTTCGCCGGGTATTACTAGATTGATGATTTCCAAATGAATATTGCCAAGTTGATATATTCTTTCAATTGATTTTAAAACAGGAATGAGATGTCCGCCTGTTATTCGCTGATATTTTTTGTCATCCATGAATTTCAAGTCGATATTGATGGCATCGACAAGCCGCTCTTTATCTACCATTTCGAGCATTTCCTTGCTGAAGTATCCATTGGAGATGAAAATATTGTATAAATGTCTGGTTAATTCATTATTTCGAGCAGCAAGGATAGTGTCCCGAGCCATTTCAAAAAAAATTGTTGGTTCTGAATACGTATAAGCTATGCCATCAACTCTATATTTAATAGCAGCTTCGACTATGGATTCAGGTTTTATAATATTAGATGCTTGCGTGAGTTTTAAGTTTTTATAAGATGAATGTGAAAGCAAATGGTTCTGGCAATTATCACAACGAAAATTGCATCCAGGAGTTCCAAAAGATAATGCTTTTATGCCTGGTTTGAAATGAAAGAATGGCTTTTTTTCTATGGGGTCGACCGCAAGTCCTTCGACATTACCCCAAGAATGAGTGTATAGTTTTCCGCCGATGTTTTGCCGAACTAAACAATCTCCGAAATCGCCGTCTAAAATCTGACAATAACTTGGACAAAGCAAACACTTTACAACCAGTTTACCACTTTTGTCAGAAAAAGTTTTATAAAGCGATGCCTCCCTCATTGCGCAGACCTAATCTTCTTCAAGATCGACAAATTCGAGAACTTTTGTTATACCGGCTCCGTGTCTGATAACGTTGAAATCAGATGTAGTCATATCAATAATTGTCGATTCGCCGGTGAAAGAATATATTTCAGAACGGACAGCAATATCGACTAATGGGGAGAAGTAGGAAATAATGTCTTCAGGTTTATGGACAATGTCATCGTCGGAAATTTTAGCTGAAATAGCAATGATAGGCGAACCGAGTTTCATAAGCAACAGTTGGGAAAGCACGTGGTCAGGCACACGTATCCCGGCGGTTTTTCGCTTTGGGTTCTGTGCATAACGGGGCACATTTTTCGAAGCTGGCAAAATAAATGTAAAGGGTCCGGGTATTAGTGCTTTGATTGTGCGATATGCTTTGTTGTTTACTTGTGCAAATTCGGATATATTTGATAAAGAAGCGCATAGAAATGTTAAAAAAGTCGTATCTGGCAAGTTTCTTATTCGCCTTATTCTGCTTATGCCTTCCTTGTTTCCCAAGCTGCAGCCAAGCGAAAAACCAGTATCAGTGGGATAGAGTATCACTGCTCCGGCAACCATCGCTTCGACCACTTTGTCAATTTTTCTTAGTTCGGGTGTCTCCGGGTGTAAGTTAAAGATTTCTGACGCCATTTTTAAACCTCATAGTTTGTGCGAAAAAATCATTTTCTGGTCTTATAGTCTAAAACGCTTTGCTTCCGTTTTTCTTTTTTTTGAAATAAAAGTAAAGCGGAATACCAGGCGAAACTAGCAGCAATCCAAAGACAGAATTTATTAATTCTGTTTTGTTTTGTGCAAAATTATTTATGTCATTATACAAAGTAATCACAACATAAGCAAATGCAAAAACAACAAAAATTATGGGTATATAAGGATAACCCCATATTTTATAGGGTCTTGGGGCATTCGGCATTTTTTTTCGAAGGACAAAAACTCCATAAGCACCAAGAGCATAAAATATCCAGCTTACAAATATTAACATATCTGTCAGAATGTCGAAAGTGCCCGATAATACGAGCATAGCTGTCCAAAAAAATTGGATTAATAACGAATTGGAAGGAGTCCTGTATTTTGGTTGAATTTTACCAACAGCATCGAAAAACATATTGCGGCGAGACATTTTAAAATATACTCTGGCGCTAGCCATAATCGTTCCGTTTGATGTGCCGAAGGTGGAAATCATAACGACAGCAGCTATTAGCCCTGCACCGAAGCTGCCAGCAGCTTTTTGTACGACATCGGAGGCGATACGCCCTGAGCCGATCATTCCTGATATTGGAATGACGTAAATAAAGGCAACATTGATGAGTAAATAAACAAAGATAACAATGATGGTGCCTATGAACAAGGCTATTGGAAGAGTGCGTTGCGGATTTTTAATTTCACCAGCAAGATAAGTTACGTTGTTCCATCCATCGTAAGCCCAAAAGGCAGCAGCAAGCGCACTTGCTATGCCCGCAACTATTCCTGCACTTGAAGCATCGAAACTAGGTGATGCAAGCGAAAGGTATTGCATGCTTCCACCGCTGAAAGAAAACGCAATAACTACGATAAAAAGAATTACGAGCAGTTTCAAAGAAGTGAAAAAATTTGATAGTGCTCCCCCATAAGCAACCCCAAAATAGTTTACAAGTGTCAAGAAGCCGATTACTCCAATAGTTAGTATCTTTCTGCCGATCTGCTCCAGGAAACTGATTTTTCCAATAAATGGGATTATTAGTTCGCCATGCCGGACAGTTTCAGAAGAAAATTCAGGCAGCTTGAAAAAATATTCAGCATAATGTGAAAAAATATAAGTGATGGAAGCAATCGAACCCGTTTGAATGATGGCAAATATAGCCCATCCATACATAAATGCTGTGAACTCACCATACATTACCCTAAAATATTCATATTGTCCACCTGTTTCGGTTATCATCCCTGCGATTTCGGCATTTGTCAGAGCGCCAGCAAGCGTTACCAAGCCTGCCACAACCCAAATGGCAAGTATCCATTGTGGCGATCCGAGATGCTCTGCCATCACTGCAGGTTTTGTAAAAATGCCTGATCCTACTACAGCCCCGACAACAATAGCGATGGTCGTATATAAGCCAAGCGTTCTTTTTAATGTTGCAGTGTTGTCTGCTTTCTCAGAGACCATTCCCGGATTTTTGTAATAAAACAAATAAAGAAGTTACAATATAAGATATTTTTTTCAAAATGGATTAACTTTTATTTTGGGTTATATCTATGCTATCTTCTACAGCTTTGAAGGTAAAAATTTTTTCGCCTGTTTTTTCGTCGATTTGAACTTCCACACTACCATCGAAGAAAGGCATTTCCTGCGATAATTCTTCGAGTTCTCGCAATTTTGGCAAATCTTCCAAGCTGTTTAATCCGAAGCTTTTCAAGAAATCATCAGTAGTGGCAAAAAGCAGTGCCTTTCCGATGCCATCGCTTCTTCCAGATGATTTTACGAAATTTTTATCGATTAAAGTATTAACAATTTCAGCTGAATTTACACCTCGGATTTTCTCAATTTCGGGTTTAGAGATTGGTTGTTTGTAGGCGATGATGGCAAGCGTTTCAAGAGCAGCTTGCGAGAGTCGGCGTTTTGCTTTCGATTTTGCGAATTGGGTAGCGAGTTTTCCATATTCTGGTCTTGTTGCAAACTGGTAGCCACTTGCAACATTTGTTATTAAATATGGACGATCTGTAGCCGTGAGATCGGCGTTTATTTCGTCGATTAATTTTTCAAAATATATGGGTGAGATATCGTTTTTCTGTTTTGTTGAATGAACAGTTTCATTTTTTTGTAGACTTTGCTCTGTTTCGGCGATTTCATCGTAATTCGCATTTCCTTCGATGTCTTTGCTTGTTTTGTTTAAATCGAGGTTTGAGTTTTCTGATTTGTCTGTGTCTGTTTCAGCGCCGTTTCCCTCAAATTTCAGTTTGTAGTCTTTCGTATCTTCTCCAAAGATTAAAATCTTGTATAAATCAGATGAAGTAATAGGGTTTTCAGCGGAAAAAACAAGGACTTCGACAGTGGCTTTCTGGTCTTTTCTTGATAGTTTAAAAAAATATGAATTTTGAGGTATCATTGTTAATTCCGGATTTTATTCGTAATTCATAACTGGGGCAATCGAGATAATAATATCGCCGAAGTTGTTCTCTTGGCTGATGAATATTTCTCTTGTTTTAATCATTTCGAGAATAGCAAGAAAAGTAACTATTATGTGTGGTTTGCTATTGTTTTTGACAAGATAGAAAAAGCTAACGCTACCTTTTTTCTGAAGTTCATTGCGAATAAGGTTATATTTCTCATCGATAGTAATTTTCCATAGTTGTACTATGTGTGTAATAGTGCGTTTTTCTACATTATCAATAGTTTTTTTGAAGGCATTGAGCAGTGAAAACAAATTTGCATTAGCATAATTTTGGTCAGTTTCTTCGGAGGAATTAGCATTTTCAAAAAAAGAACGGTAATAAACATATCGTTGCTCTTCAGCAAAATCAGCAAGCTCGCGTGAAGCGTTTTTAAATTGTTTGTATTCAATGAGGCGTTGCACGAGTTGAGTCCGTGGGTCTTCGATTTCGTCCTGGTTGTTTAAGTCATTTCTTGGTAAAAGCATTTGCGATTTGATATACATCAATGTAGCGGCCATCACAAGAAATTCGCCGGCAAGTTCTAAATCGAAAATTTGCATTAATTTTATATATTTCTGAAATTCTTCGGTTATTTTTGCTATTGGGATATCATAGATATTCAGTTCGTCCCGCTTAATAAAATAAAGTAGCAAGTCGAAAGGTCCCTGAAAATTTGGAAGAATAATTTTATACATATAAAATTTAAAACAAATATGAAAAACTATCAAAAAATAAAATTAATCAAAAAAAAGTAGAAAAAAAACTTTGAAATTTGAATTTTTTTGTGTTAGAAACATCAAGAGAATCCATTCGGGTTGAAGGGAAGATTTAAAAGTTTATCTATTGGGAATTGTCAAGTTTATCAATGTTTTCAAATGATTCTGTTTCTGGCTTGTTTTTTTGTTTTTCAAGCAGTTTTTCCAATTTGCTGGCATTTGGCAAGTCTTTGAAACTAACGTCAATACCCATTTTTTCGATAGCACCGTAAACTGCCTCTCGAATCATATTATCAAGCTGTTCTTTGAACATATCTTCCATAATTATTAGAGATTTTTAATATAACAATATGAATAATAGTGCAAAGATAAGAAAATTACTGAAAAAAACATATTCCAAATCAGAAAATGCTATTCGTTTTTACCGGATTCACTAAAAAGTTCGATTGCTTCGTCGGCATCAGAGCATTCTTTTAAACGAGAGCGAAAACTCTCTTGGTTCAAATAACGCGAAATCTTGCTAAGAAGACGAAGATGATTGCCGACATCGTTTTCCTTGCCAAGCAAAAGGAAGACTATGTCAACAGGGTTGCCATCGAGCGAATCATAGTCGAGAGGAGGTTTCAATGTAGCTAAAGAACTCATAATTTCCTTAATAGCATTTGTTTTGGCGTGGGGCATGGCAATACCTTTGCCAACTCCTGTTGAAAGGACACGTTCGCGCTCGAGTACATCGGCTTTAGCAGCTTCTAGATTAATTACTTTTCCGGATTTAGCGGCAAGCTCGAGCATTTTGTCGAGTAGCTCGTCTTTACTGCTTACCTGCAAATTAACGACAATAGATTCCTTGCCAAGTATGTCTCTAATTTTCATAATATTCTTGCAAATAAAAACAAGTATAAAAAAAACAAATATAGCAAATTCTCAGCACTTGGAAGTTAAATCTTCTTATATCAGCAAGATTTCTTGAAATATCAACAAAAAGGGCTATTTAGATTTCCCTTGATTAGCAACTTGCTGCATCTTTTTCTCTAATTCTTCTTGATTGCCAAGATAATAGCTCTTGATTGGATGCAAATCGTTGTCGAATTCGTAAATAAGCGGGACGCCAGTGGGTATATTTAATTTTACAATGGCTTCGTCAGAGACATTATCCAGATATTTAACGAGCGAGCGCAAACTGTTGCCGTGTGCGACAACTATTACTTTTTTGCCGGATTTAACAACGGGAGCTATAGTGTTTTCCCAATATGGAACGAAACGAGCGACAGTATCTTTAAGACATTCGGTCAGGGGAAGCTCGCTTTCGCTTAAGTCCTGATAAAGTTTTAAATTGCCGGGATAACGCTCGTCAGTTTTTTCGAGCGAAGGGGGACGAACATCGTAACTTCTCCTCCAAAGTTGCACTTGCTCGTTGCCATATTTGGTGGCAGTTTCGGCTTTGTTGAGTCCTTGCAGGGCGCCGTAATGCCTCTCGTTTAATCGCCAATGGCGGTAAACAGGCACCCACATCCTATCCATACAATCCATAACAATCCACAGTGTACGTATTGCTCTTTTTAAAACTGACGTATAAGCTATTTCAAAATCGAGGCCTTCTTCTTTTAACAGTTCGGCGGCACTCATTGCCTCTAATTTACCACGCTCGGTAAGGTCAACATCTGTCCAACCTGTGAAACGGTTTTCCATATTCCATTGGCTTTCGCCGTGGCGCAATAAAATAATTTTGCACATATCATTATCCCTAATTTATTATAAAAAAAATAGTTGCTGATACTAATAATTGAAACGAATTAGATAGAAGAAAAGTTTATTTTCTTTTACTAACTAAACTAATACTTGCATTTTAGCATATATAGCCGATTGTTAATTGTGCCCAGAGCCTCGTATTGATCTTGTCGCCAGTTGTAGCGTGGTTGATGCATTTCGTCAAGCATTTTACCAGCTATCATATCTGTTGAGTTGATTAGTCGCAGGATCATTGTTGCATTTGTAGAATATGCAATGGTTTCGCTGCCTGGTTTTACAGCGTAGGGGTAGTTCACATCAAAATCCATTTTCAAATCGTATTTCCTTCCGTCAATGTTTATGAAGCAATGAAAATTGCAGCCGAGAAAATACATTTGCGAACCATCGTGAGTAAACATTGGGTAACCCGTTTCCTCGCCGCCTTCTATTTCGGAACTACTATAAACAATGATATATCTACCGTTGTATAGTGCTTTGTATGCAATTAAAGGCAAAGTAGGGTGCAAGGCAAGCCCTCCGGCCCAATCGTATTGCTTGCCAATGAGTGGCTCATAATAATCGTCTGAAATCAAGATACTTACTTGCATACCAGAAAATTCGGTGGCAAGCACTGCTGCTACATTGCCTTCAAGATTTATCTTTGCCTCATTAATCGATTTGTAACTAAGCGAGATGGGGTCATTTCCCTTGTAGATTTCCCAATTAGTACCTGTTTTTGCAGCGTAGAGCATCTTGTCGTCATTCCAAAATCCTATGGGGATAATATCGTCGTATAAAACACTCTCTTTTCCATTAATGTTTATAACTTTTCTATCGCCCCGTTGGGCAACATAAGCGATATACCTACCCGACCAGCTAACACATATCTTTCCAACTCGTTGATATGCTATGATTTTTTTTTCATTATGGACTATGTATTCAATCCCTGCATCAAAATATGAATAGACAAGCCGGCGAGAGTTGGGGCTAAAGCTAATTTCGCCAAAATCTTTGCCGGTGATCCTTTCATTGCCTAATTCTGTTATTAGATACCTTTCCACATTGTCTTCGCCAAAGGCAGCCCAGCGGGTGCCATCTGTAGAAAATACAGGAACTGTAAGGCGGTAAAATACATTAGTATGCGTACCATTGACATACAAACGGTAATTGCCTTCAATTGGCTCGGTTATTGCCCACCAATTGTTTGTTGTATCCATACCATAATTTACTAATGGTTCGTAACCGTTTAGTAGCATTTCGTCGCTGCAAAAATCAGCATATGCTCTGTATGGAAGCAGTAAAACAATTAATAGTAAAAATAGTTTAATAATTTTCATAATCTTCATTATAATTAATTAAAAATGAATAAATCTATACAAAGCTAATAAATGTTTTTAATTAATAAAATGTTTTTTGCATATTATATTCTTTAGTAATACGAATTAAATAATCATTTTATTTAAAATGTTATAAAATATCGATAATTCATCATTTCTTATGCAAGATTTCTCGAAAATACCGGGGGGACCAAAGCGAACTTCCGCTTCTGAAAGCGGAGAAAGCAAATATCGTTCTTATTTGCCAGCGAAAGTTGCCAAGAAATCATCTACATCATCTTTGCACAAGGGCGAGGTAGTCCGGGGCACAATTCTTGATAAAATCGACGAAAATATTGCTCTTGTTCGTTTGCCTACCGGTAATTTCAGGGCATATTTGCAAGGCAATCTTAACAAGGGAGATAGCTTATTTTTCAAGATTGTCGATACTGCACCCTCGCTTGTTTTGCGTATCTATGCCGCAGCTCTTAGTAGCGATGGCAAAAGCATTGATACACAGGAAATTATAAGGATTCTTAATCTGCCGCCCCGTGAATTTTATGTTCAATTAATCAATTATTTCAGGAATTTCCAATCGACAATCTCCCGTGAGGAGCTTTTACATATTTTCAATAATTTTTCTCTTCTTGCTGAATCGGATATTAAAAAAGCTAGCACAACAGAAATTTTTAGATTACTTTTTTTTGTGCAAGAGTTGGGTTTGCCTTTTTCGCGGAATGCCTTTGTCCGTCTCTTACCTGTATTTCTTGGCGAAAGGCTTTTGAAAGAGAATTTGGCTGAATTGGAAAATAACCTTGAAAATCTACCACAGGAATATCGCGAAAAGATTGCGGCTCTTTTTAAAAAGATATATTCAGAAAAAAGTCCATTTGGCAGGAGCGAAAGATTCATTATTACAGGTATGAAATCCGATTTATTCGATTTACTTGCAAGTTTTTCGGAAAAATACAAAAATACACAATCGCCTCAAATATCGAAAGTACTTGCTACGGTAAACTGGATATTGGATACTATCGAAAGCCAGCATGTCTATAATGCTATTGCAAAAAGTTATAATCTGCCATATATCTTTTTCCTACCGATGGTTTTTGCGGGAGCATTACAGATCTTGCAGCTCAAGGTTAGTTCCAAAAAATCGAAAACAAAGAAAAGAAAAGAAGCAACTAAATTTTCGTTCGCTACTTCAACAAAAAGTTTAGGGGATATTGACGCTGAGTTCTTTCTCGACGAAGATAATCTGTCTATTAGCATATCAGCCGATGATGGCGAAGCTCTTGAGGCTTTAACTGTGATGAAAAAAGAAATTGAACAGGAGTTAAGAAATCTTAATCTAAAGATAACTTCTATTACAATCAACAACAAGCAAACATCAAACGAAGAGTTTATGATGGAAATTACAAAAACAAAGCAACAAAATTTTAATATTGTAATTTAGTATAAATCCATCTCTATTTAATCCTGATTTCAAATCCAGCAGAATTGATACGTTACTCTGCTGTGAACAAAGATTCAGTTCCGCTTTCGTCGAGTTCTGTTCCGGGAATTTCATTCTCGAGCATATCTTCGTTGTCGCTCTGATGTGAAACGGTGGTGATATCAGCAATGCTATCGTTTTCGTCGAGACGAATCAATTTGACACCTTGTGTGTTTCTTCCGATTGATCTGATTTCCTTGATATACTGGCGAATTAAGACACCGTTTTGTGTCATAACGACAAGGTCTTCGGTATCGGTTACAGAAAGAAGTCTCACCACCCTCCCGGTTTTTTTTGTGATATTCATTGAAATAACACCTTTGGCGCCACGCTTGGTTAGTCGAAAATCTTCATATTTTGTTCTTTTACCATAACCGTTCTCACCAATGACAAGGATTTGCTGGTCAGGACGTCTAATAACCACCATCGAAACCACAATGTCGTCTGGACCGAGTGAAATACCAATTACGCCTGTTGCTGTTCTGCCCATTGAACGGACATCGCTTTCACGGAAACGGCAAGCCATCCCGTTTCTTGTGCCAAGAATTATGTCGCATTTGCCATCTGTCAAGCGAACTTTGATTAGCTTGTCATCTTCGTTTAGATTTAAGGCGATAATGCCATTCTGACGGATATTTTGGTAGAGATTAAGAGCTGTTTTTTTAACGAGTCCTTTTTCTGTGGCAAAAATAAGGAACTGCCCTTCCTCGAAATCCTTGATTGGCAGATAAGCAGTTACAGATTCATCTTTTTCTTTATTTATTATGTTTGCCAGGGAGCGCCCCTTGGAATTGCGGCTGCCTTCGGGCAAATCATATACTTTTATTCGATAGCAATTTCCTTTATCGGTAAAAAACAGCAAGTAATGGTGTGTCGAAGCCTGAAAAACGTGTTCGATAAAGTCGTCTTCGTGAGTGCCTGCCCCGCTTGACCCTCTGCCACCTTTCAATTGACGGCGATAGTTGCTTACAGGTGTTCTTTTAATAAAGCCATGATAAGTGATTGTTATAATAACATCTTCATTGGCTATCATGTCTTCTACAGTAAACTCCCGGGAATCGAAAACAATTTCTGTTCTGCGATCATCGCCATATTTCTTTTGCATTTCGGTGAGTTCATCTGAAATAATATGCATTTGGAGTTCTTTACTTGCAAGAATCGAATTTAAATATTCGATGGTTTTAAGCAGTTCTTTGTATTCAATTTGAATTTTATCTCTTTCCAATCCTGTGAGTCTTTGCAATCGCATATCGAGTATTGCCTTAGCTTGTATTTCTGAAAGAGCATAGCGGGCTTGTAAAGCAGCTGAAGCACTTGCCGGGCTGTCGGATTCTTTTATTAATTTTATAACATCGTCAATATTGTCGAGTGCTATGATAAATCCTTCGAGGATATGTGCCCGTTTTTCAGCGGCATCGAGGTCAAATCTTGTCCGGCGGAGAATAACTTCAACACGATGTTTTATAAAATGAGACATCAGATCGCGAATGTTTAACACGACAGGAGCACCATCGACAAGAGCAAGCATATTTGCGCCAAAAGTTACTTGCATTTGCGTGTGTTTGAATAAATTGTTTAGCACTACGCTTGGAATTGCATCGCGTTTAGTTTCTATTACTATCCTGATGCCATCTCTGTCAGATTCATCGCGTACATCGGAAATGTCTTCTAAAATTTTGCTTCGCACTAGATCAGCGATCTTTTCAATTAAATTGGATTTATTGACTTGATAAGGTATTTCTGTAACAATGATGGATTCTTTACCTTGTTTGTTTTCCTCAATCACTGCTTTAGCACGGACTACAATCCTGCCCCTACCTGTCATCATAGCTTCTCGGGCGCCTTCATGCCCATAGATAATACCTCCAGTTGGGAAATCCGGTCCTGGTACGAATTCTATTAATTCTTCAGCTGTGATGTCAGGATTTTTAATCATTGCTTGTAAGCCATTGATAATCTCTGTTAGGTTATGAGGGGGTATATTGGTAGCCATACCAACAGCGATACCGCTTACTCCATTTACAAGCAAATTTGGAAGAACTGAAGGTAAAATCATCGGCTCTTGCAAGGATTCGTCAAAGTTGGGTTGGAAATCGACAGTTTGCTTGTCGATATCGCGTAAGGTTTCCATAGCTAAGGGTGCAAGCCGAGTTTCTGTATATCTCATAGCAGCTGCTGAGTCGCCATCTATCGAACCATAGTTGCCTTGTCCATCAACTAAAGGATAACGCAAGGACCATGGTTGTGCCATTCTAACCATCGAATCATAGACTGCCGTGTCGCCGTGAGGATGATATTTACCAAGAACATCGCCGACAATTCTTGCCGATTTTTTATATGCCCGGTTGGGATACATACCCAATTCGTACATTCCATACAAAATTCTCCTATGCACCGGCTTTAATCCATCTCGCACATCCGGCAAGGCACGGGAAACGATAACTGACATTGAATAATCGAGATAAGAACTCCTCATCTCGTCTTCTAATATTGTCGGAACAATCTGTTCGCTTTCAAATAATGCCATTTTTTCTTCTGAAATTAAATTTTCTTGTTTTGAATATACTACAAAATTAACAAATTTTTAGTAGATAGAAAAACTATTGCCTAACTATTGCTTCTGATTTTTTTATTCTTTCAACACTATAAAAGCATATTCTAATAAAAAAAATAAATCGTGAGATATTAATAGAATTTTACATTTTACTAATCATTATCTTTATTATATTATATTACTCTTCTGGAAAATACTTATTGACTATTAAATAATTATTTCTTAAATTATAATTATAAACTTGTTTATTCTTTAATAGTAAAATTTTTTAGTAGCTGTAAGAGTAAAAAAAAGGCACTCAATGACTAATATACAGTATATTGCAGACCTTAAAACCAGAATACTGAGTATTGAAAATAAACTAAATGGTTTATATAGAGACGATTTCGATCAGCTTTATGATTTGATAGAAAAACTTGAGGATAATAACAATACATCAAATAGACCTGGGAATTTAGATAGTGATTATGCTGAATTAGAGAAAAAACAAATAGTTGAAAAGCTTAGAGCAAGCGAGGATAAATTGCGCATTGTCGTTAACAATGCTAATGTCCTTATATTTATGATAGATAAGAATGGAATAATAACACTTTCAGAAGGGAAACTGTTGAATCTATTCAAATTCTTACCAAACCAGATTATTGGGATCTCAATTTTTGATATTTACGAGGACAAACCGGAAGTAAAAGCAGCCATAGAAAAAGCACTACAAGGCATTACAACAAGCTCGATGCTTGAAATACAAGACTTTATTTTTGAAACGGTTTTTTCACCATACAAGAATTTGTCTGGCGATATTGCGGGGGTAGTAGCCATAGCTGTCAATGTTACCGAACGATTGAAAATGACGATCGAACGGGAAAAGCTAATCGAGGATTTGAAGCTTTCGAATCTTAAGATTATGCAAGATGCAAACAAGATGATAAAATTCAACGACAGACTGATTGATTCCGAAGAAAAACTAAAGAGAATGAACGACGAAAAGGACAAGTTTATATCCATTATATCGCACGATATACGAAGTCCTTTCAGCGGAATACTTGGTATTGTCGATGGTATTGTTGCTTATTATGACCGTTATGGGAAAAAAGAATTAAAATCTGCGATAGAGATGTTGTCCAAAACGAGTCATTATCTTTTTGACATGCTCGAGAATTTGCTCGTATGGGCAAGAGCTAGCAGAGGTAGAATGGATATTAACAAGGAAAATATCCCACTTTTCACTATTGTCAAAGCAAATGTCGAATTGTTAATTAACAACGCAATTCTAAAAAGGATTTCTATTAAAAACAATACAAATAAGAATTTATTTGTTGTTGCTGACGAAAATATGTTGAGTACTGTGCTAAGAAATCTAATATCGAATGCTATAAAATTTACTAATGTGGGTGGGGAGATAATAATTAGTGCACATAAGTCTGAACAAAACGATCAGTTGGAAATATGGGTGAGCGACAATGGAGTGGGAATGCCGCCTAAAGTCGGAAATAGCATTTTTCAATTAAATCGCCAGTTTACTTCATCAGGAACAAATAACGAAAAAGGCACTGGACTTGGACTCTTTATTTGCAAGGAAATGATTCAATTAAACGGAGGTAAAATTTGGGTAGAAAGCACTCCTAGTGAAGGTACTTGTTTCAAATTTACTCTGGATTACGTTGAAGACTATAATTATATAGAGCAAGAAAGTGACTTTGACATCCAATCTGATAGCGATGTAGCTCAATTATCCGAAGAACTATTTGAGATTTCTACAGATGATTTAATCAAAATGAAAATTGAAAATATGGCTTTACTTATAGATGAGCTTGAAAACGAATTCATTCCAGAATGTGCCGAGATTTCAGAAATGCAAATAATGAGCTATATTGAAGAATTCACAGACCGGCTTAAATCAGCTGCAATAGACAATAATTGCATCAATCTCCAGAAATATGCCGAATTACTATATGAAAAAGTCAAAATTATGGACGTTGTCCAAATGAATAAGTATTTAGACTATTTCCCAACCTTAGTAAGTAAGCTAAAGAATGCGTTTAATAAATTGGCTTCTGTCTTATGAGAAAAAAACCTTTAATTTTAGTTGTGGACGACCTCGAGAGCAATTTACAAGTAGCAGGCAATCTCCTTGTAGAGGCGGGTTATGATATTTCTTTGATTGTTGATGGTAAAAAAGCTATTAGTATTGCCAAAAAAATCCTTCCAGATATAATATTGCTCGATCTTGTTATGCCCGATACTGATGGTTTTGAGGTCTGTAGAAAGTTAAAAGAAAGCGAGCTAACACAGGAAATACCTATCATTTTTCTTACTTCAATGAAAAATACAGACAACATTGTGAAAGGCTTTGAGTTAGGTGCGGTTGACTATATTGTCAAGCCCGCAAACAAGCAAGAGACTCTTGCGAGGATTAAAACTCACCTTGAACTTAGGCGATCTAAAGAAATAATTATCGAACAAAAAAAGAAGCTGCAAGATCTTATTGACGAGCGAAATACCTTTTTTACAATTACTTCCGACCAACTGATGAATCCCATTAATGCGATTAAAGGGTACAACGACCATATAAAACGATATAATATAAAAAACGAGAATTCCAAAGACCTTCACCGCTTTTCGCAATTGATTGACGCGGAAATAAGCACCGTTTCTTCTACTATTAATGATTTTCTTTATTTATACAACCTCGAAGAAGGCAACTTGCCATCTATTGTCGAATCTTTTAATATTAATTTACTTATCGACAAAATTCTCGAAGAATTTAAACAAGACGCAAAAGCAAAAAGGTTGATATTGAATTTTGAAACCGAAGTTGATAAAACCACTCACGCTTCTGCCGACAAGGAAAAAATGGAAGTCATATTGAAACATCTTATTTCAAATGCTATTAAATATACGAATTTCTATCGAACTATTTATATCAAAGCAACGGAATATATTGAAAATAAGAGATTTATCAAGATAGAAATTAAAGACCAGGGCGTAGGTATGAACGAAGAAGATTTAAAAAATATTTTTAATAAATATTCTCAACTTAGTCCAGAGCCAACAAATAATGAGCAATCTGTTGGCATAGGCATGACAATTGTTAAAAACCTTATCGACGAGATGAATTGTAAGATTTTTATCGATAGCCAAGAAGGAGTTGGCACTACCGTTAGAGTTATAATACCGGCAATATAATATTGTCATAACTGAAACTTTATAGTGTTATATCAAACAAATAATATCAATTTAGAAAAAAAGGAATTTAATGCAAGTTTATCCCGATTACGAAACTGTTATAGTAAATATCGAAGGCAGGATAGCCGAAGTTACTCTTAACAGGCCTGAAGTTCACAATGCATTCAATAACGAGTTAATCAACGACCTTTACGACGTTTTCGAGCGCTTGAGCTTGGAGGAAAACGTTAGAGTAATAATATTGACTGGCAATGGAAAATCTTTTTGCGCTGGAGCAGATCTTAATTGGATGAAAAGTGTGGTAAGTTATTCTTACGAGCAAAATTATGAAGAATCCTTGAAACTTGCCAAGTTGATGTATTTGGTTTTCACGCATCCGAAGCCTGTTATTGCAAGAATTAATGGTTCAGCTATCGGAGGAGGCGTTGGGTTAATGTCAGTTTGTGATATTTTGATAGCCAGCGAAGATGCAAAATTTGGCTTGAGTGAAGTCAAACTCGGGCTTGTGCCAGCGGCTATTTCCCCTTTCGTAATGAGCAGAATCGGAGAGGCACACGCTCGCGAGCTTTTTATTACAGGGGAGAGAATTACAGCCGAACATGCCTCGAAAATTGGTTTGATAAACAAATGTCTCCCTCTCGATGAATTAGATGCCGCCATAGATGAAAAAGTAAAATTGATATTACAGAATGGTCCTGAAGCTGTCCGTACTGTAAAAGAAATGATTTTTAAAGTAACACAGGTGAAATTCCCGGAAGTGCAGGAATATACAGCCAGGTTAATTGCAAATCTTAGGCTTAGCCCTGAGGCACAAGAGGGAATGAATGCATTCTTGGAAAAGAGAAAACCTAACTGGTGGTGATAATAAAAAATATTCCGAAGCAGGTAAGAATCTGTTTTTTCTTGGGAATAAAAGGTTTTGAATTATTCTAAACTAATCTAAGTTCTTTAGCTGTCTTGATGGAATGTTCAGTTAGTTGATCGCCGGAAATAAGTTTTGCAGTTTCAATAATCTTGTCTTGCTCTTGCAATACTTTTGCATTAATAAAGGTTTGCTCTTCAGAAACAATTTTTATAACTGAAATATGCTGGTCTGCTAATGCCGCAATTTGTGGTAGATGTGTGATAGCAATTATTTGATGCTTATCAGCAAGTTTTTTCATTGCTAAACCAACTTTTCGGGCTATTCTGCCGCTTATACCGCTGTCGATTTCGTCAAAAACAAGTATAGGCATTTGGTCGCTATTTGCAATAATACTTTTTATGGCGAGCATTACCCTCGAGATTTCGCCGCCTGATGCTGTTTCTGCAAGTGGTTTCGGTGCTTCGCCGGTATTGGTTGAGATTAAAAATTCTACGGTATCTATGCCATTATGGAATGCCTCAAAAAGTTCATTATTTACAATAGCTATTGCTTTGTTGGCAAAATTATTGTCAATTTTTTTTTGATTGATTAAAACGCGGAATAGAGAATTGTCGATGCCAAATTCTTTTAGAGTCTTAACGACAGATTCAGCTAGAAATATCAATTTTTCTTTTCGGTTTTCAGATATTTTTTTAGCGAGTTTGCCGATATTCTCTTTTTGAGTTTCGATTTCATTTTTTGTATTCTCAATCTTTTCGTCGAGATTGTCGATTAATGAAAGCTCGTGTTCGAGCTTTTGCTTGTGATCAAAAATGTTCTCGAAATTGCCATATTTTTTTGCCAAGCCACGAATCTTTGTGAGGCGTTCCCTGATTACTTCGAGGCGTTCTGGTTCGAAATCGATATTGTCTTTATATGTCCCGATGAATTGGGCGATTTCTTTTACAGCAACGGCAACAGATACTATTTCTTCCAAATATACAGAAAATTTCTTGTCGATTTCTGACAGGCTTTGTATAGATTTTTTTGCTGAAGCAAGCTTGTCGTTCACAGAATAATCGCCGCCATAAAGCAAGTTAAAAACTTCGGAAGTCAGCATTACTAATTTTTCAGAATTTTCGTGAAGCGAAAGTTCATCTTCGAGTTTAATCTCTTCTCCAGGTGAAGGGGATACGTTGTTAATCTCTTTTAATTCAAATCTTTGCCGTTCTGCCTTGATTTTAAAATATTCTTCTTTTGATGTTAAATCTTCGAGATTTGTCAGAAGATTTTTTAACTTGATATATTCAATTTTATAATCATTTAAAATTTCTTCGTTATTGGCAATAATATCTAAAAAAACAATGTGATTCTCTTTTTTTAACAACAATTGATGCTCGTGCTGCCCGTGGAAATCGACCAGCAAGCTGCCTAATTTCTTTAAAAAATTGAACTGTGCGGGAGTGTCATTTACGAAGCTCCGCGAAGAGCCGCGGGCAAGGATTTCTCGCCGAATTATTATCTGAGAATTGTTTGATTGGCTCTCATTTCCTGTATTTTTATCAGTATCCGAATTATCGTAATCGTTTTCTCCTAAATCAAAATTATCATAGTTGTTTTCTAATAATAATTCAAAAACAGGATGTGTCTTTGGGAAGCTAAAAATCGCTTCAACTACAGCTTTCTGCTCTCCGCTACGAACATAATCGGGTGATGCTTTTTCACCGAGGAGAGTCATCAAAGCGTCGACTAATATTGATTTACCTGCCCCTGTTTCGCCTGTGATAATATTCAGTCCTTTGTCAAAGTCGAGAGTAACTGAGCCAATCAAAGCGAAATTTCGTATTTTTAGATTTTTTAGCATGTTTATTTTTATTTGCAAAAATAGCAAAGAAGCAAGTCATACCCAAACCAATATCCAATCCTTTTACAAAGGAGGAAAAAATCTTTCAGCAGGATTACATCATTGCTTTCTATTAAGATTACTTATTACTGAATGTCCGGTTTTCAATTGATGTGTTGTAAGATTGCTAGAATTACTAATTGATCGAGGGGAAATCGTTTTTGTATGATGGCAAGCAAAAATTTTTAATAAGTAAACTGGATTAACTCGGCAACGTCGATTATCATAATAACGCTCCCATCTCCTAAGATAGTCGAACCTGCTATTCCATTGATATGCCCGAGATACTTACCGAGTGATTTGATGACAATTTCTTGTTGTCCGAGCAGCTCATCGACCACGAGACCTATTCTTTGGAGTCCGGCACCAACGACAACAATATATCTTCCTTTTAAATCATTTTTAACCGTGGGTGTGCCAAGAGTGATGTCAAGACGCATGAGTGGATGAACTTCGTTTCTTAATCTGACAACTTCCTGTTGGTTGATTGATTTAATGCTTTTCGGATCGACGGCAACTACTTCTATGACGTTGCTTAATGGAATGGCATAACACTCTTTTTGAACGTTGACGAGAAGTCCCTGGATGATTGCAAGGGTTAATGGGAGCTTAATGATGAAGGTAGAGCCTTTGCCGATTTCGGATTCGATGTCAATAATACCTTTTAATTTAAGGATATTGGTTCTGACAACATCCATACCGACACCTCGACCAGAAACGGAAGTAACTTTGGCTGCAGTCGAGAAACCCGGTTGAAAAATTAGCTGAAGCAACTCGCGTTTGGTCATTTGCGAAGCAGATTCTTCGGTTAAAATGCCCTTTTCGATAGCCTTTTGTTTGACTTTTTCGGGGTCAATGCCTTTTCCATCGTCAGAAATCTTGAGAACGATGGCGTTACCTTCTTGTTCAGCATCAAGAGTAATAGTTCCTATAGGGGGCTTGCTAAGTTTTGCTCGGGTATCGGGATCTTCGATGCCGTGGTCGCAGGAATTGCGAATCATATGGACAAGAGGGTCATTGAGTTCTTCTATAATACCACGGTCTATTTCCGTTTCTTCGCCTTTCACCACAAGGTTCATTCTTTTTCCGAACTCTTTCGAGAGGTCGCGAACGATTCTAGGAGCCTTTTGATAAAGCTTTCCAACGGGGACCATTCGCATACGCATAACAGCGGCTTGAATTTCGGAGGTAACGAAATCGACTTGTGAAGTTGTTTCTATTAAATCGCGGATTTTGCTTTTATCTTCAAATTCAAGGGCAAGAGATTCAGTCAATTGAGCAAGCCGATTTCTACCCAAAACGAGTTCGCCGGATAAATCCATAAGAGTTTCGACTCTGCCAACATCGACACGTATTGTTTCAGTAGTAGCAGCAGGCTTTTTTATGCCTTGCGACTTTTTATCTTGTTGATAGGCAGTTGAAGGTTCGTTAACAGAATGAGTTAAAGCAGGTGCAGCCGTTTTTTCCTTTTTATCCTCTTTTTTAAGTTCTTGTGCATCTTCTTTTAAAATTTTTTCGTCAATGTGTTTTTCTTTGGTGCTTGTAGCAAGCTCGTTTATTGTTTGTTTAATCTCTTTAACAAATTCAGAGTTTATTTCTGCGAAGGCATCTTGGATAAGTTGTAATTCTTCTTCGGTAAAGTCGCCTGGTTTTGACACAAGGTTGTCATTATTAAGTATATTCTTTACGGCGCTTGTCGTTTCTGGGGGACTGCCAATATCTTGCTCAGAGTCTATTATAATGTCTCCAGTATCAGATGCTTCTATGGAATCATCTAAAGAAGTATCTTGAGCGGTAGTGTCTATATCTTCATTATCAAAAGTTGTTTCAATAGATGTATCTTCAGTTATTATATCATCTTGCATATTATATAAATTGGCATCAGGAGTAATAGGGGTTATTATTCCTTGTTGTGCTGGCTTTGGGTTTCGCAGTTTTTCAATTTTCTCGATTGTATCGCTATAATCGACAGGTGAATCGTCAGCTTCTTGAACTTTTTGCAGCAAATCTTCAATCCAATCGTGTACTTCGAGCAAAATATCGACAATAGGCAGAGTAACTTTCAATTCGGAGCGTCGTAATTTGTTGAGAAGGTCTTCGGCGTGGTGGGTAATGCCTGCAATATCGTCGAAACCCATAAAAGAGGAAGTGCCTTTTATTGTGTGAAAACTTCTAAAAACTCTGTTCAAAAGTTCTATATCTTCGCTTTGGGTTTCTAAATCTACAAGGTCATGTGAAAGCGTATCGAGGAGTTCGCGTGTTTCGATGAGAAAACCCTCGAAAATTTCCTGCATGTCAGGGTCAATAAAACTATGAGCCATATTTTCCTCAGGCGTTTTTTTGCATTGAGTTTCCTATTGCTATCTAATGAATTATTTTTCTCCGGAGAAGATAGCATCTATATCTTCTTGTGAAAAATGGGTAAAATCATCTTCATCGATTGCAACTTCATCGTTTTCTTTAAGATCATTGGGATTAATGTCAGAGACAGATGGTTCAAATATTGTTTCGTCGTCTGATTGGTTGAGGTTAGGGTTATCCTTTTCAATTTCTTCGTCATTTGCTCCATTCCCAGCAAACAGAGCATCAATATCGTCGTCGCTAGCCACTTGCAAACCGTCAATATCAGCTGCAGCTTCGCTTATATTGTCGATCATTAAATCAATTTCGCCTTGCCGTGTTTCTTTTCCAGCAATAGAGTCGACTGCTTCTGGATCGAAAGCTATTCTTCTGTGGAGTGTGGTAACATTGGTTCTTTCGTAGCTTTTTTCTTCTTCTAATATTTCATTAATTCCGGATATTCGAAATTTACCCATAATGCCCGACAGCTTGTCCTGAATAGTTTCGAGGAGATGATTAACAGCGGCGATTTGTTGTGATGTGATATCTTGCACTTGTAATGAATACATGATATTATTAGAATCATCTTTAATGCTTTCGAGAAGACTTTCGTTTTCTATGAAAGCTTTTTGATATTCTTTTCCATGTGAACCTCTTAAATTATTGATAATTTTTGACAGGCTGTTAGTGTAAGAAGTAATATCTTCGTCGTTGTCGGCGGCATGTTGCAAAATTTCGAGCGCTTTTATTGGGCTTTGACGACGATTTTTTTCAATATCCGACATCAGCTTAAGATTGCCCGAAATAAGATCAGCTTTATAAACTAAGCCGTCAACAATGTCCATAATCTCGGTGGTTGCCAGTTCTGTGGCTTCAGTAACTTTTGAAAGCTGCTTAGAAGCATTTGGCATTTTCTTTAAATTCTCTTCGATATTTGTATTGATTTCGTCGATCAATGGCTTAATCTCTTTAACAAAAAGAAAAATTTCCTCTAAGAACGGTATTACTCTTTGCCCGAGAGTAAACAGCGCCTTGAGTTCTTCAGCTTTTCGCAGTAAAACATTTATGTCCATATCTTTCATCAAATAATCTCCTGGATTATCATTTATTAAATTTGCTCCATACCAACTGCTTTTAGCACAGCATTGAGCTTTTCTTTTAAAATAGGTGGGGTAAAGGGTTTGACAATATAATTATTTACTCTTGCTTTTAATGCTTCAACGATATCCTGCTTCAAACCTCGTGTAGTAACCATTAAAATTGGGAGATGTTTTAATTTGTCGGATGAACGGATTGCTCTTGTAAGCTCAAGACCGGTCATATTTGGCATATTCCAATCGGTAATAACGAAATCAACTTCGTTGGTTCCGAGCTTTTCAAGAGCTTGCACTCCATCTTCAGCTTCGACAACATCGGTATAACCAAAGGTCTTTAGCGCATTAATGACAATTCGTCTCATCGTTGGCGAGTCATCTACAACTAGAAAGCGCATCTACCTGTTCCTTTAAATTTATAAATTTATATATTATTTTCAAGTTCTTTAAAGCAAAATTTGTTCCAAAATTTAACCAAGATATTTTGCTACCTCATATTGTATCCTTTTTGTGTTAAAGGGCTTGATTAAATAAGAATTAGCGCCAGATTTGATACCTTCGCTCACATCTTCGTCTTTGGCGAGTGAAGACAAAATGATAATAGGCAAATCGACATATTCCGGGTCTTCCCTTAAAGTGCGAATCAGCTTGAAGCCGTCGATGTTAGGCATATTCAAATCGGTAATCAACATATCAATTTTTTGTTGTGGCAGCTTCTCAAGGGCTTCCATACCATCTTCAGTTGCAATAACTTTATATCCTGCAAGTTTGAGCGCGAGAGTAATGAACTTTCTCACCGACGAAGAGTCTTCGGCTACTAATATAGTTTTTTGAGTGTTATGCTTGTCCATTATTTCCTCAACTAATCTTTTTTATATGCCATTGCTTTTGGCAGGTGAATTAGTTTAAATGCTTTAGAGATGCCATGCAGCGATTCCGAATAACCAATTAGCAGGTATCCGCCCGGGTTTAAAGCATCGTAAAGATAAGAAACTACTTGCTGTTTTGATGGTATATCGAAATATATTAGTACATTGCAGCAAAAAATTACATCACATCCACTTATCGACTTCATTGCTAGAGGGTCATATAGATTAATGTTAATAAACTTAACAAGTTGTTTTACTTCATTCTTTAGATGATAACTGCCGCCAGTTTGAACAAAATATTTTTTTAAGTAAGGAGCGGGAACGTTTCTTATTGCATATTCTTTGTAAATACCACGTTTTGCGGCTTCTATCACGGCATTGTTGATGTCGCTGGCTATTATCTGAAAACTAACGCCAGGGAACATTGGTTTAAGTTTTTCGAGAATGATAATAGATAGTGTATATGCTTCTTCGCCGCTCGAAGATGCGGCACTCCAGATCCGGAAAACAGGTCGGGCTATGCCACGTCGATTTTCTAGTATTTCTGGAACTATGATTTTTTCAAAAGCTTCAAATTGTTGTTCAGCTCTAAAAAAATAGGTTTCATTGATGGTAATTGCTTCAAAAAGTTGATTAAGTTCCTCACGATTATATGGTTGCTGGATATATGCGACATATTCTTCGAAGGTCAGTAAATCTCTTGCCTGCAGACGTTTGGCTATTCTGCCCTCGAGAAGGTATTTCTTGCTGTCTGAAAAATAGATACCACATTTGTTGTAGATAACATCACGCAACTTGCCAAATGTTTCTTCGGTCATTGTTAGTGCTGACTCTTGGCTTTTCGCTTCCGGTGAGGAGTCGGCAATACTGACTGACCTGGAAAACTTGAATTTAAACAAATCAGAGCTCATATTGCTGTCCTGATTGATATCTTGTTGTTCCTGCACTTGCCAATTGCTCTTTTATATTTTTTCTTATCATTTGTTTTGTATTATTTCATGCCTAAAACAGTTTGAACCATCTCTGTAAAGATGGTATTTACCGAGCCAAGCTGCATCAAATCATTTTCAAATTCGTCTTGTAAATTGAGATTTTGTATTAAATCGATTGCCTCTTTGATTTGTCCCGTACTGCCTGTTACAATAAAACTGCGGATTTTCTTGAAAACAAGAGACTTTTCTAATTGTAATAGTATTTCGACGATTTGTGACGAATGTTCTTTTGGCTTTTCAAAAGTGATGTTTATTATTGTATTGATTATCTCTGTCGCATTGGCTGGCAAAGAAATTTCCCAAAACATTGGCAGATAGGACACAATTTCAATTAATGAACTGTCTTCGTCCAAACTTGTGTATAGCAATCTGAAAAACTTACTGCAAGCTGATTGTTCAGAACTACTTAGTAAATTATGTAATATATGTTGCTGTGTGTCTGGGTTATTGTGCAGCACCTCGTTGACCAAACTTGGGACGTCTTCAATAGAATAATTATCACCGAGGGCAAACAATCCTGCCATTCGGATATCGACATCATCGTCAAGCAATGCATTGCGCGCTATGTATTTTAATTCGTTTGGTAGCGATATTGCTTGATTTTGACGATAGGAAATTGCTAAAATGGTTTTTAATAAAATTGTTTGTAATTCTTCGGGGACATTTGGCAATTCGTCCATTAGCTCGATAGCTATTGAAGTTTCTTGCCCGCAGAATGCAAGAGCATCAATTGAGGCAGTTTTCAAAAAGAGATCGTTTTCTGTTCTTACTCTGTCAATTAAGAATTCTTCTGCACTTTTGCCTCCAATTTTACCTACTGAATCGATGACTATCGGTCGTAACTCTTCGTATTTATTATATACTTCCAATAATTTTCCTAGAGAATCCCTATCTTTCAAATTACCGACAGCTTCGGCTGCTGACGACACCACATTAACAACATCGTCGTCCATCAAGTTGCGAATATATTTGCCATTTTCAGGTTCTCCAATTAATCCGATAATATCGCAAGCAAATTTTTTATTGTCAGGGTCTTCGTCAGTTAGATAAGGAAGCAAGGCATCTAGAGATATGTTGCCAATCCTGGTAAGTATGTCACCGGCAAGATTGCGTACTTCTATTTCGTTATGGGTTATTAATGGTGCTACTGTTTTGGCGGAAGTTAGCTTCCATTCATTAGGCAAATTAACAAGGGCTCTGGAGCAAATATCTTTTACGCCGTTGTCTTGATAGAGTAGTCCCTCGGCAAGTGCTGATATGATCTGCTCATCATATTTTTTTGAATTGGCAAGACTTTCGGCCGCTCTGCGTCGCGAATAAGCATCGGCTGCATTTCTAAGTTGTAGAATTAGTCTTTCATCTGCCATATTTCTGCCCTTGTTTCTTTTTCTTTATAGTTTTTCTATTTTGTACTTGTTTATAGAAATTTAAACTTAAATAATTAATGTCAAATTATAAAAAAAATTTTTATTTTTTCAAGTGATATTTCTTCCACTTATATTAATATTCAACTGCTCGATACGATACCGTAGTTTAGCTCTTGAAATGCTCATTAGTTTTGCTGCTTTTATTTGATTGCCCCCGGATATTTTCAATGTTTTGATAATCATATCGCGCAAAACATTAGCCATAGAGGCTCCTTCGCTTGAAATCTCGAGGAAATGTTCGCCCGGCTTTAAGGTTGGTAGCAATGCTCCAGCAGGTTTAGATGCAATTGTAGGTTTCAAAAAGTCAATCGATTCTTTTGAAATAATATCGTTAGTTTCCAGCAAAACAACTCGTTCAATTATGTTTCTCAATTCTCTAATATTGCCTTTCCATTTGTAATTCATCATCAAATCGGCGGCTTCGCTGGTGAAACCTGTAATATTCTTCCCGAATTTTTTGTTGAAATCTTTAACGAAACTTGTGGCAAGGAGTATAATATCATTTCCTCTTTCTCGCAGCGGGGGCAATTGCAGGCGGGCTACATTTAGTCGATAAAACAAATCTTCACGGAATTTTCCCTCTTCTACGAGCTTGTCGATTTCTCGATTAGTTGAAGCTATTACACGCACATCGACTGATATTTCTTTTGTGCCGCCAAGCCGGTAGTACTTGCGTTCTTGTAGTACTCTAAGCAATTTAACCTGCAGTTCCAAGCTTAATTCAGCTATTTCGTCGAAAAGAATAGTGCCGCGGTGGGCAAGCTCGAATTTTCCTTGTTTGATTTTTTCGGTTGCCCCTGTGAAAGCTCCTTTTTCATAGCCAAACAGTTCGTTTTCGGCTAGTTCTCGGGGTATTGCTCCACAATTGATTGTAATAAAGGGACCTTTAGCTCTTTTTGAATGATCGTGTATATATCTTGCGTGAAGTTCTTTGCCGGTGCCTGATTCGCCGAGAATTAACACGGTAGTATCGGTCGGAGCGGCAATTTTACCAATTTCAAGGGCTTTGCGAATGCCTTCAGATTCGCCGATAATTTCGTTTGTTTGTTCTTCCCTTAATTTTTCAGAGAGGATATCGACTTGACGGCGAAGGTTATAGTTTTGAAGGGTTCGGTCAACTGCAATTTCGAGTTGCTCGAGGTCGAGCGGTTTGACAATGAAATCTTCTGCTCCGAGTTTCATAGCACGGACAGCCATTTTGATATCCGAAAAGGCAGTCATCATTATTACAGGTACAGCAAAGCCTTCTTTTTTAAGGCGCTCTAATATATTAAGACCGTTTTCATGCCCTAAAAAAATGTCGAGCAAGAGCAAATCAGGTGATACTATGGATAACTCTTCCTGTGCCTGATGCGAATCTGTATAGGTTATTATCTTGTCGTACTTTTCTGCTAAAATGCCCCTGATTGTTTTATTAACCAAAGGATCATCCTCTATTACGACAATTGTATAGTTTTGCTTTGACATTGTTATTTCTTAATAATTATATAAACAAGCAAAATATTGTTGCACAATAATAACCAAAATAAATGAATTATTCAAGTAATATTCTTGTTTAATAAAAATAAATTATATATTCTTAATTGTGGAATGGAGTATTTATTTGCATTTATATTTTGTTTCGATAATAATCAGCGTTTTTTTCTGCTTTTAAGACTATTTTTCCTTTGTACAGGGTATAGGCAAGAACAATAACCATGGCAAATATGGCAGATAATACTAATGATAGCAGCAGCATTATCTTCATTTTGGGCGATTCTTGTCCTGATGGTGTTATCGCATGGTCGAGGACTTCGACTGTGGATATATCGCGATGCTCTGTTACTGCTTCTTCAAACCGTTGCGATTCGAGATAGATAACAATTTGCTCTGTTATTTTCAGATCGCGCATCATGCCTGTATAAAGTCGGATAAGTTTTGGAATCGAGCCCATTGGTATTGAAAATTCTTCTGTTCCCGTAAGTCCGCCCCTTTGCACGTTTTCATATTGTTTCTTTAATTCTGCTATTTTCCTCTTGTAAGATTTTATGGTTGGTGAATCAGCCGAAAGGTCTTGCATAAGTATTTGCATCTCGACTTCCGATTCGGCAAGCAAAGAGCCTATTTTTACTGCTTCAGACAAGATAGCACTTGATTGTTCGGGCAAAGACAATACTTTATATTTATTTTGAAACACTTCGAGGGCATTTTCGATGGAATCGAGGTCTTCGCGCTTTTCGACAAGCATGCTTTCGACATATTTTCTTACGTTGTGAGCGCTCGACATACTTTTTGTTCTGTTAATATGGTCGAGCCCTTTAATTGCATAATTAGCAGCCCTTGCAGAGAATTCGGCGCTAAGCTTTTTCTCAGTTTTTCCTGAAAACCAACCCGTAGGCACTGTAGTTTCCAGAATGATCAAACCATTGGGGTTTACATACACATCAATAAACGATGAGGCGATGGCATAAAGCGTTTCTTTGTCGTAATCAGCAAATTGTGGCAATTTGCCGATATCTGTACTATCAACAATATATTTAGCAACTTCGCGACTTTTGAGTATTTCTACAAAAACACGGCTTTTACTGTCCTTGCCCATGCCTCCACCAAAAGAGATCATACCCGACATGCTTTGCAGGAAACTGGATATACCGCCGCTACTTCCTCCTTGCTCGGGCGGAAGCAGCGTCGCAGTGCTTTTATATTTATAGGGCATTACAAAAGATATTAACAATACAATGAGCATCGAAATCGCAATAAAAATAGAAATAAACTTGATATGTTGCCAAAATAGCTTGACAAGCGATAGTAAGTTGATGCCGGTTGTTTCGTTTATTTCTGTATCCATTTAGCCTTAGATTTTAAGTAGAGCAATGATGACACCTAGTATTGTAAATATTTGAGTAGCAATGGTAAGCCCTGTCAGGAAATAATTTGTTTCAGGTTTTGGTGGAACAATAATCTTATCACCTGGTTGTAGGATATATTTTTCGCTTTCGGAATGAAAAATTTGTCCTTGCTGCTTTTCTATCAAAATTTCGCTTTTGTCGGCTCTGTAACCGAAGCCTCCGGCAAGTTCGATGTAATCGAGATAAAGAAGTCCTTCCTTGTAAGGTACAAGACCTGGGTTCTTGACTATACCCTGGACATTTACAAAATGGAGTTTAGGGGCAATATAAAGAGAGTCTTTGTCTTGCAGCACAATGTTTTCATTAAAGTCTTTTTCCCTTACTGTCTTTTTGAAATCTATAGACATCATCCCTCTTTTTTCGCGAAGATGCGCCCTGAAATACCTTTTTTCTTGATCGGACATATCATTTGGTGACATGTTCGAAAGCCGTCCGAGTTCTGTGTTTAATTCGTGCTGTTGTGAAACGCGTGTAAGCACAGAATTGCCCAAAGAAGCATATTCGGTAAGTCCGCCAGCCATTGTGATTAGATCTAGCAATCTCATATCTTTGTGCAAAATTGGATACTTCCCGGGATATCGAACTTCGCCTGTAACAATAACAGTTTTTGTATTATACCATTCGGTTTTTTTTCTGACAAAGACTTTGTCCCCAGGTTGCAGAGGAATATCGTTTTTAAGAACGGGTTGACTGTAGATGTTTTCAGCCCAGGAAGAAATATCAACATAGAAGGAATTGGCAAAATCGCTTTTTAATTCAAACCGTGCTATCTCGACAGAATCGAGAAAGGCGCTTTCCAGATTGCCTATTGCAAATTTGATAAGCGTCGAGAGGGAATCGCCTTCGACATATTCAAACTCGCCAGGGAAGGCAACTTCGCCGCTTATTTCGATAGTTAGATGTTCGTTTTTTGGTGGTATTATTATTTTATCTCCTCCACGAACAAAAGGATTGCTTTTCTCATCGTTTAGCATAAAAAAGCGAACTAAGTCCACTGGAATAGGATCTGTACATCCTTCGCGAAGTATTTTAATTTTTCGCCAGGAAGCATCGGGTTCGAGCCCACCAGCCAAATCGATTACTTCAGAAACTCGGTCAGCGGCTGTGGTCGGAATAGTTCCTGTTTTTATTATTTTGCCAATCACAGAAACTTTAAATTTGCGGATCTCTTTTAAATCGATGAAAATATCATCGCCACTATATGTCTTTTTTATTTCTTGTTTTATGACTTTTTCAGCTTCGTCGAGTGTTTTGTCTTTTACGTCTATCATCCCCACATTAGGAATTAGCAAATGCCCTTGTGGTGATACAGTAACGCTGAAATGTAATGGTTTAGATGTTAAAATAAGGACATGTAACTCATCACCTGGTCCGAGAATGTATTCTTTCGGGTCAACTTCTCTTTCGAGCAAACCTGTGTTTGACTGGCTTAAACTTTTCCGTGTTTCATAAGCAAGCGAATCAAAAACTGCATCGTGAGCTTTCGACATTATGTCGAATCTAATCTGCGCTACTGTTCCTGAAACAGTTATTAACATTAGCAGGACAATAGACAATGAAAACAAATTTATGATTTTTTTCAATTTTTAATAATAGTTATATTAAAAAACACAAAACTAAAAATTTTTTTTTAATTACTTGATATTATAAATAAAAAAGTGATTCCCCATTGTTTGACGGAGAATCACTTATGATATTTAAAATCAGGCTTAAATTAAGCCATTTTTATGTTTTTCCTCGAGGCGTTCGAGCATGTCTTTAGTCATTGCATCGAGGTCCCACGCTGGTGACCAGCCCCATTCTTCACGAGCAGCTGTGTCGTCCACTCCATCGGGCCAGGAATCGGCAATAGCCTGACGGAAATCTGGCTCATAATCAATTGTAAAGCCTGGTTTATATTTCCTGATGGAATCGGCGAGTGTTTTGACGTCAAAACTCATCGAGCCGACATTGAAATCGTTATGGTGTTTCAATGTTTCGAAAGGAGCGTTCATAAGGTCGATAGTCGCTTTCAAGCAGTCGGGCATATACATCATTGGCAGTTTTGTATCTTCTTTTACGAAACAAGTATAGTGGTTGTTTTTAACTGCCTCATAATAGATGGCAACAGCATAATCGGTCGTTCCACCACCGGGGAAGGTTTCTGATGAAATAATGCCTGGATAGCGCAAACCGCGGCTATCGAGACCATATTTCTTAACATAATAATCTGCAAGTATTTCGCCGGCTACTTTGGTTACTCCATACATTGTTGTTGGATGCAAGGCAGTATCTTGAGGTGCAATCTTTGGACAATCTGGTCCCCAAACGGCGATGGAACTTGGAATGATTACTCTTGCCATTTCATATTTAACGGCGAGATTTAATACATTTATTGAACCATTCATATTTACGTCCCAAGCAAGCATCGGATTCTTTTCTCCAACGCCTGAAAGGATAGCAGCCATGTGGATGATTGTGTCGATATTATATTTCTTTATTATCTCCTCGACTGATTCTACATTGTTTACATTGATGAAATGAAAAGGTCCCGATTCTTCTAATTCTTTACTTGGTGGAGTTTTGCGTCCTGTGGCAATAACGTTTTCTGCTCCATAAATTTTTCTTAATTCCAACGAAAGCTCTGAACCGATCTGACCGACCGAACCGGTTACGAGGATTTTTTTAATTTCTTTTTTCATAAATTTTCCTTTTTAATAGATTGTAAAAAACTACACTTAAAACGTTAATACTAATCTTACAAAATTAACTAATTAAAACTGATTTTTTAAGAAATAAAATTTCTTGTAACAAACTATTTAATGTAATTCAAATTAAAAATTGCAAAGCAAACAGGTATTTGATTGTTTGTTTTACAAAAAACGATTTTTATTTCTTATCAAAATGGTGGTAATCCTTGAAAGAGATAAAATCGCCACCCCAGCGCCAACCGAGTTCAATGAATTTTTTATAGATGGGGCAATCCTTGTGGAAAGTGCCTTCTCTTTTTGGGTCGTAAGCAGCTCCTTTAGGAGAAATCTTACCTGATTCATAAATAACAGGGTTGAATCTTGGATTTATATCGACAGCTTTGCCAAAAGCATGGTTAGACAGGCGTTCTGTGCCTGCGACAAAGCGATAATTGAATGCCGAGCAGTTGTTGTTGTTCATAGAAGCGTCGTCAGACCAAGCATATTTTACAATCGGTACGGCTTTTGCAACTGGAAATCTGGTTTCTTTTATTAATTGGAATATGGTTTTCACATCTTCGGCTACATCTTGATGCACTACGATCTGCCCTGCGTGTAAGCGTTTGTCTGTGGAATAATATTCCACATCAAGTAAAACCAATTTATCTATTAATTCTTGTGGAGCTTGAGTGCCAGCTATTGCTTCTTCAAAAGTCATCTTGGAATCAACAATCGGCTTGGACTCGCTTGTTTCTGAAAACAAAGCGTAAGAGTATTCTATAAAACAGGTAGTTACTATGATAACTATAGCAACTACAAAAAGATTTTTTGTTCTTTTTTCTTTCATATTTCGTATTTTTATAACTTTACAATCTACAATATTTAAAATTAACAAATTATGGCAAAAAATAAACAGGAAAAAGCTGGTAAACGCAAAAACGTTAATATAACGAAAAGCTCTGCGAAGCCACCTCAAGCTCCGAAAAAGCAAGTTAGTGAGCGCATTATACCAGAAATAGAAGAAAAACCAAAGATAAAAAAAATCTCTGAAAAGAAAGATATTGGCGGCCCAGCTATTGTGTTTAACACTAGCGGGAACAAATATGCAAAGATTACTTTGGCTTTTGCTCCATTGGCTTTTGCGCTGTTGTTTTTGTTTATTATTTGGACTGTACCGGAAAAACGAGTTGTTGACGATTGGTATGCCGCTTTCGAGATGATTCAGAAATCATTCCAAACAGATGACCCCGCACAAAAACAAAAATTGCTCGATACGGGCGGAAAACGCTTACAGGAGCTAACTTGGAAATATCCGCGCCATGCAAGAGTCCATTTCTTTACAGGTATTTATTATGCAATCATTGGGAAACTCGATTCAGCGGCTTACCATCAGAAACTCGCTATTTATTATGGAGAAGGGGCGCTTGTCAATCAGGTTGACCACGATGCAAGAGCAGAGCTTGTCAGGATTTCTACCGGGCTAACTCAACAATTATTGCAGCAAGGGCAAGTGCAGCAAGCAAGAAATATGCTCTGGGAAACGCTTTTTTATGCTCCGCAATCATTCGAAGTTTTGAATAATCTCGGCATCGTTTCCAATAATTCTGGTCGCCTCGATAGTGCGGTCTATTATTTCGATTTGTCGCTTAAATACAATCCCGATCAGCCAGAACTAAAGAGAAACCTTGGTTTTACATGCATGAATTATGGCAACAATCTGATGCAAAATGGCAATTATAACGAAGCAGTTAATCTATATGAAAAAGGAGTTGCCCACATAAAGGACAATCCGGCGCTGTATGGCAATCTTGGCAGGGCTTATATGCTATTAAATCAGAAAGATAAAGCAATCGAAAATTTCAAGGCCGCATTGCAGCTCGATATTAACCATACTTTTTCAAAAAATTATTTGAAGCAATTGCAATAGTCGAATGAGTAATAACCATTCAATAAACCGCTTTGTCGAGTTTTGTTTTCTTGCTGTAATTTTGCCACTTCTCTATGGATTTATTTCCTATTATGGCTACAGAAGCAATTACTCCGAGTTAATCTATTCAGATGATTTACACGAAGAGTTATTCGAAAAAGAAGTATATAAATATCGTGTAGCGGGCAAGTTCTTATATGACGAGCTTTATAATTTTATTAAAAACAATGAACTTACGCCCCACTCCTATTATATAGCAAAAATCAAGAAGCCAGAGCAAGAGTTGCGAAACGAAGACAAGCGTTATTTTGCGTATTATTTATTCAACAATGTTTTTCTGCTTTTTTTCAGCATTTCTCTTTACTCAGTTATGAAATCAAGATTTATGGAGCTATCTGGAAAGGAACTTTTTTTTGCCCATGGCTTGATAGTGTTGCTACTTTGTCTTTCGATGTTTGTCGTTACTTTTTACGATTTACCTCTCTATTTTTTGATGGCTTTGGCATATTTCTACATGCTGCGAGATAAATCGGGCGATTATATTAAGATTGCCTTGTTAGTGGTTGCCGGGCTTGCTTTCAGGGAGAGTTCTGCTCTGATTATTTCTTCATACACGGCATTGCTTTTAACAAGAAAATCTAAGACGTTTTTTAAGCATTTCCATAAAGTTGCTTTGCCATTAATATTATATGCAGTTGGCTATGTTGCTTTAAGGTTGTTTTTTGAAGATGGTGATTCAAGAATTTTGTCCGGTCAGGATAACTCCATTATTGCTTGGGGAGTTGCCTTTAGTTTCTTTGTTGGTTTGGGCCATTTTGGGCTTGTCCTTGCTGGAACGAAAGCAAGAAAAACAATTTTCTTTTTTCTAATTCTGTCATCTCCCTATTTTTTATTAGTTTTTCTTGGGGGCGTATTATTTGAAATTCGCTTGTTTTTTCCTCTAATATTTTTTATAATTATGTTTTTAATCACTCCGGAAAAATCATACATTTCAGTGGGATAAATTTGTTTCTTTAACAGGTGAAAAATGTGCGGCATAGCAGGAATATTTAATATAGAAGGTAGTGGCAAGCAAAGCCATATAAACGAAACTATATTAAAATCAATGGGCGAAGTTATTGTCCATCGAGGACCGGATTCCGATGGGCAATGGATTTCACCTGATTGCGATTGCGGTTTTTCTTTTAGAAGGCTTGCCATTATCGATCTGTCCGCAGCCGGCAACCAACCAATGCACAGCCCCGATGGTCGGTTTACTATTGTTTTTAACGGCGAAATTTATAATCATTTAGAAATCAGAAATCAATTAATTGCAAAGGGTTACAAATATAGATCTGGTACCGACACTGAAACAATTTTATATGGTTACTGCGAGTTTGGGCAAAAAATCCTTGAATTGCTTATTGGAATGTGGGCTTTTGCTATCTGGGATGAGGAGAAAAAAGAATTATTTGCCGCCCGTGACAGGATTGGCGTCAAACCTTTTTATTTCACTCAAAAAAATGCTTTATTTGTCTTTGGCTCTGAAATAAAATCTATTTTAAAGCATCCTGACATTTCTGCGCAACTTAACTTCGACGAGCTTCCGAACTATCTAAATTATGGAATGTCTAGCCGAAACGGATCACTCTTTAAAAATATCAAAAAGCTTCCTGCAGGGCATGCCTTGACTGTTAATCAAAATGACGGAATTTCTATAAAGCGCTATTGGATCCCAATTAAGCAAAATTTACAATACAGCACATTAAGCCAGAAAGAAACTCAGGAAGAAACGCTGCGCATCTTGAAAGTAGCTATTAAAGACCGAATGATGAGCGATGTTCCTTTTGGCGTTTTCTTGAGTGGCGGTATCGATTCGAGCTTGAATGTCGCTTTTATGGCAGAATTAATGGACCGTCCTGTCGATACATATACCGTCGGATTTAAAGAGTTAGAGCAATATAATGAACTGGAATATGCCAGGAAAGTTGCTAAAATCTTTAAAACCAACCATAACGAGATTTTGATTGACGACAAAGACGCTTTTCCCATTTTGCAAGATTTGACTTGGTTTGAAGACGAGCCAAATGCCGACCCTGTTTGTATTCCATTGTATTTTTTAAGCAAACTAACCCGCGACAGCGGAACGATTGTCATCCAAGTAGGCGAGGGTAGCGACGAACAATTCACAGGCTACAACTGGATGATGCGAGAATATAATTTTTATAATACTTATTGGAAATTCTTTGTTTCATTGCCACGTTATATAAGAATAGCTATATATCACCTGCTGAAATTGGGGTTAGAACCATTGGAATTGCTTCCGATACTCGAATATTTTCGCCGGGGGGCAATGGACGAAGAGCTTTATTGGAGCGGTATGCCTATTTTTTCGCCTTCTTTCCAACAATTATTATATGCCAATAATAAAGATCACTTGACAGAGATTCCTGCTAAATATGCAAAATCACTTCACGAAGAAGCTTTATCCTTCAAGCACGATGCCGATTATCTGCAAAGAATACTTTATGTCGAACTCCAAAACCGTCTGGCTGAGATTTTACTAATGCGAGTCGATAAAATTGGAATGGCTCACAGCATCGAAGCCAGAGTGCCTTTCTTAGACCACCGTTTAGTCGAGTTTACTGCTTCGCTCCGTCCTGAAATAAGAACTCCAGACCGCAAGACAACCAAATATGTTCTAAAAAAAGCTGTTGAAGGCATAATTCCAGATGAGATTATTTATCGGAAGAAACAGGGCTTTTGGGCGCCAGTCAACGAATGGCTCAGAAATCAATGGTATGATTATGCCCGGAACGAGATTTTTGATTCAATATTCGTAAAAGATGGTATTTTTAACAAAGAATATGTTGAAAAACTTTTTACTTCCCACAAATCAGCCAAGCGAAACTATGGCGTTCAGATTTTCTCGTTATTAAATTTGAGCTTATGGTATAAAAGATTTTTTTAAAGGACCACCATAACTTTGGCACTCATTTTGTAAGAGACAGTGTGAGAAAAGTGAATTTAATTAACAAAAGGAGTGGCAATTGCTCTATAGATACCATCTGTTCAAAGCAAGAATACCGTTGATGAATCGAGGGCTCGATGCTTATGCAGCAAGGCAGCTAACGATATCAAAGAATATTGCCAATTCAACTACGCCCCACTATCGTCCCGAAAAAGTTCGCTTCGAAGAGAAGTTCCATGAGGCGATAATGGTGTCTAAAGGTGTCCAAAGTGATGAAATGCACATTCATATGGGCAGACAAAACCCGAAAGATGTTGAGGGAGAAATCGAAAATGCCCCTGTCCCAAAGCACGAGATTTATTTTTCAGGGGAATCGCATGTGAATATCGACAAAGAGATGTCCGAATTGGCAGAGAATCAGATTCGTTACCGTTTTGTGTCCAATTCGATGCGTGGTTATTTCGATCAAATGCTTTCCTCGGTTCGCGGAGTTTCGCTAAGATAATTATTTTATAATGAGTTAGTAATTTACGTAAAATTACCTATTTCGTTGGAATTAGAAAGAAATTAATTTATAAATAGAAATTTGACAAATGGCAGAAAACATTTTTGCTTCGTTTGACATAAGCGGTCAAGGTATGAGCGTACAGAGGATGCGACTCAGCGCAACGGCAAGAAATATTGCCAACGCGAATACGACATCTGACGAAAATGGCGTGCCTTACCAAAGAGAAGTTGTAATAGTAAGGGCAATACCTGGTAGTCCATTCCACGACGAGATGGACAATCTGATTTCTTTGAAAAAAACGCATCAGGCGCATGCCCCGACAACGCAGAATGGCAATTATCCGCCAGACAATAGTGTTTTGAAGGCGATAACAGCCCGCGACAACTCGGCTCCGCGTCTTGTTTACGATCCGTCGCATCCCGATGCTGACGAAAACGGTTATGTACTTTATCCTAACATTAATATTGTTACGGAAATGGTCGAGATGATTAGCGCCCAGCGTGCGTTTCAAGCAAATGCTAGTGTTGTTGATGCAGCGAAAAACATAGCAAGGGATTCGCTGCAAATATAAATTTATGAATAAAATAAACTATGAAAGGTTACTTTGCGGCATTTGACTGCCAAAAAGTAGATATATAGCCAATAAATAATTACTGTGGTTGCTGAAATAACAGAAATTGTAAAAAAAGAGTTTTTTTTGAACAATATTGAATAAAAAATTACATAATAAATAACAGAGGAATTTATGAGAATCCCAGCGATAAACGCTTACACGGACCCACTTGTAAATCGTACAACAGACAGAATAAAGCCGTTTGAAATTGCTTCAAAAGAATTGAACGCCGGAAATAACGGGTTGCCCGACATAAAATTTAATGCACAAAATCTAAAAGACCTGGTTACTCCAAACGAGCGCGATTTTTTTATAAAAATGTTCCCTGAAAACTCTGCCCAGCTCGAAAATCACGTTCTTTTCAACAGAAACGGGAAATTGCAAGCTGTAAGTCCCGAAAAAGGGCTTATTGTGGACGGCAGAGTGTAATTTTTTTTGAAAGATATAAATAAATACTATCGATTTTACATGATGTATTAATATTCCTGAAAGGATTCAGCGATGATTGTAAACGAACTAAGCCCATCGAAACCATATTTGCCTGTTTTGCAGCAACAAAGCCAAGAACTTGACTTTTTAAAACCGGAAAGTAATACTTTCGCTGGCACAATAAAAGAATTCATCAGCGATACCAATAATTTGCAACTCGAATCTGCCGAACTAACAGAAAGATTTATTAAAGGCGAACCTGTTGAGCTCCATGATGTGATGATTGCTTCGGAAAAAGCGAAAACAACCTTTAATCTTTTACTCGAACTAAGGAATAAGTTCACTGATATGTATCGTGAAGTTATGCGCATTCAGGTATAAATAATTTTTATATGTTTCGTTAATTTATTTAGGTAATATTTTTAATTATAATGATTATACCCCGTAACGAAAAAGTTATTAACAAAAAATATGAAAACTAAAGACAGCATTGAAAGAGCAGATTTTTTCACACAAGCTAAGAATTTTACAACTGGATTGAAACCCGTTCAGAGGATAATAATCGGCTCGATAGCGGCTTTAGCCTTGTTTGGAATATATTTAATAATTAGTAGTGCTTCAAAGCCTGAAGAAAAGGCAGTTTTGTTTACTTCTCTTGAGGAAAAAGATGCAGGCAAGATTGTCGAATCGCTCAAAGAAAAGCAGATTGATTATGAGCTTAACGATGGCGGCAGCACGATACTGGTAAACAAGGAAGATGTTTACAATACTCGCCTCTCGCTTGCCAACGAAGGATTACCCGAATCGGGTGTGGTTGGTTACGAGCTTTTTGACAAGGCAAATCTTGGAATGTCCGAGTTTGTTCAAAAGCTTAACTATCAGCGAGCTCTCGAGGGCGAACTTGCCCGCACGATTGGTTCGCTTGATGAGATTAAAAAAGCAAGGGTTCACCTGGTTATTCCGCAAAATGCATTGTTTGAAAAAGATCAGAAGGAGCCTACTTCTTCGGTTACTCTACATTTTAAAACAGGGAGAAGTTTAAGCAAAGTCAGCATCGAAGGCATACAAAATCTTGTGGCGAGCAGCATAGAAGGTATGCAAGTCAATGCCGTTCGGGTAATCGATTCTCGCGGTAAATTGCTTTCCCAGCTGCCAATGGACGAGAATTCTGTTGCCGGGCTAACAGACAAGCAACACGAGCAACAACGCCAATTCGAGCAATATCTTGCCTCGAAAGTGCAATCAATTCTAGATGGCGTCCTAGGCGTTGGCAACAACGAAGTGAGAATAAATGCCGAACTCGACTTTACACAACGTCAAAGAACAATCACTGATTACGATCCGGAACGATCAGTTGTTCGAAGCGAGCAAAACATAGCTGAAGATATGAAATCAACAGATTCTTTGAGCTATCCTGCGGTGAATATGGACAAAAAATCGTCGAATGTTATATCAAATTATGAGATTACTAAAGCAGTCGAGCAAATAACAGAAGGCGTAGGCAATATCAAACGTCTTTCCATTGCTTGTCTGATTAATGGTACGTACAAGCTGGTAGAAAACGAAAAAGGGAAAAACTTGCAGTACATACCTCGCCCCGAAGAAGAAATGCAGAAACTTACTGAAATAGTTAAAAACTCCGTTGGTTACGATCCCAGCCGTAACGACCAGATTTCTGTATTAAATGTTCCTTTCGATACCGATATGAAGGAGGATTTGCTGAAAGAAATAGACACAGCGCCTTGGTATTACGAGCCGGACAATATGAAGCTATTTATGCTTATGGCTATTATGATTATAACGTTTTTCTTGCTATATCGACTTTTACAGTCCAAGCAGATTAAAGACAAGATAAGAATAGCTATGGGGTTACCAGAAAAAATTGAAATAGAAGAAGAAGAGGAAGAAGAATTGCTCGAGGATGTGGATCTTTTCGACGAAGATGAGCTTTTGCTCTTGCCTGCTGATATGCCTGAGCAGCTCTTGCTCGAAGGTGAAAAAGAATTGCAACCCGAAGAAGATTTAGAAGACGAAGACGAAGGTGTCGACAGGGAATCGCTAGCTGAAAGAGCCCGCGCAGCGCTTGAAGATACCGAATTTATAGAAGATATGAGCGAAGAGGCATTGATGAAGCTCGAAATGAAAAATAAAGTCGAAGAATTTGTCGAGCATCAAACTCAAGATGCTGTTCGTCTTGTAAGAATGTTTGTCGCTCAAGATCAAGAAGAACGAGAGTTTCGTTATTAAAAGACATATATTTTGTTGTTAAACAAATTGTTTTATTTGAAAAAGTTAATAAACGAAGTAGAATTATGAAATCAACACAGATACAATCGATTCAGCAGCTAACTGGAAAGCAGAAAGCAGCAGTTCTACTTATGACGCTCGACGTCGATGTTGCTTCTAAAGTATTCAAAGAAATGGATATGAAAGAAGTCGAGCAGATAGCAGTCGAAATCACAAGCTTGCGTGATTTGCCCGCCACTGTGGTCGAAGATGTCATTGAAGAATTCTATCAATTGATGACAGCACAGAGTTTTATGATCGAGGGAGGCCTCGAATACGCTCAAGTGCTACTCGAAAAAAGTTATGGTCTGGAAAAGGCGAGGGAAATAATTGAAAAAATCCGTGTTCTTACCACAGTGCGTGGTTTCAATATTTTAAAAAAATCAGATCCTCAGCAATTAGCCAGCTTTTTATCGAAAGAGCATCCTCAGACAATCGCACTCATCTTATCTCATCTGCCTCCCGACCAATCTGCTGAGGTTTTGCAAGAGTTTTCCGACAAATTGCGAGCCGAGACTGTAACAAGAATTGCAAAAATTGGAAAAGTGTCTCCTCAACTTGTTTCGCAGGTCGAGCATGTCGTTGACCAGATTGCCGAGTCCACCCTGTCGCAAAATCTTGCCAAGCAAGGAGGTGCGCAACTTGTTGCAAACATCCTGAATAAAAGCAATAATGCTATTGCCAAGACCATGCTCGAAAGCATCGAAGAAAAGGATTATCAGCTTGCAATTGATATAAAGCGTCTGATGTTCCTCTTCGAAGATATTGTCCTCATCGACGACAAAGGGATTCAAAGGATACTTCGCGATGTCGATAAGCGCGACCTGGCTCTTTCGCTCAAAGTGTCCGACGATAAAATCAAGGCAAAAATATTTAAAAATATGTCTGAACGTGCCGCTGCTGTGGTTAAGGAAGAACTCGAGTTTATGGGCCCTGTCAAACTAAAGGAAGTGGAAGGTGCCCAAATGCGGATTGTCGATGTTATCAAACAGTTGGAAGAAGAGGAAGAAATTGTTGTCGGCGGTAGAGGCAAAGAGGATGTTTTTGTTTAATATTATGTCGAATATTCTTTTATCAGGAACCAAGCTATGAGCAGAGTAAAACTGACTATCAATTCGCCTCTTCGCAAAGTCAGGATTATCAAGGGCACAGATATCGAGTCCCTGCCAAGTGAAGGTCCACTGCCTTTTTTCCGGGAAAAATCTGATTCTATACGAGGCAGAAAGCAAGATAAAGCATTCAAGGATTTGTTTGCTGATGAAGATATTGAACTTCAAAATAAAAGTGAGACATCTGCAGATATCGACATTAGCCAATATATCAATGACCTTGATATGCATAGTATAATAACTGAAGAGCCTGCTCAGCGAGATGAGCCTGTTCTTGTTGAGAATCCTGTCTTTTCCCAAGCATTTAGCTTTAGCAATATTGAAAAGCCAATACTCATAGATACTTCCAATATTCGTGAAGAATCAATTTCTATTAGCGAAGCAAAACAGAGAATTCAAGAAGCTTATGACAAGGGCTTCGTTGATGGGAAAGAGGTTACAGGCAGCACTTTTTTAGAAGATATCAATAAATATCAACAATGGATACGTAATTTTGACAATATCAACAATGATTTACGTATTCAATATTCTCGTGAGCTCGGATTGTTGGAAGAAGCGGTGTCAAAACTTGCCATTATTGTTGCAGAACATATATTAAATTATGAGGTTTCTATTAATGCCGACATTGTCATTCAGCAACTAAGTAAAGCTATTTCCGAGCTTGACAATGAAATTTTGATGAAAATCCATCTCCATCCTGAAAACGTCGAGGCACTCGAAAAGGTAAAAAGTTCTTTGGTCGATGACCCATCAAGGATACAAAATCTTACAATTGTGCAAGACGAAAAGGTCGGAAGAGGTGGATGTATCTTGGAAACTAATGCAGGTATTATCGATGCCCGTATCTCTACACAATTACATAAAATTAGCGATGCATTATCAAGTTCTCGAAAGCCAGAAATCAATAGCGAGGCAGATTTCGACGAATACAATCAAACAATACAAGAAAACGAATCATTCGATAATGTCGGGGATTAAAAAAAGATGCAGGAGCCAGACATCATTGTAAGCAATTACAAATCAATAATTAACCGGACAAACACCCTGAATAAAATCGGGAGAATCACTAAAGTTGTCGGGCTTGTCATCGAAAGTGAAGGACCGAAAGCATCTATTAATGAGATTTGCACACTCAGGACAAAAACAGGAAAAGAAATAGCGAAAGCAGAAATCGTTGGTTTTAAAGACGGGAGATTACTTTCTATGGCTCTCGGCGATATTTCTGATATTTCTCCTGGAATGGAAATAATTGCAACAGGCACTAATCTCGAGATAAGCGTCAGCGATAAACTGCTGTCAAGAGTTTTAGATGGCTTAGGAAACCCAATAGACGGAAAAAAAGCGCTTCCAACATTCAATTACCGCTCAATATATGCCTATCCGCCTAATCCATTAACACGGCAGCGCATTAGCGAGCCAATCGTAACTGGTATCAGGGCTATTGATGGTATGTTATCACATGGCAAAGGGCAGAGAATAGGCATTTTTTCTGGTTCTGGAGTCGGCAAATCTACTTTACTCGGAATGATTGCACGCAATACCTCAGCCGACGTTAATGTTATTGCGCTTATAGGTGAACGCGGAAGGGAAGTCAGAGAGTTCATAGAGAAAGATTTGCAAGAAAGGGGCTTGGAGCGATCGGTTCTTATCGTTGCAACTAGTGATCAACCCCCTTTGGTTCGCGTCAAAGCCGCTCTGACCGCCACCACTATCGCTGAATTTTATCGCGATAAAGGACTTGACGTTATGCTTATGATGGATTCTGCCACACGACTTGCCATGGCTCAACGTGAAATTGGCTTAAGCATAGGCGAACCGCCAACAGCTAAAGGCTATACACCGAGCGTTTTTTCTTTAATGCAAAAAACGATGGAACGATCAGGAACATCAGACAAAGGCTCGATTACGGGTCTATACACTGTTCTTGTTGAGGGCGACGATATGAACGAACCAATCTCCGATGCCGCGCGTGGTATTCTTGACGGTCACGTCGTCTTAGCTCGAAAACTTGCTACCAATGGCCACTACCCCGCAATCGATGTCCTCGAAAGTGTTAGTCGTGTCAGAAGAGATGTTATCTCTGAAGAACATTACAAAGTTAGTATGGAAATCCAGCAATTAATCGCCGAATATCGCAATGCCGAAGACCTGATTAGCGTCGGAGCCTACCAAAAAGGATCAAATCCCAAAATCGACCTTGCAATAGCATTAAATGATAAAATTAATCGCTTTCTCAAGCAAGATATTTACGAATCATCAAGCTTTGAAGACACTTTGGAAAGCTTGAAAGGTATTCTGAAGTAAATCGGTAATGGGTGATTTTTTAAATAGTTTAGCTTTGAACAGACAAGGATGTCTGTCCTACTAAATCCATATTAACGAGTAGCTCAGGCATCCTTGCCTGAGAAATCTCTTTAAAAAAACACTTGCAATAGCCTTTCATTTAATTGATATAAATATCTTAGCTACAAGCTAAAAAAATTATTTTCAAAAAATTATATAAAAAATGCTATTTTTATAGTTTATTGAAGTGAAAATTTTATAAAACAAATGGATAGAATGATAATAGTAATTCTTTTAGGATTTCTTGTAGTTTCCTTTTTAAACGGTTGTGGCGAAGGGCAAGATACTAATAATAACAAAAAAGAACCGGAATTGACGCAAGAGCAACTTGATTCGATAGCTCTCGAAAAAGAATTTGCTAACTGTGACACTTTTCCTGTTATTAATTATAAGACATTTAAAATTAGAGACCTAGCCCAGCTGCGGGAAATACAAAATGAATACCGCTATTCTGAAGGAAACGAATGGAAAAATAAAGCGTTAATCACACTTAACAGGAAAGAACTGGGCTTTTTCAGAGTTGGAAGAAATGTAGTAATACCCGACACAATCATCGATGATATGCGTGCTTATTCGGTTTTCCCACAATGCTACAAAGGCGCGGTTAATTTGCCTAAATTGATAATGGTTTCTAATGCTTATCAATGTTATGCTTGTTATGAATATGGATATCTTGTTCGTTTTGCGGCTGCCAATACGGGCAAAGAGCGAACGCCGACTTTCCCTGGCAGATACTCACTAGTTTGGAAGGCGCTTGAGAGGCGTTCCTCGCTTGATAGCAACTGGGTGATGCCTTATACTTGGAACTTTCATGAATATGCAGGCAATGCTTTCCACAAATTTGTTATGCCGGGTTATGCGGTATCTCATTCTTGTGTTCGTCAATTTATGTCCGACGCGAAATGGCTTTACGACTGGGGCGATGCAGCCAAGAGAAATAATGGGAAATGGGTACCAAATTCAGGCACACCGGTTATTATATTGGGAACGTTCGATTTTGAACGCAAAGAAGGGGCTGTTTGGCACGATTTGAAATCGAACAAAGACGGTATAATCGAATTGCCACTGGATCCAATGGCTGTCGAAGAGGCGCTAATTCCTTGGGTGCAAATCCCAGACGGAAGCAAAGCAAGCATACCAAACAAATCTCGCTTTATATATGCAGAAGATACTCTCCGCGCAAGAGGTATTATTCGCAAGGGAGTAAGTCTTATCAAAACTGTTGATTTCAATAAAATAAGAAGAGATAAAGCAACACGGGAATATAAAAAGAAGCAAGAAGAAGAAATGAAGCGTATTGAAGAGCTAAAATTGCCTGAATCTCAAGAAAGCAGCACCGGCGGAAGCAAATCAGTTCTGCCCAAGCTTAGTCCATGAACTCAATAGTTACGCTTTTGTGGCGTCTCTTTTCGATGAATAGTTTAGTAACTTATAAATTTTTAATAAAAATAAATATGTTTCAAAATTAGTTAGAACAGACAAAATGAAAAAGAAGGAAACCGAAAACTCAGCTGAAAATCAGGAAGTATCAGAAAGCAAGATAAACCCGGAAAAACTCAAAGCATTGCAAATAGCAATGGACCAAATAGACAAACAGCATGGCAAAGGTTCGATAATGAGATTAAACGACCGGGCAGTTGTCAAAGTCGATGCTATACCTACTGGTTGTCTTTCTTTAGATGCTGCTATCGGTATTGGTGGCGTGCCTCGGGGCAGAATCATAGAGATTTATGGTCCAGAATCATCAGGAAAAACAACAATCTGCCTCCACGTAATAGCTGAAGCTCAAAAAATGGATGGTTTAGCGGCTTTCATCGATACTGAACATGCCCTTGACATCAATTATGCACAACGGCTTGGAATAGATTTGAATAATTTATTGCTTTCGCAGCCTGAGTTTGGCGAGCAGGCACTAGACATTGTCGAAACACTTGTTCGCAGTGGCGCTCTTGACGTTATTGTAATCGACTCGGTGGCGGCTTTGACACCTCGCGTTGAAATCGAGGGCGATATGGGCGACGCTCAGATGGGTTCGCAGGCTCGATTGATGTCTCAAGCGATGAGAAAGCTAAACGCCGCTATCGGCAAATCTAAAACAACTGTTATGTTTACAAATCAGTTACGCAGCAAAATCGGCGTTGTCTATGGCAATCCTGAAACAACAACTGGCGGCAATGCCTTGAAGTTTTATGCTTCAGTTAGAATCGATATTCGCCGCAAGGACGTAATAAAAGACGGGCAGGAAATAGTTGGTAACCGTGTTCGCTGCAAAATTGCTAAAAACAAAGTAGCTCCGCCTTTTAAAGAAGTCGAATTTGACATAATGTACAATGAAGGAATTTCTAAAGTCGGGGATATGATTGATGTTGGCACCGAATATGGCATTATTTCAAAAAGCGGCTCCTGGTTTACTTTCAATGGAGAAAGAGTGCAAGGACGCGATGGTCTGAGAAAATTGCTCGATGCAGACCCGAAACTCAAAGATTTGCTTGAACAAAAAGTTCGTGATGCCATTACGCCTAATGCAAAAACAGAAAAAGAAGATAATGCAGCTCCGGAAGATACTGTTGTCGAAATCAAAATGGAAAACGAATAAAGATTATTTCCATAAATGCCGCCAAGAAAAAGTCGAATTGCTTTGTTAATTTCGACAATGGCGAGTATTTGCTCCTTAATCTCGACATTGTTTTGAAATATGCTCTTCGCAAGGATATGCCGATAGATGACGAGATGCTCAAAAAAATAAAAAATGAGCAAGAGCTAATAAACGCAAAGCAAGCGGCATACAATTTTGTAAGTTATAAACCGAGAACAAAAAAGCAAATTACCGACAAGCTAAAAGAAAAGGGATTTGGTGAGGAAGCAATTGCAAGTTCTCTTGACTTTTTAAGTGAGTTTTCCCTTTACGACGACAGACGATTCGCGAAAATGTTCATCAAAGATTTTTTGCAAAAGAAGCCATCAGGCAAACCACGCTTAATACAGGAATTATTTAAGAGGGGAGTACCAGGAAGTATTATTGAAGAAATTATAGAAAGTTTTTTGCCTGTAAAAGACAATCTTTCACTGGCTCGTCTTGTTACTGAGAAAAAGTTAAGGACAACAGCGTATAAGTCAATCGAAAAACAAAGATCGTCGCTAATTTCTTATTTACAAAGGCAGGGTTTCGATTGGGATACAATAAAAGCTATTTTAAGTGAGTATTTTGATAATAACAAGGTTTGAATTGTTTCGTCTCTGCAATTATCAGTTTTGTATATTATTTAGATTATTAATTATTTGGAAAAACTGTTATGCCTTACTCATTAATGAAAAAAACAATAATCATATTAATTGCATTATTCCTCGCAATAACAAATACATATTCGTTTGACAATGGCGAGGAACTGCAAAAAGCGGCTTGGGAAGGTAATCTTGTCGCAGTGAAATCAATTTTGTCAAGTGGAATAAATCCCGATACTACTCTGGAAAAAGGCGGCTTCACAGCTCTTATTTTTGCTTCAGCCCGAGGCAACTATGATATATGCCAAGAGCTTATTGCAAAGGGAGCAAACGTTAATTACAGTTCGGCAGATGGAAAAACTCCCATCATAGCCCTTGCAGAAGGAGAATCGGACAATATTCAAATAGCACGGCTGTTATTAAACAATGGTGCAAAAATTAATGCCAAAGCAATCGATGGAGCAACAGCCTTTACAGCTGCTTTTATGCGTTCGCTTGGTGGTAATCATACTGCACTTCTTGAGTTTTTTATTAAAAATGGGGCAAACATCAACGAAAAATTGTTTAGTAGCGATAATGTTGGATTGGCGCCGCTCCATCTTGCTGCTAACTCTGGTAATACTGAATTACTCAATTTTTTATTGGATAATGGTGCTGAAGTCGATATTAAAAATGTATCTGACGAGACACCGCTTATTCTTGCTGTAAAAGCGAATAACACATCAACTGCTCAAATTCTAATAAAAAAAGGTGCCGATAAGAATATAAAAGACAAAAGTGGAAATAGCGCATATACCATTGCTTTAGATAACGGCAGCGCTGCCATTCAAGAATTGTTTGATATTAATACCAATAAATAATCTGTTTCTTGTAAATTTTCCTCATAATTTAATAATAAAACAATCCATTCTAATGCCTTACAACAACCTAAAAAGCAAGAAAATTTTAGTTGGCACTACTGGTTCGATAGCCGCATATAAAACGCCCTTATTAATTCGTGAATTAATTAAATCAGGTGCCGAAGCAAGAGCAATTTTAAGTCCGTCTGCTTCGCATTTTGTAAGCCGTCTTACTTTGGAAAACCTTACCCGCTATCCTGTCCCCATCGAAATGTTCGAACGAGACGCTCAATCAGGTGGTGCATGGCATATCGAATTGGCTCATTGGTGCGATTTGATGATTATTGCTCCTTGCTCGGCGGCTACTTTAGGGCGGCTCGCAAATGGAATTTTTGATACAGCCCTATCAACTGTGGCGGCTGCTTTGCCGCAAAATATCCCTTTACTTATCGCACCGGCTATGGATAGCGTGATGTGGCTTAATCCTGCAACCCAGAATAATATTAAGATTTTAAAATCTTATGGAGCTATTATCATTCCTCCCGATAATGGGCAACTTTCCAGCGGGCTTATCGGTCCCGGGCGGCTTCCTGAAATTCCTGTTCTAATGGAATATCTATCTAATTATATCAATTTTGTTCCTGAGCGTCATCTTAAATCTGTTGATTTCAATATTGTTGATGAATCTAATAATCAGGAAAGCTCGAAAAACATCGAAGAAATCCTTCAAAGACCCCTCAATCCACTGCAAGACACTATTGAAAAAGATGCTTGGCAAGCAGAGTTGGAATTTGAAAACCTTAAGCAGAATTTTTTGTTGAAAGAAATTAATCTTAAGGGTAAAAAAGTTATGGTAAGCGCCGGTCCTACTTATGAAAAAATTGATGATATCCGCTTCATCGCCAACCATTCTTCCGGGAAAATGGGTTTTGCGATTGCTGCTGCTGCACGCTCGGCTGGCGCAAGCGTTACGCTTATAGCTGGACCAGTGAAACTCGAGACGCCACCAGAGGTTAATCGCATTGATGTTGTTTCTGCCGACGATATGTATGCTGCAGCTTTTCGTGAGTTTCAAGATGCTGATATTGCCATTCTTGCCGCCGCAGTTGCAGATTTTATGCCGGCAAATCCACATAATGGCAAGATTAAAAAATCTGTTACTGGAAATTCATTGACGCTTGAACTCGTTCAAACAAAAGATATACTTGCCAGCTTGGCTTCAATTAAAAAACAAGACCAAGTCCTTGTAGGATTTGCCCTTGAAGTAGATAATGAATTGGAAAATGCCCGAAAAAAATTGTTTGAAAAGAATTGCGATATGATGGTTTTAAATTCCGCAAACAAACCTGATAGCGGATTTGAAGGGGATAAAAATACAATTACAATTCTTAAAAAATCTGGTTATACTAAAGAATATCCACCAATGAGCAAATCTCAATGTAGCTTGATTATTCTAAAAGAAGCGATAGCTATTTAGTTTTTATTAAAAAAGTATTATCTGTGCTCGTTGAGCCATCTTTCGGCATCGATAGCCGCCATACAACCGCTTCCAGCCGCTGTAATTGCCTGACGATAGACGTGATCTTGCACGTCGCCGCAAGCGAAAACGCCGGGAATATTAGTATAAGTAGATTTGCCCTTTGTGATTAAATATTTGTTTTCGTCCATATCGAGTACACCTTCGAAAAGCGTGGTGTTTGGCACGTGTCCGATAGCATAGAAAACTCCATCGGTCGGATAAACCTTCATTTTGCCAGTTACTGTGTTCTTAACATTTATAGCGGTCAGTCGTTTGATGCCTCTTTCCTCTTCACCAAGGAATTCTTCGATAACCGAATCGAGTAGAAAATCGATTTTTGGATTGTTTTGCGCTCTTTCAAGCATCACTTGCGAAGCGCGGAAGCCTTGTCTGCGATGGATAACTGTAACGGAACTGGCAAAATGAGTGAGATACATTGCTTCTTCCATTGCGGTATCGCCACCACCGACAACAAAAATTTTCAAGCCGCGATAGAAAAAACCATCACAAGTAGCGCAAGCGGAAATACCAAAACCCCAATAAGTGTCAGAACCTTTGTTGTTGAGTCTTCTTGCAGTTGCACCTGTTGCTATGATAACAGCATCGGAGGTGTAAATCTTGTCTCTTTCGGTCTTAATTGTGAAGGGTCGTTTGCTTAGGTCTGCCTCGACAACAGTTTCATAAATCGATTTGGCACCGAATTTATTTGCTTGTTTGCGAAAAAGTTCAGTTATTTCAGGTCCTTGCACTCCTTCTGGAAAACCTGGATAGTTCTCGACTTCTGTTGTTATTGTCAATTGTCCGCCGGGTTGTGTTCCTTCGAATATCACTACGTCAAGATTTGCCCTCGAAGCATATAAGCCAGCGGTAAAGCCTGCCGGTCCTGAGCCAATAATAATTACATCATGATGTTCAGCCATTTAATACATTCCTTTTTTAAACAAAAAATATGTTGGTTATTTTAACAAAACAATTTTCTCTAAAATATGGTTATTACCTGCATAAATTTTTACAAAATAGACACCTTGCGGCGATAGACCGCCTTTCCAATATGAGATATGAGTACCTTGATTGAGATAATCATCGACGAGAGTTTCGATTTCCTCGCCAAGAATATTGCAGATAACAATCTTTACATTGACTGATGTTTTTAAGTTGTATTGTATTTGTGTGAAATTAGTAAAAGGATTGGGTGAAACAGTCAAGTTTTCAATAATATTTGCCTCATCTTGGATTTCTTCGACTGATGTTGTCGCCTTGATGAAATGTCTGACCTCCGACCAAGGGCTGCTGCCGCCATCGTTCATACCTGCAACGCGCCAATAATAGGTTTTTCCATTTGCTAAGCCGACAAGTACATTTCGGTTATTTGTTAGCTTTTCCTTATCTGTGTGCATAATATGAAAATCCGGATCTTCTGCTGCTTGAAGATGATAATAATATGAATTAGCTGAAGTTTGCCACTCGACGAAAGGTGCAACTTTCGCGACGGATTCGCCATTTGCTGGGGAGATAAGAAGAGGTGTTTCTGGTAGTGGAATTACTTTGAAAGAACGTATCTCAGACCAGGGACCACGTTCGCCCTCATTTGTGCCGCATACACGCCAGAAAAATGAGTTGCCTGCTGTAAGAGTATCTGTTTGTTTGTACGAAAGTTCGCTTATATTATTATTTTCTGCAATTAAATCCTCGAAATTTGCATCTTTGGCTATTTGAAGAGAGTATTTTGTTTCATATTGATAAATTGTGGTATATATAGATTTTTGCCAAGAAAATTGAGGCAAGGCACTTATGTCGGTAGAATCATTTTTTGGGGAAATTAAAATTGGCGCTTTGGGCAATGGCTTACCTGTCGTAAACGACCAAACGCTTGAAAATGCGGTGGTTTCTTCTCCTTTGGATGCTCTAACCCTCCAATAATAAGTTTTGTTTATGTTAATATCAATATTAATATCTGCCCCAAGTTCTGAACTATTGCCTTGAAAAATCATATTAGAAAAATCAGGTGTATCGGACAATTGTATAAAGTAACTTTCAGCAGCACCTGACTCATACCATTCCAAGCGATTTTCTTTGAAATTGATAGCAAAATTTTGTGGTGATTTCAAAGCAGGAACCGTCAAGCGTCCTTCAATGGCATTGCCTTTATATTCGATAGTATATCGTCTATTAACCGGTAAATCGAATAAGCGATGGATCTGTCCATTGGGATAAATAATCACTAAGCTATCAATTTTTTCCGTTTTGCCCAAACCGAAGTGCATTTCCTTGCTGGATTGAGTGTTAAGCGAACCGGTGGCACTACCGGCAATATCGCGATAAAAAAGTTTTCCACCGGCATAACATATAACTTTCGAACCAAAAGCATCGTTTGAAACTTGATTCTGCGGGCTTCCAAGCAATCGGATTGCTACCCAGTCGCCTTTTCGGGGCAAGTCGTTGCGAAACAACTTGAAACTTTCTTGGTTGCTTGCGAAAATTAAATCGAGGTCTCCATCGAAATCATAATCGATGCGCCCAGGACACCAAGGCCCATGGTCAACAGTGCCATATAGCCAAGTAACATCTTGCAATTTATAATTGTTCTCTGGTCCGGTATTCAAATAAAGATGTCCAAGTCTATCAACACCAGCGCCCTTTGCATCGTAGGAAATCTGTCCATGGGCAAGATCGATATAGCCATCTAAATCGAGATCAAGCCAACAAACACCGGCATTCATTTCGAAGAATTTTAATCCCATATTTTTATGTACTTCTTCAAAATTATAATCGGGAGCACCGTTATTTTTAAAAATCAACGATGGGTTGGAAACAGCTCCTCGCCAATCTGGGTGTCCGAGATTTCCAACGCACAAATCAGGCAGCCCATCGTTGTTGAAATCGCCCCATTCAGCGCCCATTCCATGCCCATAATAGCCCATCTGCTGTGTAGGAACGCCTTGCACTCCTGTTGATGCCCCTACTTCTAGAAAAGTGCCATCTCCATTGTTTTTATAAAGATTATCCTTTACAAGGCGGTAGTTGGCAACAAAAATATCTTGTTTATTATCCTGATTGTAATCGACTGCACAAGCACCGTAGCAATCATAGAATCCTCCGCCAAAAGAAGTTCCAGCATTGTATGGCTCGCCAGCAGCAATACCTGCTGCGTCGGTAACTCGAGAGAAAGTGCCATTACCGTTGTTTTTCCATAATTCATCGGGGAAATATGCCTCAGGGTCGGAGCCTGCTCGATTGTTTGCAAGATACAAGTCGGGAAAGCCATCATTGTTGTAATCGACCCAAAGAGCAGTGATATTTGAATATGGATTGTGAATAGAATCGTTATTGAATTTCGGATTTAGCCGGAAATCGACACTCGGATTAGGATAAGGAGGCAAAAAAGTTTTCGTTTGCTTTATAGGAACAAAAGTACCATTTTCATTAAGATAAATCTGATTACCGCTAATCATCTGCCTGAGGGCAACATCATAAGGTCCGTTTTTTATGGCATAAACATCGAGGTCGCCATCGTTGTCAAAATCAGCCCAAGCAGTTCCTCCGGCGACGATGCCAAGATCAACTTTTTTAAAAGTGCCATCACCGTTGTTTTCAAAATAATAACTACCGATTGCAATGTCATCGTAACCATCATTGTTCCAATCGACAATGCTCATAGAGGTTGCACGGATAGGATTGCCTTTGCCATCATCTATGCCACTTTCCAAAATAACATTAGGCATTAATGGAGGAGGTGGAGGCAAGGAGCTGCCATAAGCATTTGGGTAATCATATTCGACTGCTATTCTTACCAAGTAATCACCTCCAGGATTATAATATTGACCTGGCCCACCAAGGGAGTTTGTTCCATAAGGATCCATCAACCACGACCTCATTGGCGAGGATGTTCCATCATTGTCCAGGCCAAACCATGGTCCCGTCTTGTTTAACCTGTGTTGGATTACAATTCTATCGTAACCATCTGAACGAATGCCATTAACAGGGATATTTCGCCATCCTGGGTTCCCATCATAATCAAAAATAATTGGTTCGCCTATCATATTGTAATGAAGACACCAAAAAGTAGGGGAGACAGCTCCTTCAGCAGGATCGCCAACGAAATAAACAGTATCTTTGCCGGGGGTAGTTCCTGCATAATATATTTGTAGTTCCACTACTTTGCAAGGACCGTCTGGCACAAGAAAAACAGTTTCTTCACAATCTTGCCTCTCCTGATAACTTGTGCGGGGTATGCCATTATCGTTTTTGATGATTACTGTTGCCGAAAAAAGTGAGCTAGAGGAAATCAAAAGAATAAATAAAATCGCCAATATTTTCATAGTTCGTTCCTCTTTTTTTGAATAAAACTAATTTTTTAATGGTTATTTTCCAATTTATCACAAAGAATAAATCCTTATGAAAATTCGCATATATAAAACAAATATACGAAATAAATCATTAGTTTTTTTTAAGAATTATTTTTTTGTTGAAGAAAAAATCTTTGAAAATATTATTAAATAACGATATCAATAGTTAAATCTGACCTTGTACTTTAAAGTTTTTTCAGTATCTGCAGGAAGGTCGATTTTAAAGCGAACTTTGTAAGCGTTCAATTTTTCATAATCATGATTTTTTTCAAGTATTTCCCAATTTGAATAGAGCATTCGGTCGATATAAACAACTGATTTGTCTTTTTTCCGGTTTTTAATCTTTACTTCAAATTCGCTATCGGAGACATTACGAGAAATTTGCTTTGTAGAAACAATTTTTTCATCAATTCTAATATCGAAAGCTTCTCCAACTTTGAGCTTGACCTTTTCGTCCTTAGGAGTGTGGTCTATCAAGTCTTCACCGATGAATTCAAGGTCTTTTTCGTCAGATTTATATAGCCGGACTTTGCCTTTTGGCATTGGCATACCGAGTGCACTTTTAGCGGAGTTAATGAACTCTACAAAAACTTCCGGCTTGCCATTCTCAATATTGTTGCCATTTGAATTATATATAAATAGCTTATTTATTGGTACTCCTGTTGTTTCGAAGAGTGATACCTGTTTTGTTTCTTTGTCGGAGATGGTTGTCGGTCTCTGGAGATCATATATATGGTATTCAAAAAATTCTTTTTCTTCAAATTGAGGCTCCGAACCAACTTTATCCATATAAGCCATTTCAGCTCTTAATCCGCCTGCTTTTCTAAGATTTAAGTCATCTACACGGTTCACATCACCGGCAACAAGCTTTAAATTTGCATTTTTATACTGCGCACCAGAATTATTCTCAATGCTTATCCAAGCGCTCATATCTAATTTACTATCGTCTTTGTTGAGGAGTGCAACATATTCAGTGTGCCAGTTAAGCCCTTGAGTTTGATAGGAAATTTCTACATCATGGTTTCCATCTTTAGTCGAATTAACTAACCAGTTTAATGTTGGTTTGCTAATCAACCCTTCGGGCAAGCTCGGGGCAAGTAAGCGATATTCGTTATAATTAGGCAACATAACAATACCACCATCTTTTTGCTTTATTACAAGTTGATTGCCGGCATAAGACATTAATTCACCGGAGAAACTGCTTTCCTTGCCAACAAGCATAATCTCTTTGTCGATATATCTATCGAGAATTACGTTCATATTTGCCAAATCGTATCGATAGTTTTGTTCGATAACAGCGCCATCGAACTTAATATGCACACTTGTAGGATCGATTAATTTTGCGACACCGCGTATCTGAATCTCAGAAACCCCTTTCGTAATGTTCAATTTCCTGACATCTTTCACAACGCCAAAATTTTGATTGTAAATTGTAACATTAACAGATTTTTGGTCGGTTTCTTGTGCAGAAACTATTCCAAACGATAGGATTATTATCGATAAAATTGCACAAAAGTTTTTCATAATAGTGTTTCCCAAGTGAATAATAGATTATGTATAAATACGAAATGGTGATTGAATGATTTTTTAAGAAACACTAATTCTTTTTTTAAATTCGTTTGTTTTCTTAATGATTATACAGTAGATAAGAAGATATTTTTCTTATTTGCTAAATTTAAGAATACAAAGGAGTTAATTGTAATATTTCTCAAACTGTCTGATAAAAGAGACCTCGTTTTTGTAAAGTAGTTGTTATTTTTCTCTGAGTTTCTAATTCTCCGAGGTATTTATTGACTTCATTAAGATGTAACCCGAGGATTTCAGAAATATCAACGGCAGTGCAAGGGCGTCGAGAGACAGTCTGCAAGATAGCGTTTTCGGTGTCTAAACGATACGATCTTACTTCAGTACGTTTGTCTATGGCAGCAATAATTTCAGTATTATGATAGCCGATGTAGTTGGCAAATTTAAGCAAGGTTTCCTCCGTTGCGGGTTGTAAACCGGGCAATGCTCCAGGTCGGTCTAAAGTGTTTATTTGCAAAACATCTGGTAAAATCCGCCGAACAGCTTTTTTAAGCTCATAAAGATCTTTGTCGTTGTCGTTATATCCGGGCAAAACAAAAACTTCGAGCCAGATCTTTCCTCTAAACTCCAAGCGAAAATTAACGAGCCCTTCTAAGTACTCTTTGATATCAAGAGCCTTATGGGGCCTGTCAATACTTAAGAAACCTTCTTTTGTAGCCGAATCGAGCGACGGCAATACTAAATCGGCTTTGAGTAGTGATTGGCGAACCGTTTCATCAGAGAGTAGTGTGCCATTAGTTAATATAGCCAATGGTATTTCAGGATATAATATTTTTATTTTATTAATGATTACCCCTATATCTGAATGTAATGTTGGCTCGCCGCTACCTGAAAAAGTGATGTAATCCGGGGCGGGGTTATCGTAAAGATAATCATTAAGCTCATCGATTACATCTTCAGTTTTGACGTATTCTTTTCTAACGAGCGTCAAATTAGTAGTTCTGCCACACTCGCAATACACGCAATTCAAAGTGCAAGTTTTGTGAGGGACAAGGTCAATTCCCAAGGACATACTGAGGCGCCGCGAAGGCACGGGACCAAAGATATGTTTATATTGTGCCATTGTAATACCACTCCATTTATTCTTTAGCAAGCTTTCCGTTTTTAAATGCATTGTAAGCTTCTTTGACGGTCATTTCGCCGGCGCCAGTGTAAATATCAATAATCATTTTATTTAGGACAGATGCCGCTTTGCCGCCAGGACCGTTGCCTGTTATTAAAACATCAGGTTTTAGTTCGAAAACTTTCTGAGCGGCTAAAGGTCCTGCTCCGTGTGATTGGGAGTTGACATCACTATTGTCGATGAAATCGCTAGTATCGTTTGCTTCATCGTAAACAAGGAACCATTCTGCCCTGCCGAAGCGGGCATCCATTTGCGATTCCCAAGAATTATCTTTCACTGTAAAGAGTATTTTCATTTTTATTCTCCATTCATTTTTAGCAAAAAGAACTAATTATTATTGTGATTATTCGCAACAATCTTTTAATATATTTTTCCAACTATTGCGAAGAATCTCGCTTAAAATTTTATCATATTCAATTATGGTTTTGCCGAGAGTCATTGCTTTTGTGAAATTTTCGACATAAGGCAAGTTAGCAATATGAGTTATATTTTCCTTAGATAAAAAAATCTGGATTTGCTTGCTAACATCTTCGTTAATATCGTATTTATTAATGATACACCCTGATTTTATCTTAAATCTTTTCACAAGGTCGTTCACTCTTTCCAAATCGTGCAAACCAGACACAGTCGGTTCTGTTACAAAAACGACATAATCGGCTCCTGATAGGGAAGAAACAACGGGACAACCCACTCCTGGCGAGCCATCGACTAGAACGAAAGATTTGTTTTGCGTCTTTGCGAGATTTTTTGCTTCTTTTTTCACTTTAGCAACGAGTTTTCCGGAATTTTCTGCGCCAATAGAAAGTCGGGCATGAACCATTGTGGCTCCAGTTTTTATTGAGGAAGTGAAAACTTTTCCGGCTATCTGCGGCTGCATTGTAATTGCTTCGACAGCACAAACTCTACTGCAATATGCACATCCTTCACAGTTTACTTGATCGACGCTATATTGTCTTCCATTGACAGTAATAGCATCGAATCGACATACTTCAAAACATAAGTTGCAAGAATTGCATTCATCTTGGTCGATAATTGCAAGCTCGCCGCTGTAAAAATCTTCAGTTTTAGCAAAATCCGGTTTGAGCAACAAGTGCATATCTGCAGCATCTACATCGCAATCGGCGACTATTATATCATCTTGAGCAAGCATTGCAAAAGATGCCGTTAGTGATGTTTTGCCTGTGCCTCCTTTGCCGGATATAACAACAATTTCTTTCATATTCTATCAAAAATATATTCTTTGATATTGAGTATTTCTTTTTTAAAATCGGGCAATTTGTCGTAAAGCAAATCACCTTTGGAGTAAAGCTCGGCGGCGCGGCGATTGTTGTCGATTTTGGCTATTATTTCGATATTTTCTCGTTTGCAATAGTCCAAGACATCTTCATTGCCCAAGCCCCAGCGATTTACTACAACACAGAAGCGTTTGCCTAGAGCTCGCATTGTTTCCACGGACAAAGTCAAATCGTGCAAGCCAAATGGAGTTGGCTCGGTTACGAGTATAACTAGATCGGTATCTTTTGTTGCTTCAATTACCGGGCAAGAAGTGCCGGGAGGGGAATCGTAAAGCTTGATTTCGGTGTTTTTAAAATGAGTATCAACGAACTTCTTCGTTTTTTCAATGAGTGGTACAGTTTGCTCGACACCGATATCAATTCGTCCTTCGACAAAATCGAGTCCTTCGCTGTGGTAATACCTTAGAACGCCAATTCTTTCGGGCTTCATAACCAAAGCATTATTGGGGCAAAGCTCGACGCAGGCATAGCAACTATGGCACAGTTCTTTGAAAACAAGGACTTGCGAGCCAAGCAACATTATTGCATTGTAATTGCAAACTTTTTGGCAAATACCGCTTGACTCGCATTTGCTTTCGTTCCAATGAGGAATCATCTTATATTTAATCTCTTCTTTGACCAATTCTGCTTTAAGAAACAAGGCAGAGTTTGGCTCTTCGACATCTAAATCTGCCAATACAACATTATCAGTTTCTGAGAGGCACTTTGCAAGGTTAGTTGCAACAGTTGTTTTTCCCGTACCTCCTTTGCCGCTTGCTATCGCTATTTTCATTGGAATTATACTATATCAAAAGTGTTTTTTAATCAGTTTTTTTATTAATGATCACACAAATTCTCGCCAGTAGCCAATTCATTTTTTAAATATTGCTCTACGAGAGACTTCGGCAAATCTGAATTGACCCCGACACAAACTTTTATCTGATTTTGGCCAAAAAGTTCTTGTGCTTTCATACCCATTCCACCAGAAATTATGACATTGACGCCTAATTCTGCAAGAAATCTTGGATAGCTGCCTGGCTCGTGCATAGGTGGATTGATGTATTTTTCAGTTATAATGTTATTGTTTTCGGTTTCTATGATTGCAAACCGTTCGCAATGTCCGAAATGAGGACATAATTTTCCATTTTCTACGGGAACAGCAAATTTCATTTTCATTTCATATAGCTTTTTGTTAAACATAATTCATATTTTAATAGTGACGTTTTTCAGCTTTAAAACGTCTTTTTGCAAAAAATCTAATATCCTTGGCCACGTCCTGTGCCTTGACCTTGGCCACGTCCTGTGCCTTGACCTTGGCCACGTCCTGTGCCTTGACCTTGACTACGTCCTGTGCCTTGACCTTGGCCACGTCCTGTGCCTTGACCTTGGCCACGTCCT
>CAYVTD010000005.1:61494-86920 GCA_964454445.1 uncultured Hyphomicrobiales bacterium
GTGCCTTGACCTTGACCACGTCCTGTGCTTTGACCTTGACAGCTACCATCTCGCTTTCCTTGGCCTCTGCCTTGTCCGCGTCCGGCACCTTGACCTTGTGTTGAATAATTCATAAAACTATCCTTTCTTTTGTAAATAAGTTAATTAATTTAAAAATGGAGTTGCTTCAAAAGTTTAAATTTTTTTTTGCTTTACTTTATTAGTTAAATTTAATATTTTTCTTATTGTAAGATTTCTATCTTTTTATAAACGATTAAAATTTTGGTTTTAAATAATGAAGCAACCCCATTACAAACCAGTCCGATGAGTTAAAAAAAGTTGACTTACGCTATGGCTCAACTTTTTTCTCGAATCGGTCGAGTTTCTCTTGTAAAGAGTTGAGCATATTTTTAATGAAGCCAATCTCCTTTGCAATAGGAGTTTCAACTTCTTGGAAATAAGCTCTTTGCGGGTAAGCAGCGGATCTAACACCAAATCCTCTTCCTATTCCCCTTCCGAAGAACCCTCTACCTAATCCTCTTCCATAGCCGGCGTCCATAGATTCGAAACCGGCATAATCGTTACCGGCGCAGTATCCTCTACCGCGGCCAGTCATTGGACCTTGTCCTGTTGGTCCTGTTCTATCTCCTCTGGGCATTTCTGCCTCCTTTCTGATTACTATTAATGCAACATCTGCCATGCCCGAAGCCGCCCGCAAGATTAATTAAGTTAGTCGAGCCGCATTGCGGACATGTGTTAATTTCAGTACTAATATTAATATTGAACTTATGACCACAATTTTGACAATGAATAATATTGTTACGAAAATGGACGTTTCCTCCTTCGATAGCAAGCACTTTTCCATTAATAAGAAAATCTGCCATTTTAAAGCGTGCTTTTTCGATAAGCCGGGTAAAAGTTGGACGCGAGACTCCCATATCATCGGCAGCTTCTTCTTGCGATAATGCCTCATAATCGGCAAGCCGCAGCGCTTCGTATTCATCGAGCGTCATTGTAATTTGCTCGAGGAATCCTCTGCCAGTGCCTATCGGCTTGAACTCGGCAAATAGTGGCGGTCTGTGGACTATCCTGTCTTTCTGCGGTCTAGGCATTTTTCCTTCTTTCAAAATTGATTTTTACAAATATAATGAACATAGGTGCATAATTCAAATTTATTTTCATTTTTTTTAAAAAAATATAAAAAAATTATTTTTGATGTGTAGCAGCTCAAAAAAGCGTTATTCCAGCTTTGAAACTTGAATACAGAAGTCAATTATTAACTGCATAAGACTTGAATAAAATTTCCTATCAATACAATTGTCTATATGCTATATTTTCTACTAGTATAAATTTTATTAAGAAAAAAATGTCAGTAATACAATCGAGTGGCTCTAATCTTGCCACTCCCAAGTCTTTGCGATTGCAGGTTGGCATCTTTGGCAGGACTAACGTAGGCAAGTCGAGTTTTTTGAATATGCTCGCCAATCAGGATATAGCTCTTGTTTCCGAAATACCAGGTACGACAACCGATATTGTAGAAAAGGCTATGGAATTTCATCCGATTGGACCTGTAAATTTTTTGGATACTGCCGGGATAAATGATGTTTCCGCTCTTTCTGCAAAAAGAATAGACAAGACAAGTTCGGTTTTCGAAAGGGCTGAGATAGCGGTTTTAGTAGTGGAACCTAATGTTTTTGGGGAGTTTGAACAGCAAATTGTTGAGACGTTTCGTAAAAACAAAATTCCTTTTTTGATTGTCGTCAATAAAACAGATATATCAGAGCCGGATTATGGTTTTATGCAAAAACTCGAAGCAATAAGCCCGGCACTTTCGGCTGTTTCGAGCACTAATCGTGAAAAGAGAGAGATTTATGTCAATTCGGTCATAAAATCATTGACTAAGGTGCTGCCGTCAGGGTATCTGCAAAAAACTTCAATACTAGGTGACCTTATTAAACCGGGTGATTTGGTTGTGTTGATTTGTCCGATTGACTCCGAAGCGCCCAAAGGGCGATTGATTATGCCTCAGGTGCAGTCAATCCGCGATATTTTGGACAATAATTCGGTTTCGATAGTAGTCAAAGAAACTGAATATCCTTATATTTTAGGTCAATTAGGCAAAGAACCATCTCTTGTTGTGTGCGATTCGCAGGTTGTCGATTTGATGGTCAAAAATACGCCATCTCATATAAAATGCACAACTTTTTCCATTCTTTTTTCGCGCTTTAAAGGTGATATGTTAGAGGATATACGCGGAGCAGCTGCCATTGATAGATTAAAAGATGGGGATAAAGTTCTCATTGCCGAAGCCTGCACTCATCATCCTTCTGAAGATGATATCGGAAGAGCCAAGATACCCCGTTGGCTGAGGAATTACAGCAATAAATCGATTTCTATTGAGGTGGCTGCCGGTAGGGATTACCCTTCGAATCTTGATGAATATGCTGCTATTATCCATTGTGGGGCTTGCATGCTCACCCGCCACGAAAAAATGACTCGCATTCAAAAGGCAAAGCAACTTTCGATACCGATAAGCAATTATGGCATTGTAATATCGCTTTTACACAATGCTTTGGAGCGTGTACTCGAACCGTTCCCCGAAGCTCTACAATTATATAAGCAATTAAAAGAAACTAATTAATTTTTAAATATAAATACGATTTATTAAATTGCTTTCTTAAATTTTCTTTCAAATTAAAAAGATTTGTATTAATTACCGAAAAAATTAGGAAACCGGAACTAGATGGAAATAAAAGACATACAATTATGTGGGCTTGGCAATGGTTTGGTAGATATACAGTTGCAGGTGAGCAACGAAGAATTTTTGCAATTACAAGTAATCAAAGGCGAGATGCGGCTCGTTGACAGCACCAAACACAATGAGATACTTCAATTTCTTGGCAACCGGCAGCTGAACAAGTGTTCTGGAGGCTCTGCAGCCAACACAATAATCGCGTTTTCTCAAATGGGCGGTAGCGCTGCATATAAAACGACACTTGGCAACGACGCGAATGGCAGATTTTATGCAGGAGAATTTAATGATTTGAATATTGCTTTGCAGGCTAAAATGCTTGATGATGAGCAGACAGGTATCTGCCTGATTTTAATAACACCCGACTCCGAGCGAACTATGCTAACCTCCCTTGCTGCAACCGCAAAATACTCGAAAGAGCATATAGACAAAGGATTAATAGCCCGTTCGGAATGGCTTTATCTCGAGGGTTATCGTTTTTCGAACAGCGAAGGTACCGAAGCTGTCGATTATGCCATTGACATTGCAAAAAGACATAATACGCATATTGCCCTTACTTTTTCTGATGTTTTTATTGTCAATGCTTTTCGAGAGAATTTGAAAAAAACAATAGATAATGCAGATTTGATTTTTTGCAACGAACAAGAGGCTATTGCATATACCGGAGCGAGTAATTCAGAAGAAGCATTCGACATACTAAGCGAAAAAGTACCAAATATAGTTGTTACTCTTGGCAAGAATGGCTCCATAATTAAATGGCAGGGGGAACTTGCTAAAATACCAAGCTATAATGTGCAGGCGATTGATACAACTGGAGCCGGAGATATGTTTGCCGCCGGTTTTTTGTATGGCATTTATCGCTGGAACGATGCAAAAATAGCCGGACATTTTGCTTCGCTTGCTTCGGCGAGAATTGTTTCTCAATTAGGTGCCCGTTTTGCAGGGAGTTTTAATAGTTTAATTGAAGAAATAAATAAGAAATTTAGATAGAATTATGAAAAGAGTTTTGATTTCAGTGTTGGTTTTTTATTTTATTTCAATATCGCTATCTTTTAGCCAGTCAGGGATGTATTTGCCCGAATTGGAAAAAAAATTGCAGCCATATTTTGCTGAAGATTTAATAAAAGATATTGGTGAACAGCTACCAAAGACAAGATATACAATTTGGGGTTGGGATGTCGGTGATTTCTCTGGTGACGGGTATTTCGATGTAGCCTTTACTGTTAATGTGCTTGCTGACAAAAAGCGAACTGTATATGTGTATTTTTTTGTTGATATTGATGGGTTTTTGACAAAAGTTGGTAATTTCGAATACGAGTATATCGACTTGCCGCTTGAAATAGGTGTCGTGATTAAAGATAATGCTTGCTTCATAACAAAAAAGCGGAGCCAATTCAATTGGCTGATTGAGGGCTTTAAATTCCAAAACGGTTGTTTCATAAAGCTCGACGAGTTTACAACTGAGCGAGTTGGCAACTTGACTAAAGAAACATATAAAAATTTTGAAACTATGATGAACAGATACAGGTTCGTAAAGACAAGTGGTGGCGAAGAAGTGTTTAGCGTATCTTATCTTACAATACCTTGCTATCCGCGTGAAAAATTGATTAGTTTCGGTTATAAGCCAGATGTTTTCAGCAATTATGTCGATTTTGTGCCTGTCGGAGCTTATCATTGGAAAGGCGACAAAGACGCATCGTTCCGAGTTCGTTCAGCGTATGATAATGAATTTCTTTATATGTCGATTTATGTTATTGACGATAACGTAATTACGAGCAATTGCGAGGGTTGTGTATCTGATTTTGTCGAGCTTTGGTTCGATGCTCGTCCTGTTCCTCAGAATGAAAGCCGTTTTGTTTCGATGAAAGGCAAAGAATTGGATGTAAGGAAAACTATTGATTCGGGTGTTTACAGGTTTGCTTTCTATCCAGGGGATTTTCTTGAAGAAAAACCTTTTTCAGAGGCATCTCAAAAGGTGGGCTCAACGGACAATCTTGCCTCCTTTCAGAGGCTAGCTGTCGGTAGGATAAAATCAGTGTCCGCTCCGCTCGATAGCGGCTATGTAATAAAATTTAAGATACCTTTTCAAGTTTTTGGGTTCGATTCTGCCCCAATTAAACAAAATGTCATCCAGGAATTTGGATGCACAGTAGTTGTCCATGATGCTGACCATCAATATCGACCAAAAGAAATAACTGAAATAGCGACTTCGGCTATCGAACCAAGTGATCCGTCGACTTTTGGCACCATCAAATTTATTCCACCCGACCTTTGGTATGGTGATGCTTATAACATTTATATTGACGACATTGTAAAGTCTCTACAGGAAAATGGTTTTTAACACGCAAGCTCTTGTTTACTAAAGCAGTTCTGTGAGACGTGCATTAAAAATTGTTTAATTAGTTTTAGTAAAAACAAAATAGTTTATAAAGATAATAGTTTAAATATATTTATACTTTGAACATACATCAAAGAACATTTTTATGTATGTTAATCTAAGACAATAATTTTAAATTTTGATATTATTAAATTAACATAAATGGAGTAGAAATGGCAAAACAAAATGAATATACCAAAAAAGAAAACAAGATGATAGCCATCGGTAAGATACTTAACAACGAAGTTAAGGTAATAAAAATTCTTTACGAAGGGAAAGAGCAGGAGCTCAACCTCAACTGTCCTTTCGATACTCGAAAAGTAACAAAAAAAGAAATTCTCGAGGTTTATCGAACTATCAATCTTGCCCGCAAGCTTGACAATAAAGCTGCTCTTTATGTAAAAATGAACAAAGGTTGGACCTATCATGCTCCTTTTGGCGGACACGACGGCATCCAATATGCAATAGGCAAGATATTTCGCCCGGGCAAAGATTTTCTTTTTCCTTATTATCGCGATATGCTAACAGTTTTTTCTGCTGGTATAACCCTTGAGGAGCTAATGCTTAACGGGTTAAGCAAAGATGCTGATGTGGCAGGTGGCGGCAGGCACATGAGCAATCATTTTGCAAAGCCATCAATGCGTATTCAAAACGTATCTTCTTGCACTGGAAACCATTCACAACATGCAGCTGGCTTGGCACGTGCCATTAAAAAATATGGCGGAGACGAAATTGCTATTTATTCTGCAGGCGAATCTTCTTGCTCGGAAGGCTATTTTTGGGAGGCACTTAATTGTGCCACACTCGAGATGCTGCCAGTGATGTTTGTCATTCAGAATAATAAGTACGGCATTTCGGTTCCTATTTACCAACAGACAGCAAATGCTGTAATTTCAGAGAATTACAAGGGGATGAAAAACTTAAAGATACTTAATTGCAATGGGCGCTGTCCTTTTAATTCGATGAATACTCTGAAAACTGCTCAGGAATGGATTTTGGCTGGAAAGGGGCCAGTGCTTGTCCACGCCGATTGCGATCGTATGGGCGCACATTCAAACTCTGATCCTCATCAGCTTTACAGAACTGACGAAGAAATTGAAAAAGCTGCTACACGCGATCCTATGCTCCAGTTGAGGTATATTATAATTAATGATATGATAGCAAGCCAAGAAGAAATAGAAAATATAGAAGAAGAAAACAAGCAATTAATCTTTGAAACTGCCGACAAAGTAGAAGCAATGGCAGATCCGGAGGGCAGTTCATACAGCCAGTTTATTATGCCTGAACCTTTTGCAAAAGCAGGAGATAATACAGAAGTACCAGCAGCTGAAAATGCCGAAACAATCACATATCTGCAAGGTATCAACACCGGTTTGAAAGAAGAGTTTCGGAGCAATCCTAATACATTTCTTTGGGGTCAGGATGTTGCCTCTTTTGAAAAGCAGGGCGTTTTCAATGTAAATAAGGGAATGCTAGAGGAATTTGGTACAGAAAGGATTTTTAATTCACCAATAGCAGAAAACAATATCGTGGGCACTGCAAATGGTTTTTGCCGCTATCGCGATGATATCTGGGTAGTAATCGAAGGCGCCGAATTTGCCGATTATTTTTGGCCTGCTATGGACCAACTCATCGAGCATTCGCACGAGTACTGGCGCACTAAAGGTCAGTATGCACCAAATGTAGTGATTAGGCTTGCGAGTGGTGGATATATACAAGGTGGGCTCTATCATAGTCAGAATCTTGAAGGCACATTTACAACATTGCCCGGATTACGCATAGTTAGCCCGGCATTTGCTGATGATGCTCTTGGATTGATGCGCAATGCCATGCGCTCGAAAGGGGTAACCATGTATCTTGAGCCAAAATTTTTGTATAATTTCAAACAAGCCTCCAGCAAATTGCCCCCTGAAAACCATATTGTTCCTTTTGGGAAAGGGAGAATAAGGAGAGAAGGGACTGATATAACTATAGTTAGTTATGGCACAGGTGTCCATCTCAGTTTGTTAGCTGCCGAAGAATTGAAAAAAGAAGGCATTTCAACAGAAATTGTCGATTTGCGCTCACTTATACCTTGGGACAAGGAGTTGGTAGTAGAGTCAATTAAAAAAACAAGTAGAGTTCTTGTAGTACACGAAGATAAGAAAACCGGAGGTTTCGGAGGTGAAATTGCATCAACGATAGCTGAAATAGCTTTTAAATACCTCGATGCCCCTGTTGGCCGTTTAGGGTCAAAGGATACGCCTGTTGGTTTTGCCAAGAGTTTAGAAAAAGCAATATTACTGAGCAAGGAAGACATCGTCGAAGCAGTGAGAAAAAGTGTCAGGTTTTAAGCGTCAGAAAAAATTGACGTTGTGAAAAAAATCGCACATAATTTGTAATTTCTTGAAAAATACAATAGTGTGTAATAAACTTGACACTGCGGAAAATATTTAATTATATATAAAAAAAGTGGAAAATTTTATTAAAAGTATCTATTTAATTAACAAATCTTCATTGTTTATTAAATGATACTATATTATATTTGTAGTTTAGAGGACTAAAAGAAAAACAATTTTGCGCCCGTAGCTCAATAGGATAGAGTGTTGGATTCCGGTTCCAAAGGCTGGGGGTTCGATTCCCTTCGGGCGTACGGAAATTGTAAATATTAATATTTTAAAGGAATTATAAAAGACAAAAATGAAACTTGAAAGAAAAAAAGAAAACCACGAGAGTGGCGAAGAGCAATACGATTTCTCAGTAAAACGCGAACAGAAAAAAGAGAATTTACAAAGTTATTTAGAGAAAAACGGCAAAAAGGTGATGTATATCTCTTTGGCTGTTATAGTACTTACTCTCGCGTTCTTTTTGGTAAAGAACTATCTGAAGTCATCATCGGAAGAGAATCGCACTAAATCATCATTGGCTTTGTCCAGAATATTACCATATTATCAATATGGAGACTACGAAAGAACTCTCTATGGAGATAAAGAATCAAGGATCCGCGGTGAGCAAATCATTGGTTTAATAGATATTATTAAAGAATATAGCAGTACGGATGCGGGCAAAACAGCCGCTCTTTATGCCGGGAATATTTTTCTAATTAAAGATAGCCTTACTGAAGCGAAAAAGTATTTTGAAATAGCCAGTGGCTCCGATTCTCCGACAGTATTAGAAGGCGCGTATGCCGGATTGGGTGCAGTTTTACAACAAGAAGGCAAGTTTACTGATGCTGCAGGATATTACGAGAAAGCATCTACAACAGCTATTAGCGAGACATCAAAAAGCAGATATAAATATTTCACAGCTATTGCTTACGAAAAAGCCGGCGATAAGGAAAAAACAGGGAAAATGCTCAACGAACTTATTGTTGAACATGAGTACACCGAATATGCTTCATTGGCAAAGCAGGATCTGGTGAGGCTTGGCATAAAAATTGAGTGATTACATTATTTTATCAAGAAATTTGAAAAAAATTAGAAAAGTTTAATGAATATAAATGGTTTTTACATATTAACTATTTTTTTGGAGGTTTTATGCTACGTTTGTTTCGATTAGGTATTGTACTAGCTTTCTTGGGCATCCTCACTGCTGGTGAGGGCTTTGCCCAGACAGCAGTATATTTGGCGGGACGTATTGCTCCCGGCGAGGTAAGAGTATTGGTAAAGGACTCCGATTCACTGTATATAATTAACAGAGAATTGACCGTTGCCGGAACCCTTATCATCGAGCCAGGAACGAAGCTTTATTTCTTTCCAAACGGCAGATTGATCGACTCTGTCGGTGGAAGAATTATTGCAGACGGCTTTGCCAATGCCACTTACAAAGAGAGACCCGATGGAATTAATCCAATCCAACCGGGTTCGCGATTCTACAGTTATGCCGATCCAGCATATTTTCTTTTTGAAAGTGCTACCGATCGCACCATTGATGTACCAACAGTTCGCGATCTGACAGTTCACAAGGAAAAATACAACCATGTATTTAATGTTATTATCGATACTCTTAACAGAAAGATAATCGATATAGTCAGCCCTGATGACCCGATGCTCCCGAAACTGCCCACAAATCCTAATAAATTTGTGATTCCATTACCAAACGATAAAAACAAATTCATCGTTCCTTTTGAAATTGCTTTGATGTATGTTTCATCTCGTATGGTGGGAATGCAATATAAAGATGATATCAACCTTAACTTAAGAGCTTGGAGAAGAGTAAACGATAGAAACGTAAATATCGTAAATGAGCAAATTCGCTTCATTGGACAACTAGAAAACAACTTTTCCCAAGAATGGGGACATATTATTGTGCTTCCTGGCGCAAGAGCTGCTTTCTTCAGAAATGTAAAATTCGAAGGTTTCAGAAAAGATACAACCGTTGACAGGTTAAACAGATATAAAGCAGCATCACTTCCAGGTTTGACCGCAGATCAAGTCCAAACACTTAACAATAAATTTAGAAATCTTACCAATGGTGCTGGTGGCGCTCTTACCACATTTTCAGTAAGAACTTGGTTGCTAAATTGCGAATTTGAAAATAACTTCGCACGTCTTCGCGGTGGTGCATTGCAAATATTACAGGCACCCGATGGTTTCCCCAAAGACGCGCGTCTTAGCAATGATGCCATTGGATATTATATGATAGACAAGAACCCGGCTTTGCGAGAAAGGGACGATCAATACTCATTAATAAACAGAAAAATACTAAAGATTGATAATTTAGATGAAAATTTTGCAGAGCCATGGCTTTCATCATTGCCAGTAAAGCAAGCAGCAATGTATGATTTCTATCGTCAAGCTTATGATGATGCTCGTACCGCTGTATTCCTTGGCAGAGTGAGAAACTTAAAATTTTCAGGTAATAAAGTCCAACTTGCCAATACAATCAAAAAGATTATTGGCGGTGTCGAGGTTGTAATGGACGATACCGAGGCATCATATCCTTATGGCTATGGTGATGTTGCCGCTGGTGGTGCCATTTACATAAGTGGAAAACCTGGCGAGGAAGGCAAGGAAACTCAGATAGAAATTGGCTTGGGTGTGAATAATTCTATTAAAACAGATATGGGTGTGGTTACCTTCCCCTATAAAGATTATTTCGAAGCAATCGGCAACCAGGCAATCAATTTCCAGAGTACGAGAAGTAGCAAAGGCGCAAGAGGTGGAGCTATCTATCTTGGCGAATACACTTCTCTCATTCTTGCGGGTAAATTCAAATTTAATGAAACAAGAATACCCCACATGGAAGATGTAATGACTGGCTCTACGGCAGGTTATTATTCGATGGGTGGTGCAGTATTCACAGAAAATACATTAGGCCGCTTACAGATAGTTGGTGGACCTTGGAGAGATAGTTATACCAAGCAATATACAAATGGTACGACATTGTCTGAACAAGGCATCGAAAACTCGACAGAGTTTTTCAGAAATAAATCTGCCGCTGGTGGCGCTTTGTTTGTTGATGGCAATGCGGATGTCAGACCCTCACCAGTTATCGGAGGTTCAGATGCTTTGATAAAAGCCCGCGATTTTGGCTTCAATATCAAATTTACAGAAAATGAAGCTATTTCCTGGGGTGGAGCATTGTTTGTAAAACGTAATTTCTACATTCACGGTGCTGGTGGCGTCGAATCAAACCAACTTATCGGTTACGGCGGTAAATATCCAGTAAAATTTGATAATAACGTAGCTGGTTATGCAGGTGGCGCTATCGATGTTCGTATTCCTAATGCATACACAATCGTAACTGACGCACAGAGAGCAGTCGAAATAGTACGTGCAGCTTTTCGTGAAAATAAAGTTGGCTACGGTATCGACGAAATGAATAAGAACCAGATTAGGGGTGGCGGTGCCATTTACGCATTGAGTGCTGACCTTAGTGTTGTGAAAGGTGTAGAATTTTTGAAAAATATGGTAATGAACGGTAACGGCGGCGCCGTTGCAATGATTCAGCCAATGACTTCGACAAAAAGATTTTTCATAACAGATCTTGACAAGATAGCTCGCAATGCTAACGGCATAGCCAATGGTTTTGTATCTTACAACTATCCTTTCGTTTATGATACAATTAATTCAAAAATAGCTCCTGATGCTAACATGTTAACAAGATTCCTCGACAACGAAGTAATGGCTGAGGAAGAAGTAATGAATAATGCCAATTATGGTAACGGCACAGGCACAACTCAAATTGGCAAAGGAACAGACGTAACAAGCAGCAATCTGCTTGGCGTTTCTTTCATTGATGAATATATGGGCTTTGCGGTTGGTCAATTTGGTACAATCATAAAGTTCTCAAAAGGTGGCAGAACTTGGCAATATAAAAATGCTGATGCTCAGATAACTCTTAATAGAGTTAAATTTGCTACCAATAATCAAGGCGTCATTGTTGGTAAACAAGGCGTTGTAATGAGAACAAACAACACAGGCGATACATGGCAGACTATTATTCCTCCAAATTCAAATAACCCTGACCTTCACGATTTTGTTTGGGTAGGCACACAAGATGGTTATGCAGTAGGAGAACAAGGAACAATACTTAAAACTATCGATGGTGGTCAAAGTTGGTTTGCATTGAATACTAATGTAATGCACTCTTTGCATGGAGTATTCTTCACAACAAACAATACTGGTTTTGTAGTTGGCGATAGAGGTCTTATTCTTAAAACAGATGATGCCGGAACAACCTGGAATGTGCTTATTTCCAATACATTAAACCACTTGTTTGGTATTTACTTTACAGATGCAAACACTGGATACATTGTTGGTCAAAATGGAACTATATTAAAAACTACCAATGGTGGTCAAACTTGGTTTGCCCAAGTATCGGGCACTCCATTTAATCTTCGCTCACTTGTGTTTTCAAACCTTACACAAGGTGTTATCGTTGGCGATTTTGGTATTATGTTAAGAACTGTAGATGCTGGAACTACTTGGAACAAAATTGATCCAGGAACTACTTATAGTTTGAAAAATGTAACATTTCCTACAAATGATAGCGGTTATGTCGTTGGCGACTTTGGTAATATTCTCTATACAAAAGATGGTGGTGAAAATTGGTCACGTCTCTATCCCGATGATATGAGCGTTATAGATGTTGTCCGCAGACATCCAGAAATTGGTTTACCAGAAAATGGTGTTGGTCTCGGCGGTGCAATGTTTATTTTAGATAGCATTATGCCAAACAGAGCTGGCAGAGTTGACTCAATCAACTTCAACCGCGTGAGAATCCAAAAGAACAAAGCATACACCGGAGCTGCAATTTATTCTGACAACTACGATCTTAAGCTTATTTTAAACAGATCATATATTACAGGCAACGTCGCAACATCAGACATTGGCCTTGATCAAAATGTTATTACTGGTCCCATTTGGAGAAATGACCAGGGTATCATTAGCAAGAACAAGGTATCAAGTGATCTTGCTGGAGCAATTCTTTATGGCGAAATCCAAGGTCCATTACCTTCTTATATAGGATCCGAGGCAGCCAACTCTTTCTTCGATAACGAGGCAAGATTCCTGATAAGACTTCCAGATGCACCAAATACTAAGGGCGTGCTTGCCGGTACGACCGGTCTTGGCTATGGTGGTATCGATACACTTCGTTCAAACTATTGGGGACACACAGAAGCAAATATTTTTGCTGAGATGCAGAACATTAAATGGATTTATTTCATCAATGATAAAGGTGAGCTTGATTCTGTAAAGAATATAAATGCGAAATTGGAAACATTCTATGTGGATATGAATCGTAAAGACCTCAATAGGTATTATAAGAATGTTAACATAGACAGCACTTATCTAGGTTATATTTTCAATTCGACTGGTGTTCTGACACAAGGTCCACACGAATCAGCATCAAGGTTTAACTATACTCCCATTCCATTGTTCAACGACCCGAACAACCAGGAAATGTCTGGTGACGGTAGTATTCCTGAGAAACTTTTGATGTCTGCTTATGTATATGATCTTTATGATAAAGGCACCGACATTAGAATTGCAGATTATACGAAACGTAGAATGAGTCCTATCGAAGATTTTGCAGTTGGTATTCCTCCACTACTACAAAAATTTGTTAACGTCAATGGCGATATAACTTACGTAAAGAGATGGTCGAGAAATCCATTCATAGCCGATAGCATTAATGATAAAGGCGATCTTGTATATCCAATCATCAACGATTTGCAAGAAGAATTCCAGCCCGACAAAAACGGCAATTTCTATCACCCAATTGGATATCCGCTCTATCTTGAAGCTTATGCAAATTACACAGGTGAGGCAGAGAAAACAAACTTTGACCCCAGAGCTTTGAACGAGACAGTATTCTTTGTCATAAACGAAACCACAGGCGATTTCATCCGTGCTAATCTAAAGCAGTTGACAAATGACTCGAAAAAAGGTGTAAATACTAATTATAATATGAGAGAAACCTTCCGTGCAAGAGTGGATCTAGTTCCCGACTCTTCGGACTCCCCAACATTAAGACAGAAAACAATGCGCCGCACATTAGAAGGCTTGATGAACTTTGGTACTGGTGCATGGTTACTTTCAAACTTATGGCAGAATCCTTATAACGAAGATAATTCGACATTGATGGGTAGAAAGTATTATGCACCAAGCACAAGATTAGCTAACTATACTAACTTGTTCTCTAATAGACCCTCACTGCCACCATCACAGCAAACTGGCAATGTTAATTACGTTACATATTTTGCAGGTGAACGTTATAGTGCTTTACCAGCTAACGTTGGCGATACTATTAGAATAATTTCAAGAACTGTTCTATGGCGAGAAGGTGTTGTAAAAGCATTCGATGAAGGTTTGAAATTGTATGTAACAAATTCGACCGAACCACCTATTTGGACAGGTAACATTGTCCAACTTATGACCGACACATTATTCCAACAAAATCCTTCAGAATTCCCATGGGAGTACAGACAAGGAACATGGAGACATGATACTATTACCAACTTCCTTAACAAAATATTTGTTACCGAAGACAGACCTTATCCAGTATCAAAAGGCACATACAGCAATCTTCCGCTCTTCCATGGACGCGGTAGAGACTCTATACTTACTGTAACAGCTGAGGATACTATGCGTTACTTTGACCCACGCTCTTTCGTACATCCAGATTTATATGCTAACCTTACATATAAATGGGGAGTCGATGGTGCTTCCGGTCTTGCCAGATGGTTAATGGTCGATACAGTATATGCTAATGATAAAGAGTATAAAAACTATAATAATCCATATTTCAATTCCAAGGGTTATCTGATGTTCAGAGGCAGACCGATTAATCCGTTTGTAGTACCCGGTGGTGAAGAAGTTTGGGTAACAGCAGAGAATTTCCCACCAAGCTTCCGAACGGTTGACATGCTAAAATATATTGGTATGGATGCTGATAATATTGAAAAATTCATACAATTATTCCCGAAATATTTAAATGCACCGACTTACGATATAGCTGAAAACACACTTCGTGCAAGATTCTTGCAACAAGATACAATTTGGAATAGCTCGAATTATAAAACACAGGATTACAGGTTTAGAATTTATGTAACAGACAGTGTTCCAAGGTATTTGCCTTATACTTCCTCTGAAGAAGTTCTTACAAAGAGAATTGATAGATATGGCAATACAATACCTTATGTTACCTACAAACCCTCTGAACATAAATGCGGTTTGACTGATGATGGCAAGCTAAAGGCAAATCTTGCCGGTGATCCTGCCACAGGTAAATTCAAACTAAGATTCCAATCTGACTTTAACTCTGACGACGAGATGGAAGATCATTCACCAGCAGCAGCAGGTTGGGATTTCCGCTACGGAAAGACTGCTTATGGATTTGAAAACAAGCAAATCAGGGATAAAGGCAATGGAGATCAAAAAGATTCACAAGATACAACTGTATTTGATACAGTAGTTGTTGTAAATGAATATGGTCAAACGAATCATATAGTTGTTAAATCTCGACCGAATTGGATGAAAGACGAATATTTAACAATTTATGATGATGACGAAACTCTTGATCCATTGGCATTAGACTTTACGACTTATGGTAAGTTAAATTACCGCATTCCTGGTGATGAAGCCCTTCGTATGCTTCTTCCAAATAACAGAACAAATGGTGCGTTGAACACTGATACATTATTTACTTTTATTATTACAGATGGTCACGGTGGAGTTCAACCAGTTTCGTTCGATATATTTATCAATGTTGCACCTGAAATCATTACTAATTCTCTACCACCGGCAAAAGAAGACAGAAGATATAACCCAATGCTTGTTGATGAAGAAAATGGTATTAACTTGTCAAACCTTCTCGACTCGAACAAAATGATTAAAGTATATGACCCGAACTTTGGTCAAACACATACATTTGAATTAATATATGAAGACTATCCGTTAGATCAAGTGCCAAGAGATCCATGCTATAATGAAGCAGGTTTCTGGGATCTTACCGGAAAGAAAACGACACCAAAATGGTTGAAGATTAATAAAGAAAGTGGATTGCTTTATGGTACTCCTGGTATCAAGGATGCCCCAAGGACAGAGCAAGTAACAGTATTAGTAACTGATAGTGACGGCTTAACAGTTGTTAAATCATTGACACTTCAAGTTGATTCAACTAACCACTTGCCTCAAATTCTCGATCTTCCCAAAGTTGTATGCGTAGATAAGAACAAGCCTTATGAAGCTACAATTATTGTTCACGATAAAGATCTTAGAAGAGGTCGTGTACCTGGTGATCCAACTGAAACTTTGACAGTCGAAGTCATTGAGCCGAGCGGTTTCACTGTGGAACCATCTACAATATCCGGTATTCGTGATAAAGATTCAGTAGCAGTTAAGATAAAGACAAATTCATTTGCCGGCACACCAGGTCCAGACGGCAGAGTTACAATTCGTATTAGAGTAACAGATGCCTCTGGCTCAATTGATATCAAAACATATAAAGTAAAATATGGAGATCCAACGACTTACATTCGCTCAGTCAAAGTCGAAAATTCATTAGGTGCATATCAGTATATGGTATTTGGTCTTGCAAGTCCATTGACCGCATCAACAGGCGATGGTAGCGATAACCAAGAAATTGGCAAGCTAGATCAAAATCATTGTGAATATGAACTACCTCCTCTACCATATTTAGACGTATTCGATGCGAGATGGTTCATTCCTAAAACAGATGGTATCTTAAGATGTATCCATCCAGATAATATTAACTCCGAATTTAAAGCAAAAATACAAGCCGGTGGCGTAAATGGAAATACTTCACCTTCTTATCCGATAACAATTACAATATTCCCATATCCTCCTCCCGAGCTTGGTGCAATAGAAGATCCTGTTGAAGGAAAATGGTATATCCGTGATTTAGGAACGAATGGAAACAAGTTCAATTTCAATATGGAAACTGGTCAAGGCACGTCATTGCCATCTATCAAATCGATTGTTAGTGGCGATACTGTTAGGATTATTGTTAGTGGTACTGATATTGAAGGCTTCTCGATATATTATGATTTTGCAAATGCAGTAGATGATAATGCTATTGTAGGAGCAAACGAAATCGTATCCGTATCGCCGAACCCAGCCTTTAATTTTGCCAAGATAACATTTAACGTTGGCACAACAAAACCAATTAAACTTGATATTATCGACGCTCTTGGTAATGTTGTAGCCAATCTTGGAAATAAAGTGTTCCCAATTGGTCAGAATGAAATACAATGGAATTGCTCAAACAGTAATGGTATCGAACTATCAAGTGGTTCTTATCGGGTGAGAATGACTACAGGCTTATCAGCAGTTACTTATCCATTCGTTATTGTAAAATAATTTATTAAACGCAGGTAGCAAAGATAATATCAATGCTACCTGCGAATAATTAAAAATGAAGATAATTTTAATAATAAATAAGGAGTTAAATATGAAATCTCTCAAAATAGCTTTAGGGTTCGTCATAATGGCAGTAATGCTGCTTACGATGCAACCCCTTAAAGCTCAGGTTTATAGTGAGTTTGATCCTATAGATGTTGTAGCTGTAGGTTCTTACGAAAACTTGACGGCAGATGTCGAATTGCTACCTGCAAGATTTACAATGCCACCGACAAATCAGCAAGATCTTGACGATGGCTATGCACTTATAACCTTTAGCCAAGGCTTTGAGTTTGAATTTAACGGAGAAGTATTCCGTAGCGTTTGGGTCTGCATTAATGGCTTTTTAACATTTAACGAACGCCCATTGATCCCGGCTAAAAATCCGAACGGCTTGTTTGGAGATGGAGTTTCTTATCCGCGCAATGTTATTGCACCTTTCTGGGGCGACCACGTTTATAGAAAAGCAGAAGACGAGAAAAATGGCTATCTTAGAACAAGAATTTCTTATAGACAAGAAGCTAATAAAATTACTATCCAATGGAAGAATCTTAATATTAATGATGGCAATATTAAGTCGAGTGTTGGCAATTTCCAAGTGATTTTACACAAATCTACTGATCCAAATACACGTCAAGGTGACATTGAATTTGCCTACGGTCCAGTTGGTGGCAATCCAAATGACCCAGGAACAACAGTAGTAACCAAAAATGCCTCTGTCGGTATCAAAGGTGAACAAACGATTGGAACTGACATGGCAGACTTTTTAAACGCATTGTATAACGGCGAATTATATCCATATACGAAAAATTCATCACGTACATTGAAAACATTGACAAACACATGGCCTCCTTCGATGGGCACAGACAAGCGTATATTTTTACATGCAATACCTACTTATAACTTGGAAGGTTGGGGCGATGGTGATGCCGATTTATCGCAAGCACCTGCAGGTAAACATTACGGAATGCCACAATCAAGATTTGTTACTGCCAACGATGTTAGAACGATTATGCATGCCATTTCCACTGGTATTCCATTAGATAGTGTTAGGATGAGACAGGCATATCATGCTGACGTGAATCATAATGGCAGATATTTCTTTTATCTTGACCCTGTTACCCAAAAAGTATATAGAAAAGATATTCGTTGGAGAAACGATTTTTATCAAGATAGCTTGAAATGGGTAGAACATAACGGACAAATAGTTCCTTCCGGTATAGATTCATATAAACGTGTCTTTTATCAAGCTACTGAATATGATGCAGCAATGATTATTACCTATATGGGAGCAAAACTACCAGAATTACCATGGTTGCTCGACACTACAGTATGGTATGGCAAGGTAGGTATTAATGAAAATAAAGCTAATGGAATTAAATTTGGTACAGTAACACAAAATGAATCTGGTTCATATAGAATCCCTGTTTATTTAAATGGCTATTCCAAAGATGCCATTTCTGGTAAATTTGAAATCGGAAATGAAATTTTAGATGCTACTACTATTGAAAATGATGATAACCAAATCTTTATTTCAACCCATAGTAATAGAGTTGTTTTTGCAGGTTCAGGTGAATTTGATAGTTCTTCACCCATTATTATACTAGAAGTGAGAGCAGATAATGATTTGCTTGCTTCTAAAATTAGATATAATGACGAAAACAAAGAAGATGTCCGCTTAGCAGTTTCCGCGATTAATGAAAATACAGATGGGACATTAATACTTTCACAAAATATGCCTAATCCTTTTACAGAAGGGACAATGTTTAATGTGAATATCGAACAAGAAGGAAACTACAAATTAGAAATATTTGATGTTATGGGCAATTCCGTAAAATTATTTATTGATTTCAAAGTTGGCGCGAACAATCTATATTGGAACGGTAAAGATAACTTCGGGAACAAACTTGCTTCCGGTGTATATGTTTATAGACTGACAGGCAATAATGTTAATATTACAAAGAAGCTCGTTATCGAGTAATTTAATTTTGGCTTTGCTCTGGCTATTTATTTTTTTAAATAGCCAGAGCTTGATAAGCCAGAATAAAATAAATCTTGAAATAAAACAGTATTATCCGCTAGATATTTGCGGGGAAGAAAGCAAACAAAGAGTTGTTCTTGTTATAGATAGCGACCCTATAAGATATGAAGATTCGCTATATGGATTTGATTTTGAAATAAGCTATAATCCTGAAAAGCTAAAGTTTCATACAGCTTTAACCAACGGGACATTAGCAGAGTTCTTTGATTATAAAGATATAGTGTTCTCTGATAGTGGCAGTTTAAGAGGATTTGCGGTAAATATCTCAGATGATAGAGTTTATGGCGATAAACCATTGATCGCATTTTGGGGTGATTATTTGTCAAAATGCCCGGATACAGCTCATGTAGATTTTAAAATTTTCGACTTTACAGATGAATTTGCAAGAAAAATTGATGAAAAGCGAAATCTGATATTAAAAGTTGAAATAATAGATAAACCGGAAAGATATTTTAAGGTAAAATTTGACAAAGATACTTTGTTCTTTGAAGGTAAAGAAAGAAATTATTTAGATGTGTTTTGCAATATAATGCAAAACTCATATCTTGATAGCTTAGTCGTAAGTATTAATTTAGATAATGAGTTTTTTGAAATATTTTCTATAGAAAACTCAAGCGATAAGATAAAGATTTTAGATGATATAATAATTGAAGGTAAAAGGATTGTAAGACTAAGAATTGTCGAGCCTTTAAGCGATAATGATAAGATATTAAGACTAGGTATCGAAAGTAAAAGTGAGATTTTAAATGAATGTATTTTAGATATTATACCTGAACAGACTGATGTGTGTTCGTGTATAACAAGATATAATGATTACAAAATTGTTCTTAAAAATATAGAGCCATCTAGTATAATAGATGAAAAAAAGGATTTATTAACAGTTCAGTATAAAAAAGATGAACGGTTGATTGAAATACAATCCAGTGATCTTTTAAAAGATTTAAAGATATATAATCTTTATGGAACAAGAGTGTTCCACAATGAAATTGAAAATAAAATGTTCTTTCAAATAAATACATCACTGATTCCTATTGGAGTTTATCTAATAGAAATTGTAATATCAAACGGTAAAAGAGTGTTAAAAAAAGTATGTATAGATTAATTTTTAATGTTTTTATCAAATTGGAGGTTTTATGAAAAATTATTTTCTACAGCAAAGGAGCGCTTTGCTAATTGGAGTTATTATAATAGCTTTCGCATTATTAGCTCCTAGTTTTACGGCACACGCAGCTGATAAGCCTGCTTTGCCGATTCTAAGCTTGACCGGTTCAGATGGAAAATGGAATACAAATTTCTATCCTGATGGAAGAATTTGGCTGCCCGCTTCTGAATCAAGTAAGCATCCAAGGGAAATATTAGTCCCGGTTTTTGTAGAGAATAGGTGGGCAAAATACAATACCGAAGCAGGTAAAATATATAACCCCGAACCTATCATTAGCTTCAGATTTTCTGTGCAGTATGACTCTTCAGCTTTGCGTGCCATAGGCTATTCCTTAGAGCATCCAGTTGTAAATGAAGAAACTTTCGACATTAGATATATGGATGGTAATGGTTATTACAAACCATTAGCAAACAAATTCGATATTTCATGGTATGATGAAGTTGATGAATCATATAAATTATATCTAAGGCCAAACTTACCACTAAGTGAACGTAGAAGAGGTAGATGCATTACTATCGTTGGCACAAGCACAAAACCCCTTCCAAATACAGATTTGAATAACGCAGGTGAGTTCAAAGTTTTACTTTATTTGAAATTCCGTGTTATTCCTTCGAAAGAAAACCCGGCAACACAAGGTGGTAATCAACCATTAATTATCAAAACAGACACGATTATGTGGAACAAACTTAATGTTTGTCAAGATGCTCCTTTCAAAGAGATGAGACCATATAATAGTAGAGTTGAAGACGACTATCCAGATATAAACGAAACAAATATGGATGGTCCATTGAGAAGTAAATTTGCTGGAGTTGCAGGCATTGATAACAGAGTTCTACAGTTTAGTAAATGGGTAACCGAACCTTGCCTTCCAGGTGTGATTTATATGCAAATTCGACAAAATCAACCACGCTTTGGTTTCGAAGTAATCGAACAAGGTAGAAGTCAACAACCACCGATTGACTCAGTTAATTCTGAGCTATGGATTGTGAAAGACCCATTGACATCCGACTCAGCATGGGCAGAATTCTCTGCAAATCAGGACATCGGTACAATTAAGATGCAGATTTTAAATACTGTATCAATCTCGAGGATGACAAATATAACAGTAGAATCAGACCAACCTTGGCTTGTGTTCCGTAGTATTCGTTCAGGACCGAACGATAAATTCTTTAACACAATGGCAAGATACACACACAAAGGCGTAATGAATTATATCGATAAAGACATAATCGGCAACTTAGCTATCAATGATCCATTAGAGTCAATGGATGATAAAAAAGATGGCGATGTGAAATTGCAAATCAAAGCAGATGAAAACTTACTTGATGCTGGTTCAGCTAATGACCCTGAGAAAACAGGAGTTTATGTAGGCTATCTTACATTTACTTCTGATGTTGCTGAAATTAGCCCAATTAGAGTACGCATTACTTGGATAAGGTTTAGAAATCCTTCAGATGATATAAAAAATGGACGTTTTTACAAAACCCCTGGGATAGAAGTTGTTGTAAAGAATTCGCGAGGTTTTTTTGGCGATTCGACAAATCTTATTTTTGGAACAGGTGATAGAGCTTCTGCTTATGTAGATTCATTATTTGGAGAACATCCAGAAATCGAACAATGGTATGGCAACGACGGTTCGTTGTTTGGTGCAAGATGGTATCCTATTACAAACGAAGGCAAAGTACTAGATGGACCAGTAGTAGATAAAGAAGGAAGATTTCTTTATGATCTTACTTATGGCTTAGGTGATTTCGCACCTTTCGATGAGGATCCTCATTCAGAGTCAAGAGACATTAGAAGCAATAGAGATACAAATAATTCCATTGTATATCTTTGCAGATTCAACGCAGGGGGCGCGGCAAACTATCCAATTAAAATTGAATGGGATACGCAAGATTTTCCAGATAATGCTCAATTATACCTAAGAGATACGTTAAACGGCTCTTTGTTCCCAAGCGTTAATATGCGTCAAGCAACCAGTATTGGTGGAACACGCCAAGCATATTGGATTGGTGACCCCAACATTACTTCTTTCAAAATAGAATATACATTGCCAAGCACTGTTGAGTACGTCGAAGTTGATGGCACTCCAAAAATAAAACGCGGTTGGAACTTGCTTTCAATGCCTGTAAGACCTACAAATAATTTCTGGAAAAATGTATATCCAAACGGCATTAACAAGCCATGGCGCTATTCAATGCGTGGTTATCAAGATGAAGAATATTTGAAACCAGGCGTGGGATATTTCATTCGTTATTCCGATAAGGTTGATACACGTTTTGCAGGAACTCCGTTAAGAAGAATAACTATTGAACAATATGACGAATTGTTGCTTCCCAAGGAAGACCTATACAGCGACACTGTAAGAGTTTATCCTGACAAAGACAGAGCCGACGGTGCAGATTGGAATACAATAGGTGGTTTAACACGCCCAGTTAGTATCGAAAGAATCGAGTTTTCACCATTCGATCTTGAATTGCCAGACAAGAACTTTACACTCAGAAAAGGTGTTTGGGGCTATAAAACCGGCAAAGGTTATTATGAAACATATCAATTAGAGCCCGGTTTCGGTTATTGGATTAAAACCGATGCTTCCGGATATGTTAGCCTTGTTGATCCAATGGCTGCAAGAATCTCTATGCCTACAAGAAATATTGAAAAGGAACAATTACTGGCTCGTAATACCAAATTAACAATTAGTGATAACTTACAAAATTCGGCAGATCTTTATATTGCAAAAGATGCTATTGACAAAGCCGATTATGAATTGCCCCCACTTCCTCCAACAGAATTATTTGATGTAAGATTTTCAGATAATGTTTACGTTGAAAATGGAAGCAATGTTGTTATCAATATGCAAAGTGTTGAATATCCTATATCAATAAATCTTAGCAATTCAAGTGCGAATTATACATTTATTGATCCAGTTGATGGTACAATCTTTGGCTCGATTGCAAAAGGTAGTTCGTCAAATATAGAAATAAGCAAAACAAAAGCAGATAAAGTTCAGATATTAAAATCAGATGTAGTAATGAGTGAAAACGGGATTTCATCTTATCCTAATCCTGTAAATAGTGTTTCTACTATTAGCTTTACAATTCCAAGCGAAGAGCATGTAACCATAAAGCTTTATGATGCACTTGGAAACGAAGTTTCTACAATTCTGACAGGTAACATGACTGCTGGAAATCACGAAGTGAGATTTGATGCAGCAAATCTTTCGAGTGGAAGATATATTGCTAGATTAACAGCTGGCGCTTACAGATCTGTTACATCTATTACTATTGTAAAATAGTAAGAAATCAGCATTTATTTTATGGGCAGTGCTTTATCCAGTGCTGCCCATTTTTTTATATAAGCTGCTCTAAAATAAATATTTTGTTATTACTTCTTTTTAATATTAAAAACAAAGTATAATAAAGGAAATTGATCTGAAATTATGAAACTTACATTTTATATAATTGTTTTTTTATTTTTAATATTTGTAGCGCAAAATGCTTATTCAGCTAAAAACATAGAAACAAAGCTGATTGTTAAAACAGACAATGGAGAGGTAGTTGATAAATTAGCATTTGGAACAAATGAAAATGCTACTTATTGGTTGGACGAAGATCTTGGTGAACAAGATTTGCCTCCGCCTCCGCCAAGCAGATTGTTCCCTGTTTTTATGTTTATGAACTATGATTCCGCTTATCCAATTACTTCGTTTAAGGATTTCCAACCACCGATAACTTATGCTGGCGAATCAAGAACATTTTCTTTAAGAATATTTCGCGAAGCAGGTTCACAGGTTTCTTTTCAATGGGAAGAGATGGATAATCGCATAGATTCAGCTTTTTTAATTGATGAAACATCGCTTGGTGCAACAATAAAATTGAATATGAAAAAAACAACTAGCGGTGTTGGCAATCTTTATTTGGATAAATACTTAATCCTTGCTTGGTATCATTATTCACCTAGCTCGATTGATGATTTTTTGTATAATAAAGATAACCTTGAAGTGTTTCCTAATCCTGTGTACGATAAGTTAGAAGTGAGATCCAATTTTGATAATTATGAATATCGCTTGTCGGATTCTTATGGAAGAATAATTTATAATAATATAAGTATAGGAAAAGAAGTTGCCTTAGATTTAAAAAACTTTGCAAATGGTGTTTACTTCTTATATATTAAGAATGGTAAAAATGCTTATTTTCGTAAAATTATGAAATCAGAGTAAAAAATGGAATTAGACAAAAACGATAATCGAAAAGAAAACAAAAACGAAAGATCGAAAGATGCCCAGAACAGGCATTTTTCTAATCAAAGAAGAAATAAACCCATTTTAAATGTAGAAAAAGAAGATAATAGTAAAAAAATTAGTCATAAGAACATTCATAAAATCTTGGTATCTGTTGTAATTCCATTGTTGAACGAAGAAGAATCTTTACCAGAGCTTTCAAAGAAGCTCGAAGAAGAACTACCAAAATCTGCAGGTCAGAATTATGAGATTATTTATATTGATGATGGTTCGACTGATAATTCTTGGGAAACAATCAAGGATATTAAAAGAAAAAACAACAGGATTTCAGGTATTCGATTTAGAAAGAATCATGGTAAATCAGCAGCGCTAGCAGTCGGATTTGCTAAAGCAAGAGGTGAATATGTTGTTACTATGGATGCTGATTTGCAAGATGATCCGCAGGAAATACAACATCTTATTGCAAAATTGCGCGATGGCTACGATCTTGTCTCTGGTTGGAAAAAAATAAGGCACGATCCAATCAGTAAGACCATCCCGTCCAAATTTTTTAATTTTGTTACTTCAATTTTTAGCGGCATCAAACTGCATGATTTCAACTGTGGTTTAAAGGCATACCGCAAAGAGGTTGTAAAATCGCTCGAAGTTTATGGAGAGTTACATCGATATTTGCCAGCGATGGCTCATATACAAGGTTTCAAAGTTACCGAGATTCCTGTCGAGCATCATGCAAGAAAATATGGCAAATCGAAATTTGGCGCTTCTCGGCTTATCAAAGGTTTTCTCGATTTGTTGACTATGATTTTTACAAGTAAATTTGCTCGAAGACCATTGCACTTTTTTGGTACTTTGGGTGTGCTTTTTGTGCTTGCTGGAACGATAATCGATGCTATTCTGATATTTCAATGGTTTGAAAAAACTACATTTTTAAGCAATCGACCACTTGCCTTCTTTGGACTGGGTTTAATAATAGTCGGTGTCCAACTGTTCTCGCTGGGTTTGCTTGGTGAGATGTTTGCCAAAGAGGGT